>NZ_JAELUG010000138.1 GCF_016429255.1 Rhizobium sp. ASV8
GTCCCTCTGATCGTTCTGTGCTTCTTCGTCGAAGGCAAGCTGGAAGGGTCCGATTTCGCGCGTTGGGTGGCGCTGTGGATCTTCGTCATCGCCTCGCTTACGGATTTTCTCGACGGCTATCTCGCGCGCATCTGGAATCAGACTTCAAACATCGGCCGCATGCTGGATCCGATCGCCGACAAGCTGCTGGTTTCCGCGATCCTGCTTCTGGTCGCGGCTGACGGCACCATCGCCGGCTGGTCGCTATGGGCCGCCATCATCATCCTCTGCCGCGAAATCCTGGTCTCGGGCCTGCGCGAATATCTGGCGGCGCTGAAAGTCAGCGTTCCCGTGACGCGCATCGCGAAATGGAAGACGACAGCGCAGCTCGTTGCCATCGCCTTCCTGCTGGCTGGGCCGGCGGGCGACAAGGTGCTACCCTATACGACGGAGATCGGCATCGTGCTGCTCTGGGTCGCGGCATTGCTGACCATCTACACCGGCTACGATTATTTCCGCGCCGGGCTGAAGCATGTCGTGGATGAGGAATAATGACGAAACTCGTCTATTTTGCCTGGGTGCGTGAGCGGATCGGCAAGGCGGAAGAGGAAATCTCCCTTCCCGCCGAGGTCGTGACAGTCGGCGATCTTCTGAGTCATTTGAAGAGCTTGGGTGAAGAATACGAGGCGGCACTTCAATTCCCCGAAGCGATCCGTGTTGCCATCAATATGGAGCACGCCGATCATGACGAACCCATCGCCGGCGCGCGGGAGATCGGGCTCTTCCCGCCAATGACAGGAGGGTGAGGAGTGGTCGGGCAACGCCCGAGCAATCGATCCTGTGAATCGATTGCAGCGACGAACGCCCTGAGCCCTAGCGAAGGGCTGGGAGTTTCTGCAAACTCTTTGAGAGCTCGACAAGGAAATTGCGATGATTTCGCCATACGTCAAAGTCCAGCATGAGGATTTCGAGCTTCAGACGGAGATCGACCGGCTGACGGATGGGCGAAGCGACATTGGAGCCGTTGTCACCTTCTCCGGGCTCTGCCGCGACGAAGGCGGTACGCTCGGCGCGCTGGAACTCGAACATTATCCCGGCATGGCGGAGGCGGAGATCGGCCGCATCGCTGGCCTTGCAATCGAGCGCTTTTCGCTTCTCGGCCTGACGGCTATCCATCGCTATGGCAAGATTTCTCCAGGTGAGAACATCGTGCTCGTCATCGCAGCATCATCGCATCGGCAGGCCGCTTTCGATGGCGCCAATTTCGTCATGGACTATCTGAAAACCTCAGCCCCCTTCTGGAAGAAGGAGCATGGCAAGGACGGGGCGGAAGGCGGCTGGATTTCGGCCAAAGATGCCGACGACGCGGCACGTGCCAAGTGGGCAGGCCAAAAGTAGTCTTCGGAGCGTGATGCCGAAAAGTGTAGGCGGTTTTCGGACGACATCATGCTCTACTTCCTTGATTCTAGAGCGGATTCAGATTTCAGGTCGAACAGACCTGAAATCATCCGGCTCTAGGGTATGACCCTTTCGCGACGGCTGAGCACCAGCAGCAGCACCAAGAGCGCGAAAATGACGAAGTCACGCCAGAGGAATGGGCCGTAGGCGCCCCACATCGTCTCACCCAAGCCAAGCAGCGCCGCACCGCCCGCCGACTTCAGCGGATCGGAATATCCTCCGACCGCCGCAATCATCAGCACCTTGAGCCCGAACATCAGCCCTGCTCCGAAATCCATGGTTCCGTAGTAGGAGGTGGCCAACAAGCCGCAGATCGTCGCAACAAGCGCGGAAGAGACGTAAGACAGCAGGAAGACCCGCCTGGAACTTGCTCCGCAGAGCTCGGCGGCGAGCGCATCGTCGGTCACGGCGCGCCAGATGCGGCCCCAGCCGGTGCATTTAAGCACATAGGCTCCGGCAAGGATGACGAGGATCATCGCCGCCGTGTTCAGCAACTGGATCACGGTCAGCGTCACCCGGAAGCCGCCACTGTCCCAGAAAACAATCACCTCGTTCAGGAAGGGTGGCAACCAGATGCTGCGCGTATTCGAAGCCAAGCGCGCCGTCTCCATCAGGATGATCATCATGCCGAGCGCGGCGACGATGATCGTGTTCGGCGACTTGCGCGACAGCGGCAGCATGATTGCGCGGCCGACGAGGAGGCTGGTGCCCAACGTGTAGGCGGCGGCGACAAGGGCACCGAAGGCGAAGGCGGCCGGAAGGATCAGATACATTCTCGTGTAGCCGACGTCGGTGAAGAGTACGAGCATCTGCCCGGCAAAGGCGAAGAGCGCGCCATAGGTGATGTCGGCCCGTTTCATGACCCCGAATGCGATGGAATAGCCAAAAGCCAGCGTCGCATAGAGCGCGGCGAGCGGAACGGCATTCGCCAGTTGCTGCAGAAGATAGGCCATCCACCCCTCCGAGGAATGCTTAAATAGTAACTGGCAAAATTGATTTTACCAGTTATAATTTTTGCCATGAGCTTTTCCTGGACCCCCCATCGCTTTTCCGGAGGCGCACTTGCGCTCGATGTCGCCAACAGCGTGATCTTGCGCCACGATGAGGAACGCCGGACCGATCGTTTCCAGGCAACGGGACAGATGGACAGCTTTCCGAAAGCTGCCGCCAACTTCTGCGCCGAACGGGCGCTTTTCGGCGATATCCTACCGATTCAGCGGGAGAACAGAGCCGAGTTCATAGCACTGCGCGAGGCGATCGACCGCTATTTCCGTGCGCGCGTTCTCGGCGAGGCCGCCGACGCATTGCTTGCCGAGCTCCTCGCGGCATTGGCGCGTGTCTTGAAGCAAGCTCCGGTCGATGGGCTCGATGCCGCGACGGTGCATTCGACGCTGCGGCTCATCGCCATGCCGGATCCCGACCGAATGAAGATATGCCGCAACTGCGGTTGGCTCTTTATCGACCGCAGCAAGAACAGGAGCCGCGCCTGGTGCGACATGGCGGTCTGCGGCAACCGTGCCAAGGCCAGCCGGCACTACCGGCGCAAGAAGGAGGAGACTGCGCCATGACAATGCGAAGGATCATACTGACGGCCATCGGCGCGGGGATAGTCGCCGGCCTAACGCTGTCCGGCTGCCAGAGGAAGGACGACCAGGGTCCGACCGAGCTTACCGGCCGCATCTTCGTGTTCAACTATCGCGTGGCGAGCGCGACCTACATGATCACGCTGAAGAAGATCGCCCCGATCCCCGACGGCACGATTGCTGTTGCGGAATTCGAAAATCCGGCGGGTGGCGATCCGCTCGTCATCCACGAGAAGATCTATTCCTTCTGGGACAAGATCACGCTGGAAAGCCCGGACCTGCGCTGCGTGCGCAAAGACCACCCCTATTCCGTCTCGATCAAGCTGGTGGATGCCAGCAACAAGACGCTCCAGACGCTCAAGACCGAAGTCAAATCCGACCTCGATCAGACGGTGCTACCGACGAAACCGCTCGTGGTCGGCCCCGCCTATACCGCCAATCCCGATGTCTTCAAGGGTGACGGCAGCGTCGATTATGGACACGATAATGCCTGCCCGGCATGAAAAAAGCCGGGATGTGATCCCGGCTTTCTTTGAGTCAATTCAAGTCGTTCAGCGCAAGAGCTGAGAGCCCGATTCAGCCGACGATTTCGGTTTCTGCGAACCAGTAAGCGATTTCGATAGCAGCTGTTTCCGGGGCGTCCGAACCATGAACGGAATTTTCGCCGATCGACAGAGCGAAGGACTTGCGGATCGTGCCTTCGTTAGCGTTTGCCGGATTGGTGGCGCCCATGATTTCGCGGTTCTTCAGGATGGCGTTCTCGCCTTCCAGGACCTGAACGATGGTCGGGCCGGAGGTCATGCCTTCAACGAGTTCGCCGAAGAACGGACGTTCCTTGTGAACGGCGTAGAAGCCTTCAGCTTCGCGCTTGCTCATCCAGACGCGCTTGGAGGCGATGACGCGCAGGCCGTTGTCTTCAAAAACCTTGGTGATGGCGCCGGTCAGGTTGCGCTTCGTTGCATCCGGCTTAATCATCGAGAAAGTACGTTCAATCGCCATGGGTCCGTTCCTTGTAATCAGAGAAAAGTGGGCGGTGTTTACCTGCCTCAAAGCCCGAAAACAAGGGGGATCGCCCAATTTCACGCCGCTGTCACAGTCGGAGCGGCCGATTCGCGATCGGCTCGGTGGCACTGCGAAGACTTATTTGCAAACCTTGCGACAGTATCGTCGCACCCATTAGGGAGAAGCCGCATGCTCAAACACTTCAGGATGCTTGCCGACTACAATCGCTGGGCCAATGTTCAGCTCTACAATGCCGCGACCGAGCTTAGCGATGCCGAATTCAACGAAGACCGCGGCGCCTTCTTCGGCTCGCTCCACGGAACGCTCAATCATCTACTGATAGCAGACCGGTTATGGATGCACCGCTTCAACGGCAGCGGCGGAGTGCCGGCATCGCTCGACGTTGTCCTGCACGACACTCTCGAAGGGCTTTGCAGCGCACGAGAGGCGGAAGATCGAAATATCGCCACCTGGTTGGAAACCCTCGATGCCGATGCGCTGGCCGTCAACATTACCTACACCTCGATCCTGCGACCGGGCGCCATTACCGTTCCTCTCCATGCGGCGATATCCCATATGTTCAACCACCACACCCATCATCGTGGCCAGTGCCACACGATCCTCACATCCATGGGCAAGCCGTCGCTGGTGCTGGACCTGCTGCACTTCCTGCGGAGCGAGGGGACGCGCTGGATGTGAGCCTGAGGCGAGCCGCCATCTCCCGCCTTCGCCCAAGCGTTGAGCAGGTGCCTCATTTTGTTGCGGCGCAGTGTGGATAGGGCATTTTGTTCATGTTCCCTTAACCTGCGGGCCTGCAGATTGACGAGATATATCAGATCATGGTCATGAGCAGGCATGAAGAACTCGCAGACAGGCGTTTCGGCATATTCTATCGACGACGATGAAACGGAAACCGAGCTCGAGGTCATCGGTCGTTTCATGACGCGGCTGAAGGTGAAGAACCTGCCGCGCAACTACCAGCTCTTTCATGAGGCGCTTTATGGCCAGGACGGAAGTCTTGCCGTTGAGATTGAGGCGCTGGGGACCCTTCCCTCGCAAAGCGGGCTCGACGAGATCGGCCTGAAACATCGCCTCGTCAGCCATTGTGGGCTGGTGGCGCGGAAATCGGAAAGCGATGCAGCGGAAATGCTGCGCGAAGTCGCGGATCAACTGGCCAAAGGGCTGATGAAGAAACAGCGCTTCGCCCGCGAGGTCGAGGAATCTGCGAGCGTCGGCACCACCCTCGACTGTCTCAACGCATCCTTGAGCAATCTGATGCTCTATGAGACCGAGCTGACAGAGCGGCTCAGGAACTGCGCCAACCCGCAAAAGCCGGCACGCAGCTCGATCGCCTGAGCGTTTTCGACTCTTGCCTTCGGCGTCGAGTTCGGCCAAAACCGCGCCATGATTTCGATTTCAGACCTTTCCGCCCGCATTGCCGGCCGCCTTCTCATCGACCATGCCAGCGTGACGCTTCCGGCGGGCACGAAGGCTGGCCTCGTCGGCAAGAACGGCGCTGGTAAATCCACGCTCTTCAGGATCATCACCGGCGATCTCGCCGCCGAAAGCGGCTCCGTCTCGATCCCGCGTAACGCCCGCATCGGTCAGGTCGCGCAGGAGGCACCCGGCACCGAGGAGCCGTTGATCGATATCGTGCTTGCAGCCGACAAGGAGCGCTCGGCGCTGCTCAAGGAAGCGGAAACCGCCACCGATCCGCATCGCATCGCCGATATCCAGACCCGGCTTGCCGATATCGGCGCGCATTCGGCCGAAGCGCGTGCCGCCAGCATCCTTGCCGGTCTCGGTTTCGACCATGAGGCGCAGAAGCGCCCGGCCTCCTCCTTCTCGGGCGGTTGGCGCATGCGCGTCGCGCTCGCAGCCGTATTGTTCTCCGAGCCGGATCTGCTGCTGCTCGACGAACCCACAAACTATCTCGACCTCGAAGGCACGCTCTGGCTGGAGGATTATATCCGCCGCTATCCGCACACGGTCATCATCATCTCGCACGACCGCGACCTGCTGAACACGGCGGTCAATTCCATCGTGCATCTCGACCAGAAGAAGCTCACCTTCTATCGCGGCTCCTATGACCAGTTCGAGCGGCAGAAGGCCGAAGCCGACGAGCTACAGATGAAGGCGAAAGCCAAGAACGACGCGGCGCGCAAGCATCTGCAGAGCTTCATCGATCGCTTCAAGGCCAAGGCCTCGAAGGCGCGGCAGGCGCAATCTCGTGTCAAGGCGCTGGAGCGCATGGGAACGGTTGCTGCCGTCATCGAAGACCATGTGATGGGCTTCAGCTTCCCGGAGCCCGAAAAGCAGCCCGCCTCGCCCATCATCGCCATCAGCGGCGGCGCCGTCGGCTATGAACCGGAAAAGCCGATCCTGAAGCGCTTGAACCTGCGCATCGACGCCGACGACCGCATTGCCCTGCTCGGTTCGAACGGCAACGGCAAGTCGACCTTCGCGAAGTTCATTTCCGGCCGGCTTGATGCTGAAAGTGGTGACGTCAGGCTGGCGCCGAACCTGAAGATCGGCTTCTTCGCCCAGCATCAACTCGACGACCTCATTCCCAATCAGACCGCGGTCGAGCATGTGCGCCGTCGCATGCCTGAAACGCCGGAGGCGAAGGTACGCGCTCGCGTCGCGCAGATGGGCCTGGCGACCGAGAAGATGGACACGCAGGTCAAGGATCTCTCGGGTGGTGAGAAGGCTCGTCTGCTGATGGGCCTTGCCGCCTTCGACGCGCCGAACCTTTTGATCCTCGACGAACCGACAAACCATCTCGATATCGACAGCCGCAATGCGCTGATCCAGGCGCTGAATGACTATTCTGGCGCGGTCATTCTCATCTCGCACGATCGCCATCTGATCGAGGCGACGGTCGACCGGCTGTGGCTGGTGCGCGATGGCACGGTCTCGAATTTCGATGGCGACCTCGAAGACTATCGCAGTCTGGTCGTTGCCAGCCCGAAGCCAAGGGATGACAAGGCCAAGGCAAACGGCGGCGACGATTCCGTTTCCAAGGCGGATCAGCGCAAGCTCAATGCCGACCGCCGCGCCTCGCTCGCACCGCTCAAGAAAAAGATCAACGAAATCGAATCCTTGACCGGCAAGCTTGAAAAACTGATTCAGGCACTTGATGCAGAACTTGCGGACCCTGCCCTTTACGAAAAGGCGCCCGCCAAGGCTGCGGAGAAGGCAAAGCAGCGCTCCGATGCCGCCGATAAACTCGCAGCTGCCGAAGAACAATGGCTGGAACTTTCGTCGGAATACGAAAGCGCAATGGCCGGCTGATCTCGGGGAATTCTTAACCGTTTCGGGACAGATCCTAACCGATCATTAACCATAATTACGGAAAGTGCGCTCAACCTTCATTGACAATAAGTGTTGAGCGATTCCCATGAACTACCGTGTTTTTTTGGCTGGCCTGGCCGTGTCCCTGGCATTGGGAGGATGCGCCTCGAAACCGGCCAGCGACGCTTCGCTCAAAACCGGTTACGCAGCCGAGGAATCGCGTCACAAGCCGCTGAAAGCCAACGATCCTGTCGACATGGAGCCCAAGAAGTGGCTCATGGCCGACCTGGAGACGCGCGATCTGGAAGGTCTGAACGGTCCGCACAGCCTTGCTGGCCGAACGCTGGAAGTCGCTTCACTCAAAGACATCAGGCTTGCCGACAAGGAGGTCATTCTGACCTTCGACGATGGCCCTGCTCCCGGCAAGACGGACCGCATTCTCGCAACGCTCGACAAGTTCGGCGTCAAGGCAGCCTTCATGATGGTCGGTGAAATGGCGCAGGCGCACCCGGCGACCGCGCGCGAGGTGCTGGCGCATGGCGATGCCATCGGCAGCCATACCTTCCGCCACCCCGATCTCGACAAGATGACCTTCGACGCAGCCATGACCGAAATCGCCCGCGGCAAGGATGCAGTCACCAAGGCTATCGGCACGGACGTGCCGTTCTTCCGCTTCCCCTATCTCGCCGACTCCAAGCGCCTGCGCAGCGCTATCGCCGCGCGCGACATGATCGTCATGGACGTGGATATCGACAGCAAGGATTACTTCACCTCGACACCAGCCGCTGTGGTGGAGCGCACCATGAAGCAGCTTCATCAGCGCGGCCGCGGCATCGTACTCATGCACGACATTCATCAGCGCACCGTCCGGATGCTTCCAGCCCTCCTGACCCGTTTGGAGAAAGAAGGCTACAAGGTCGTTACGCTGAAATACAAGCGCAACTCGACCCCGGCAACCAACCTTGTCGCCCAGGCCCAAACCTCGATGGTGCGTTGAGGCAAATCGCCGCTAAAGATTCGCAGGATGATATAGCCGCGGAAGCACGGTTGCTTCCGCGGCTATTGTTTGATTTGGTTGAAGGCGATCACCACCAAAAATGGAATGGCGAGCCTCGATGCACCTCCACCTTGAACATGACGACGATCCGCGAACCCTGCAATTCGTTGCCGCAAAGGATGCCGAATCCGAGCGGCTTCTGACGACACCGGAGTTCGAGGCGGATCGCGACGCCATCAAGGCGATGATCGAGCGTGAGGACCGGCTGATCGCGACGACCCGGCGCGGTAACTGGCTGTTCGATTTCCATCGCAGCGCCGATCATCCGCTAGGACGTTGGTATCGACTGCCGGCCAATCTCGCTCCCCTGCCCGATGCTCCCTGGGAGCCGATCTTCGATCTCGACGCCTTCTGCGCAAAGGAAAACAAGCTTTGGCTCTGGCGTGGCGCGCTCACCTGCCCCTGGGAGCCGACACGGGTGCTGATCTGCCTTTCCGACGGCGGCTCCGATCCCATCCGCATGCTCGAATTCGACTGCGAAGCGAAGAGCGTCGTCGAAGGCGGCTTCGATACGCCGGCGGTGCGGAGCCACGCAACATGGCTGAGCCGCGACGAAATCGCCTATTTCGGCTCGATCGACCGCGGATCCTCGACGCGCTCCGGTTGGCCGCGCGTCGGCCGCCGTCTAAAGCGCGGACAAGCCCCCGCTGACGCGCCTGTTCTCTACGCTGCAGCCGATAGCGACATCTATGGCTCCTGCGCGGTCTCCGACCCGGTGCTGGCAGGTCTGGCGACTGAAGCCGCTGCCCGGCAGATCCGCATCTTCACCGCCAGCCACGAGATCAGCAGTTGCAGTGTGTTTATCGAAGATCGGGACGGCTCATTGCGTAAGATCGATCTGCCTGAGGATATCGACTTCGGCTTCAACCACTCCCATCTCATCTGGCTTGCCAAGACCGACCAACGGATACCCGCCGGGAGCCTGGCGCTGCAACCTCTGCCGCTTGAGCCGGGCGAGACCGGGACGCCACGCATCCTGTTCTCACCCGGCGAGCGGCAATCGGTTTCGCAATTCCTGCTCATGCGCGAATGGTGTGTCTTCGTTGTCTCCGACAATATGGAGCCGCATCTTTTCGTTCTGGACCTGACCAGGCCGGATGCTGAAGTTCAGGAAATCGCGCTGCCCGCGGATGTCCAGACCGTGTCCTTCCAGGCACTCTATTCGGATCTGCATCTCGGAGACGACACGCTGCAGGTCTACGGCTCGGGCTTTGTGCAGAAGCCATCCTGCTATCATCTGAACCTCAGCAATCGCCAGGAGCCATTGGAACTCAAGCTCATCGCGAGCGCGCCCAGCTATTTCGACAGCGACGGCATGACATCCTTCCTGTTGGAAGCCACCTCCGAAGACGGCACGAAAGTGCCCTATCATATCGCACTGCCGAAAAGCTGGACCAAGGGCGAACTGCCGGTGCTGCTGTATGGCTATGGCGGCTTCGACGTTTCGCTCGGGCCATATTATTCCGGCGTCATCGGCCGCTGGCTGGAA
Organism: Rhizobium sp. ASV8; assembly: GCF_016429255.1. GTDB lineage: Bacteria > Pseudomonadota > Alphaproteobacteria > Rhizobiales > Rhizobiaceae > Rhizobium. The sequence continues at coordinate 9,863 of NZ_JAELUG010000138.1, forward strand.
CAGGGCAACGCCTATGTCATGGCCTATATTCGCGGCGGCGGCGAATTCGGTCCGAACTGGCATCGCACGGCCAAAGGACACGGCCGCCACAAGGCTTTTGCGGATTTTGCCGCCGTTGCCCGCGATCTCGTTGCGCGCGGCTTCACCACACCGTCCCGAATCGCCGGAAATGGCGGCAGCAATGGCGGTTTGCTGACCGGCGTCATGGCGACGCGCTATCCGAAGGATTTCGGCGCCATCTGGTGCCAGGTGCCCGTGCTCGACATGACACGCTTCCATACTTTCCCTGCCGGCAAAGCCTGGATCGACGAATACGGCAATCCCGACGATGCGGCCGATCTTGACTATTTGCGGTCCTATTCCCCGCTGCACAACATCAAGCCGGCCTCGGAAGTCAGCTATCCGCCGATCTATATTGAAAGCTCGAGCAACGACGATAGGGTGCATCCGTCCCATGCACGACGGTTTGCCGCGCGGCTTGAGGAGCTCGGGCATCATCCGCTCTTCCGCGAATTCGACTCGGGCGGCCATGGCGGAGATGGCGCTTCGACCGAATTGGCGGCGCGCACGGCATTCGGATACAGCTTCCTGCGAGAGACGATCGTGAAGGCAAAGGGTGCCTGACTTATCTTTTGGCGCTCCTTTACGTGCGCCGGAAACCCGACGAAGGGCATGGTTGCCCGGGGCGGCGCGCGGACAAGCCGCCCATCGCCATCAACCGCCCTTGCTCGCCGACAGCATTCTGATAAAGATCAGATAAATAATCATACTAATCGAGAGACACCATGCCCACCATCAAGCTCGCTATTGTCGGCGTCGGCAAGATCGTCCGCGACCAGCATCTTCCCTCCATCGCGAACAATGCAGATTTCGAACTGATTGCCACGGCAAGCCGCCATGGTACGGTTGAGGGTATTCCGTCGTTCACGACCATCGAGGCCATGCTCGACGCCGTGCCCGAGATCGATGCCGTATCGCTCTGCATGCCGCCGCAATATCGCTACGAAGCTGCCTACAAGGCGCTTTCCGCCGGCAAGCATGTCTTTCTGGAAAAGCCGCCGGGCGCAACCCTGAGCGAAGTGACCGATCTTGAGAACCTGGCGAAGGCTAAGGGTGTCTCACTTTTTGCAAGCTGGCATTCGCGCTATGCGCCTGCAGTGGAAGCGGCCAAATCCTTCCTTGCCGGAACGACCATCCACAGCGCTCATGTGATCTGGAAGGAAGATGTCCGCCATTGGCATCCGAACCAGGAATGGATCTGGCAGGCCGGCGGCCTCGGCGTTTTCGATCCCGGCATCAACGCCTTGTCGATCGTCACCCATATCCTGCCGCCGCTTTTCCTGACCGGCGCGACACTGGAATTCCCTGAGAACCGCGATTCGCCGATCGCTGCGGACCTGCATTTCAAGAGCGGCGCTGGCCTTCCGGTCCATGCCGAATTCGACTGGCGCCAGACCGGCAAGCAGAGCTGGGACATCGTCGCCGAGACGGCAGCGGGCCAGATGGTTCTGGCCGATGGCGGCTCCAAGCTTTCCGTCAACGGCGAACAGACCTTCTCGGCGCCGGAAGCCGAATATCCATCGCTCTACCGCCGTTTTGCCGAAATCGTCAAAGCCGGAACTTCGGACGTCGACGTCTCGCCGCTGCGTCATGTCGCCGACGCCTTCATGCTCGGCAAGCGTAAATTCGTCGAAGCATTTTACGATTGATACACATTTCCCGGTGAAGACAATACGATCCGCAACGTGCTAGCGTAGCGTATCGTCCTCATCGGAGATGATGCCTATGGCATCGGAACATGAACAATCCTTCGGGCTCGGCGTCGGTCATAAATCCGTCCGACTGGCCGAGCCAAATCAAAGTTGGCACGAGGCTTATTTGCTGGAAGAGGCCGCCATCCGCCGCGCGCTCGGCGAACTTGCCGTCGATGTCCAGCATTTCGGCAGCACCTCCATTCCAGAGATCAAAGCCAAGCCGATCATCGACATTGCGGTGGGAGTGCGACGCTTCGACGACGGCCTCGCCTGCATCGAACCGATGGCATCCATCGGTTATGTCTACGCCGGCAGCAATATCGTTCCCGACGACCATATTTTCGGCCGCGACATTGCAGGGGACACCCGCACGCATCTGGTCCATGTCGTCGAATATGGTGGACCGACCTGGCGCAATTTCCTCATGTTTCGCGACCGAATGCGCAGGGAACCGGAGCTGGCACATGCCTATGAGGCGCTAAAAGTCGAGCTTGCGGCGAAATACGCCAATGATCGCGCGGCCTACACTGCTGCGAAAAAGGACTTTATTCAGAAGATCCTTTCAGAAGGCGAATAGAGCAACTCCCCGCCAGACGACGGGATGCACTCAAGCTTTCTTTTCCCAGCGGCCATCCTGCGTCTGCTGCCAGTAGGTGAGGTTATGTCCTTCGCCTTTCAGGCGCTTCCACTGGGACCGCGCGCTTTCCAGCTGCTCCTGATCATAGCCGTCGAACATCAGCACGACGCGCTGATAAGCTCCGACATCCGTGACTTCGGCGCCATCGATGAAGAAGCGCACGGTGGCGCCATTTATATTGTCGGGCGAAACCGTCAGCAAAACCGGCTGGCGGCCTGCCGTCTCCTCTGCGTCGGTGCCATGCGGCAGGAAACTATCCTCACGATATGTCCAGAGATGGGTATCGAGAAGATCGCGCCGCGCGGGCTCGCGCAACTGAACGGCGACCTGCCAGCCGCGCTCGACGCTTTTGTCGAGAAGCGGCGGCAGGGCATCCTCGAGTTTCGATTCTGTCAGATGATAGAAGAGTACGTCTGTCATGCGGCCCCTTCTATCTTACAAAGCCCGGCAGGTCACGATTCGTAGTTGGCCCGAACCAATTCGTCGAGCAAGCGCACGCCGAAGCCGGAACCCCATGATTGGTTGATTTCATCCTGAACCGAGCCCATCGCTGTACCGGCGATATCCAGATGCGCCCATGGCGTTTCCCCGACGAAACGCTTGAGGAACTGGGCGGCGGTGATCGAACCCGCATATCGGCCACCCGAGTTCTTCATATCGGCAAACTTGCTGTCGATGATCTTGTCGTAGTCCTTGCCGAGCGGCATGCGCCACAAGCGCTCGTCGGTGACAAGGCCTGCGGCCGTCAGCTCGCCTGCCAGTGTGTCGTCGTTGCTGAAGAGGCCGGCCTGCAAATTGCCGAGAGCAACAAGGATGGCGCCGGTCAGCGTCGCCAGATTGATCATGAACTGCGGCTTGAAGCGATCATTCGTGTACCAGAGCGCGTCGCAGAGAACGAGCCGGCCCTCGGCATCCGTATTGATGATTTCGATCGTTTGGCCGGACATTGAAGTGACGATATCGCCCGGGCGCTGCGCATTGCCGTCTGGCATATTCTCGACCAGGCCGATGACGCCGATGGCGTTCACTTTCGCGCCACGAGCCGCAAGCGTGTGCATGAGGCCGGTGACGGCAGCCGCGCCGCCCATGTCACCCTTCATTTCTTCCATGCCGGCTGCGGGCTTGATGGAAATGCCGCCAGTGTCGAACACGACGCCCTTGCCGACGAAGGCGATCGGCTTGTCTTTCCCCTTGCCGCCCTTCCATTGCATGATCACCAGACGCGGCGGGCGGGCGGAACCTTGCGCCACGCCGAGCAGTGCGCCCATTCCAAGCCGGCGCATCTCCCGCTCCGTCAGGATTTCGACCTCGACGCCGAGCTTCTCCAACTCCTTGGCCTTGGCTGCGAATTCGACCGGTCCGAGAATGTTCGGCGGTTCGTTGACGAGATCGCGCGCAAGGATCACACCGCCGGCGATGGCCTCGGACGCTGCGAAAAGCTTCTTGGCGGAAGCCGCGTCCTGGGTAACGATAGTGACCTTCACAGCCTTGCGGGCGTTGCCCTTTTCCTCGTCATCGTTCTTCTTCGTCTTATAGGTATCGAAGCTATAGGCGCGCAGCAGCATGCCCAAGGCAAAATCCGCGGCCTGCTTGGCGCCGACATCGACACCATGCGCATCGACGAAAATGGCAACTTTCTCGACATTGCGAATCTTCGCGGCGGCGCTGCCGCCTAGCTTCAGCCAATCATGGGCGCTGATATCCTTCGCCTTACCTGTGCCGATAACGATGATCCGGTCGACGGGCGCGCCTTCGGGAGCGATAATATCCAGGCTGGTCAACGCCTTGCCCTTGAAGCCGGATACCGGCGCGGCTCTGGTGAAAACATTGGCCGGATCGGCGCTCTCAGCGCCTGCGGGCAAGTCTCCATCCGTACCTTTCAGAAGGATAGCCAGGCCACCGCTGAGGCGAGCCGACTTGGCGAAGGAAATCTCGAATTTCACAGACATCTCTGCTCCACTAATCACGCATGTTAATCAGGTGAATTTTCCTACAACCATCATTGAAGGTTTCATTAGGGAATACAAGCGATTGGCGGCGCATTCCCTGAGGAAGCGGATTGACGGCCGCAAATTTCCTGTCATTCAATGACGCTAAAATGGCAACGCTGGCATTTCGCGGAGCCCGGCGACATTAGTTTTTGCTGCGAAGGGCAACCTTGAACACAGACTCCAACGGCCCGAACCGCGACGATCGTTTTTCCAAAGTTCTGCGCCCACGCAACGCCGGCGACGCCTTCATCAGCCTTTTTTGCTTCTGGTGGGGTCTGTTGGGCTTGTTTTCGCTCTTTCCACAAATTGACCTTGCGGTCGCGAAGTTGTTCTTCGCACCGACGCAATGTCTGGTTTCGCCGAAACCCGAGCAAATCTGCGGATTTTTCCCCTACAGCAACGATCGAACCTTACGTCTGCTTCGGGAAGCGTTTCTCGATCTGCCGTTTATTGTCGCATTCGTTCTCGTCTGGATGCTGTTCAAATGCTGGCAACAGCATGGAGCAACCTTCAACAGCCTCAGAGCAAGAAATCTCAAGATCGCACTAGGCTCGCTGCTGATCGGCCCGGTCCTGATCGTCAACGTTTGGCTGAAGGCCTTCTCCGGGCGGCCGCGCCCGCGGCAAACCGACCTCTTCGGCGGCTCCCTCGATTTCGTCCAAGCCGGCTCCTTCGCTGGCAAATGTGTCAGCAACTGTTCGTTCATTTCCGGTGAAGCGGCATCGGCTGGCTGGCTATTTTGCCTGATCCTGATCATCCCACGACCGATGCGTTCGGTCGTAGCGCTGCCGATTGCCGCCGTTTCGTTGCTGATTCCGGCGCTCAGAGTGGCTTTTGGCGCCCATTACCTATCCGATGTCGTGCTTGGCTGGCTGTCTTCGCTCGTCGTATTCGCCGCCCTGGTGGCATTATCTCAAACGACACACAACAGAAGAATCTCGGAAAATTAACGATTTTTTCGCAAGTTGGTTGTCGCCAAAAAAACGCAAACAGCGTAGATGAGGATGGAATCTCTGTCGGCTCGCCCGGCGAGTGTTGCGTTTAAGGGCCGGCATGAAGTTATTCGAAACCTATATCGTACGGCGTGCCGGTATGATGTTCCTGGTGGCGTTGCTGCCGGTGCTCGCTATTATTTGGACCACCCAGGTTCTGCAGCGCATCAATCTCGTAACGGATAGCGGCCAATCGATGGGATCGTTCGCGATGCTCGCGACGCTTATCCTGCCGACGATCATTCCGATCGTCCTGCCTTTCGCGCTTGTCATCGGCATCACACAGACATTGACTGCCATGAACAGCGATTCCGAGCTGACGGTCATGGAGGCGGCCGGTGCCAAGCGCAGCATCATCATCCGCCCGATCATGATTCTCGCCATCGCGGTCAGCGCGTTTTCATTTTTCGTGGATAACGTGGTCGAGCCCAAGGCTCGTGTCGCAGGTCGCCAGATGGTGGCGGAGGCCTATGCCGACCTGCTCTCGACTGTGATCGAAGAAAAGAACTTCCGTCGTATCGAAGACGGCCTGTATGTACAGATCTCGCAACGCATGTCGGGTCGCATCCTTAAGGGTCTTTTCGTCGTCGATTCCAGAGATCCTTCTTTCGACCTCATCTATTACGCCAAGGAAGGCGCCGTTGATCCCAGCGGCACATCCCTGCTGATGAAAGACGGCGAAGTTCATCGCAAGACTGCCGATGGCAATGTCTCCGTCATCAAGTTCGATTCCTATTCCTTCGACCTCTCGGACATGACCCAGAGCCGCGGTCAGGCAACCTTGCGTGCCAGCGACCGCAGCCTCGGCTTCCTGCTCAATCCGGATCCGAATGATCCTGACGTCAAAGCCCGGCCGGGCAATTATCGTTCCGAACTGCATCGTCGTCTCAACGAATGGGCCCTTCCGGCTATATTTGCACTGATCTCGCTCGTGATAGCCGGTGATGCGCGCTCGCATCGCGAGGCGCGGCTGCATCCGATGGTGTCGGCGCTGACGATTGCTTTTGCGCTGCGCTGGGCCGATTTCTATGCAGCGAACCAGATCGACAGCAATCCCAAGTTCGTCGGCGTTCTCTACGCCATCAACATTCTGTCCGCTCTCATCGCCACCGCTCTGCTATTGCGTAACCGCAAGATGACCATGCCGGTCACGATCCGTAACCGCCTCAGCAATTGGAGGCAGAAAATCCAGGATCGCATCCCGACGGCGCCGAACGGTTCGAACGGGAGCGGCGCATGATCTTCGGAACACTCGGACGCTATTTCTTCAGCCGTTACATCGTAACGACGTTCTGGTTCTTCCTCGGCGTCGTCTCGATCGTTTACCTGGTCGATTTCAGCGAAAATGCCGGCCGGCTTTCTGGCTTGCCTGGCTATACGGTTTCGCTCGGCCTCGTGATGACCGCCGTCAGATTGCCGCTCATTCTGCAGCAGACAGTGCCGTTTATCGCGCTTTTCGTGGGCATGACGGTTCTGATCGCGCTCAACCGGCGCCGTGAACTGGTTATTGCGCGCGCGGCGGGTATTTCCGTCTGGCAATTCATGACGCCGTTTATTGTCGGTGCCTTTTGCGTGGGATTGCTGACCACGCTTGCCCTCAACCCGATTGCAGCTTGGGGGCAACGCCAGGCGGAAACGATGGAAGCCGATCTGCGCGGCGACCCCTCCTATCACAACCGGTTGTCCGTCCCGTGGCTGCGTCAGTCGGACGGCAAAGACGACACGATCATCGGTGCAAAGGCCATTCTGGACAATGGAACGACGCTGATGGGCGTCGTGTTTATCCACTTTGATTCACAGGGAAACATCACCTCCCGACAGGACGCGCAGTCGGCAAAGTTGGAAGATGGTTACTGGCTTCTTAACAATGTCATCGAACGACGGCCCGGTGAGATACCGGATCACAAGAGCTCGATACAGGTTCGTACGAATCTGAAACAGGATTTCGTATCCCAACGCCTAGCGCAGCCGGAAACCATTGCTTTTTATGATCTTTCTAATCGAATAAAGGTCGCGCGGTCCTTCGGCATCTCGACCAACGCACTCGAAACACAGTTTTATTCGCTCGCGTCGCAGCCGCTCCTTCTGGTGGCGATGACGCTGATCGCAGCAACTGTGTCCCTAAAATTCAGCAGATTCAACCAATCGCGTTCCGTGATTCTGGGTGGAATCCTCTCAGGCTTCGTGCTTTATGTTGTCACCGTGCTTGTAAAGGCATTCGGGAGCAGCGGAGTGGTTCCTCCCTTCGTGGCGACATGGGTACCCGTGATCGTCGCATTGGCATTCGGAGCAACGATCCTGCTTCATCAGGAGGACGGCTAAGTGGCGGCAGGCAACCGCGAGAGTATCAGAAATATTGTGGCTGCCCTCATCACGGGCACGGCCGCATGCGCATATGTTATGAGCCCGGTCGTCGCGTACGCCCAGTCGAATAATGGCAACAACAATGGCGGCACTGGCGCTGTGACCTCTCCCGTAAAGGTCAACGTGCCGGAGGGCTCGAAACTTGTCCTCTCGTCCAATGAACTGACCTATAACAAGGATGCACAGATCGTCACCGCAATCGGTGCCGTTCAGATCAACTATGGCGGCTACAAGATGGTCGCCCAAAAGGTTGAATATAATCAGAAAACCGGGCGGATGATGGCTCTCGGCAATGTCGAGCTGATCACGCCGGACGGCAATCGCATGTATGGTGACAAAATGGATGTCACCGACAGTTTTTCCGATGGCTTCGTGAACGCACTACGCGTCGAAATGCCAGACAACACCCGCATGGTCGCCGAGAAGGGCGAACGCGTCGGCGGAACGCAGATGATTCTGACAAAGGGCGTCTATACGGCTTGTATGGCCTGCTCCGAGCAAGGTCGCGCGCCGCTATGGCAGGTCAAAGCACAACGCGTCATCCAGAACGGCGTCACCCATACGATACGCCTAGAGCATGCGCGCTTCGAGCTGTTCGGCCACCCGATCGCC
>NZ_JAELUG010001240.1 GCF_016429255.1 Rhizobium sp. ASV8
TGGCAAGGTTGGCTACGTCGGCCGCCAGAAATTGGGCTTGGCGGTTGTCGTTTGCTGGCCTGGTCATGCTTTCCTCCTAATTTGAGCTGTCGAAACTGCTTGAGGAGCTGCTGTCACAGTATGAAGGCTGTCTCTTATACACATCTCCGAGCCCACGAGACGGTCTATTAAATCTCGTATTCCGTCTTATGCTTTAAAAAAGGGGGGGGGGGGGGGGGGGGGGGGGGGGGGGGGGGGGGGGGGGGGGGGGGGGGGGGGGGGGGGGGGGGGGGGGGGGGGGGGGGGGGGGGGGGGGGGGGGGGGGGGGGGGGGGGGG
>NZ_JAELUG010001241.1 GCF_016429255.1 Rhizobium sp. ASV8
AGAAGTCAAGGGCGGCTCGCCCTACGGCGCCTCCACGATCACCAACGGCGACGGCTCGCGCCAGCCTTCGGAAATCGAGCTGGAAGCAGCAAAATACCAGGGCGCCCACGTCGCCAAGATTGCTGCCCTGTCTCTTATACACATCTCCGAGCCCACGAGACGGTCTATTAAATCTCGTATGCCGTCTTATGCGTGAAAAGAGGGGGGGGGGGGGGGGGGGGGGGGGGGGGGGGGGGGGGGGGGGGGGGGGGGGGGGGGGGGGGGGGGGGGGGGGGGGGGGGGGGGGGGGGGGGGGGGGGGGGGGGGGGGGGGGGGG
>NZ_JAELUG010001242.1 GCF_016429255.1 Rhizobium sp. ASV8
GGCCGGAATGGCAAGCCGGTTGACGAAGAACGGTGTTTCCGACCAGAACGGTGCGCCTTGAAGCTCGCCGCGACCAGCCATTGCCTGGGCGACAGAGGCGCAGAGCATCGACACCGCAGGCATATCCCTGTCTCTTATACACATCTCCGAGCCCACGAGACGGTCTATTAAATCTCGTATTCCGTCTTATGCATGAAAAAAGGGGGGGGGGGGGGGGGGGGGGGGGGGGGGGGGGGGGGGGGGGGGGGGGGGGGGGGGGGGGGGGGGGGGGGGGGGGGGGGGGGGGGGGGGGGGGGGGGGGGGGGGGGGGGGGGGG
>NZ_JAELUG010001243.1 GCF_016429255.1 Rhizobium sp. ASV8
TTCGACGTCGATGAGTGCCGCCAGCGCGACCTGACCTATGCAGCGCCGCTGAAGGTGACCCTCCGTCTGATCGTGTTCGATATCGACGAGGATACCGGCGCGAAGTCCATCAAGGACATCAAGGAACCTGTCTCTTATACACATCTCCGAGCCCACGAGACGGTCTATTAAATCTCGTATTCCGTCTTGTGCTTGAAAAATGGGGGGGGGGGGGGGGGGGGGGGGGGGGGGGGGGGGGGGGGGGGGGGGGGGGGGGGGGGGGGGGGGGGGGGGGGGGGGGGGGGGGGGGGGGGGGGGGGGGGGGGGGGGGGGGGGG
>NZ_JAELUG010001244.1 GCF_016429255.1 Rhizobium sp. ASV8
CCCCCCCCCCCCCCCCCCCCCCCCCCCCCCCCCCCCCCCCCCCCCCCCCCCCCCCCCCCCCCCCCCCCCCCCCCCCCCCCCCCCCCCCCCCCCCCCCCCCCCCCCCCCCCCCCCCCCCTTTTCCAGCCGAAGACGGCATACGAGATTTAATAGACCGTCTCGTGGGCTCGGAGATGTGTATAAGAGACAGGCCTGATCTCGCGCGGTTGTCGTCGTCACCGATTTCAGTGCGTGATCCGGAGACAGAGCCAGTGGTGGGATCAGGAAGCGGTGGTGCGTGCCTACAAGGCCGATCGACTTGCAATAACCGCCCACC
>NZ_JAELUG010001245.1 GCF_016429255.1 Rhizobium sp. ASV8
GATCCTCGATCATTCCAACCATCTGAAGGATTACGGCCTCGTTCTCGAAGGCAAGGTAAGTGCTGATGTGAAGGCGGTCGTCGCCCGCTCGCGCGGCGTTTCCGCCCGCCTCAACACCGGCGTCGGCCTGTCTCTTATACACATCTCCGAGCCCACGAGACGGTCTATTAAATCTCGTATGCCGTCTTATGGTTGAAAAAAGGGGGGGGGGGGGGGGGGGGGGGGGGGGGGGGGGGGGGGGGGGGGGGGGGGGGGGGGGGGGGGGGGGGGGGGGGGGGGGGGGGGGGGGGGGGGGGGGGGGGGGGGGGGGGGGGGG
>NZ_JAELUG010001246.1 GCF_016429255.1 Rhizobium sp. ASV8
CATATCTTCCAGCTTGGAACGAATATCCAAGGCAGCCTTGGATCAGGATAGTGAGTTGAAGGAGAAGTCCTACGAGACCATCCGGGCTGGACATGTCGTCATTCTGGTTATTGCGTCATTGTTGATCCTGTCTCTTATACACATCTCCGAGCCCACGAGACGGTCTATTAAATCTCGTATGCCGTCTTATGCTTGAAAAGTGGGGGGGGGGGGGGGGGGGGGGGGGGGGGGGGGGGGGGGGGGGGGGGGGGGGGGGGGGGGGGGGGGGGGGGGGGGGGGGGGGGGGGGGGGGGGGGGGGGGGGGGGGGGGGGGGGG
>NZ_JAELUG010001247.1 GCF_016429255.1 Rhizobium sp. ASV8
CCCCCCCCCCCCCCCCCCCCCCCCCCCCCCCCCCCCCCCCCCCCCCCCCCCCCCCCCCCCCCCCCCCCCCCCCCCCCCCCCCCCCCCCCCCCCCCCCCCCCCCCCCCCCCCCCCCCCTTTCCAAGCCTAAGACGGCATACGAGATTTAATAGACCGTCTCGTGGGCTCGGAGATGTGTATAAGAGACAGCGCAAAGGTCGCGCGGTTGGCATCGACCATTGCCTTGGTCAGCGGCAGACCGAGACCAGTGCCGTCGCCGCGCTTGCGGGAATTGGTCGAGACCTGCCGGAAGGGCTTCATTGCCTGTTCGAGTTCG
>NZ_JAELUG010001248.1 GCF_016429255.1 Rhizobium sp. ASV8
AGCGCGTATGTCTGCCATGGCTGGGTTGAGGGCTGGGGCCGGCCTTGTCACCATCGCTTCCCCCGCGGACGCAATGGGCGTCAATGCGGGTTTGCTCACGGCAATCATGCTCCATGCCGTCGAGGACCTGTCTCTTATACACATCTCCGAGCCCACGAGACGGTCTATTAAATCTCGTATGCCGTCTTGTGCTTGAAAATAGGGGGGGGGGGGGGGGGGGGGGGGGGGGGGGGGGGGGGGGGGGGGGGGGGGGGGGGGGGGGGGGGGGGGGGGGGGGGGGGGGGGGGGGGGGGGGGGGGGGGGGGGGGGGGGGGGG
>NZ_JAELUG010000139.1 GCF_016429255.1 Rhizobium sp. ASV8
GAAGAAGGCCCGTCTGCCATGATGCAGAAGCGCGACCGTGACGACCGTCCGCGTCGTGACGGCGACCGTCCGGAGCGCAGCTTCGGCGATCGTGGTCCGCGCCCGGATCGTGGTGACCGCGAAGACCGTCCGCGCCGTCCGCGCGAAGATCGCGTATAAGGAGATTTGAGAATGTCTGAAGTTTCCTCCGCACCGGTCCGTCGTCCGTTCCATCGCCGCCGCAAGACCTGCCCGTTCTCGGGCGCCAATGCGCCGCGCATCGACTACAAGGACGTTCGTCTCCTGCAGCGCTACATTTCCGAGCGCGGCAAGATCGTTCCTTCCCGCATCACGGCCGTTTCCCAGAAGAAGCAGCGCGAACTCGCCCAGGCGATCAAGCGCGCCCGTTTCCTCGGCCTGCTGCCCTACGTCGTCGCTTAATAGCGCCTGACGCAGAATGAATAAGGGGAAGGCAGCAATGCCTTCCTTTCTCCCTTTCGCGATGGGCGCGAATCGGAACTTTGAAACCCCATGTTGGGGACGGTTTTCTGGCTCGAGTGCCGAAAGCATCCTCTAACTGCTCGATATGAAGCAGGACAGCGACGTGAAAAAGTTGAACGCAAAAGAGCTTGGCATCGGCGCACTCGCCGGTCTGACCGCCGCCTTACTCGTGTATGGCGCGACGCTTCAGCCATTGCTGTTTATCCTTTTCGGCGCGCTTTCCGCTCTTCCCGTCCTGATCGTCGGCCTCGGCTGGGGCAATGTAGCCGTCATCACGGCCGTCGTGGCCGCCGGCATTGTCGGCACAGTTGTGCAGTCGATGTATTTCGGGATGTTTGCCATCGTACTGGCGCTGATTCCGGCGTGGCTCAGCCATCTTGCCAATCTGGCACGGCCAGCATCCGAACTTGGCGGCCCGGACCACCTGATGGCCTGGTATCCGCTCTCCGACATCATGCTGCATCTATGCGCCGCTTCCGCCGTCGTTATCATCATCGCCGGCGCGGTCATGGGCTACAACGCCGATCTCGTCAGCCAGGTGCTGGACGTTTACGTCAAGGTCATGAGCCAGCAGCAGCCGACGCTCGACCTCGATCCGGTGGCAATCGCGAAGACCAAGATGCTCATGCTCTATGCGATCCCGATCGCCTGGGGCATGATCTGGGTCATGATGATGCTGGCAGCCTATTATGTGGCCGCGCGCATCGTTGCCGCCTCGAAGCACAATCTCCGCCCGCGCGAGGATATCCCCTCGTCGCTGCGCATGAACCGCAACGCGATCTTCGTCTTCCTGGCGGCAATCGTGGTTATCTTCTTCGGTGGTGTGCTGGCGCTTATTGCCGCCGCCGTGCTCGGCGCCTTTGGCGCGGGCTTCATCGTTTCCGGCTTCGCTTCGCTGCATTACCGCACGCGTGGCAAGGACTGGCGCATTCCGGTGCTGGTGCTTTGCTACCTCGCGTCCTTCCTGCTGACGTTGCCGCTCTTCATCATCCTTGTTCTCGGCCTCTACGATACACGCAAAGCGATATCGCTGACCCCGCACAAGAATGCCGATACATCCAAACCAACTGACACGAAAATCTGACATCGAAAGGAACAAGAAAATGGAAGTCATTCTTCTCGAACGTATCTCCAAGCTCGGCCAGATGGGCGAAACCGTAAAGGTTCGCGACGGCTTTGCTCGTAACTACCTGCTGCCGCTCGGCAAGGCGCTGCGCGCCAACGCCGCCAACAAGGCCCGTTTCGAAGCCGAGCGCTCGACGCTCGAAGCTCGTAACCTGGAGCGCAAGAGCGAAGCCCAGAAGGTTGCCGACGTTCTCGCCGGCAAGTCCTTCATCGTCGTTCGCTCGGCTGGCGAAACCGGCCAGCTCTACGGTTCGGTCGCTGCTCGTGACGTCGTTGAAATCCTCGCAGCCGAAGGCTTCAACATCGGCCGCAGCCAGGTTCACCTGAACACGCCGATCAAGGCTATTGGCCTGCACGACGTTGCCATCGCTCTTCATGCCGAAGTCGAAATCAAGGTCGAGCTGAACGTTGCCCGTTCCGCTGAAGAAGCCGAGCGTCAGTCCAAGGGTGAAACCCTCACCTCTGCCGACGCCATCTACGGCATCGACGAAGACGCTCTGCGTCCGGAAGACTTCTTCGATCCGGAAGCTGACGGCAACGCCGAAGACGAAGCTTGATTTTCAAGCTTTCGCACAGTTGCGAATGAAGAAGCCTGGGTCTAGCGACCCAGGCTTTTTTATTACGGACGGAGAATGAAGCGTATCTTTCGGTCAGTCGCCAGTCTTGGCCTCCGGCAGCGGGGCCGAGTCCTTGTCGATCGAGACGAGAACGGACATGCCGGGCGCCAGTTCGTCGGCCAGGGGCTGGCCATCCTCGATCTTGATCCTCACACCGAGGCGCTGGGCAACCTTGGTGAAATTCCCCGTGGCATTATCGGGTTTGATGACAGCGAATTCCGAGCCCGCCGCCGGCGAGAAGCGCTGAATACGGCCCTTGATCTCGCGATGTCCGAGCGCATCGACGGAGATGGTGGCCGGCTGGTCCAACTTCATGCCATCAAGCTGCGTTTCCTTGAAATTGGCGATGACCCAGACGTCCTTCGGCACGAGGCCCATAAGCTGCGTGCCTGATGTCACATACTGGCCGAGGCGAACGCCGACCTCTCCGACACGCCCGTCCTGAGGCGCCCGGATCGTCGTGTTGTCCAGATCTATATCGGCAAGCTGTACCGCGGCCTCGGCACCGCTGACACCCGCCTCAAGCGAAGCACGATTGACGATGATGGTGGTCAGGTTCTGCTGGGAGACGTCGAGCGCAGCCTTCGCCTGATTGACCGCGGCTTGCGCCTGCTGCAGCGTTGCCTGCGCCTGTTCGGAATCGCTTGTCGTCGATACGCCTTTGGCGACCAGCGTCGTCACGCGGTCGGCGGCAAGCTGGGCACGCTTCAGCGCGGCATTGGCGCTATCGATCTGCGCCTGGCTGGAGACGATGCCGGCCTTGGCCGCCTGTTCCTGCTGCTGCGAATTCGCGAGTGCAGCCTTTTGCCCGGCAAGCGTCGCGCGCGCCTGTGCCACCTTCTGCTTGTAGATGCGGTCGTCGATCTGTGCGAGCACGTCGCCTTCCTTGACGAGCTTATAGTCCTTGATCGGCACTTCGGTGATATAGCCGCTGACCTGCGGGCTGATGGTGGTGACATAGCCTTTGACATAGGCGTCGTCGGTCGTCTCGACGGAGGTTTTGAAGGGCGGCAGATGCCAGGCATACAGCACCAGCATGACGCCGCCGATGCCGGCCAGAACCGCGATGACTTCGATTGGGGAGCGAACGAGCCTCGACATGGAGCTACTTCATATCCTCATGGGTTGGATGTCACGACCTGCGACCGATCTTCCGCAAGCCTGGTTCTGACGAAGCGATAAATGACATGGATGGTGAGCCCGACCAGCGACAGAAAGGCGATCGCTGCAGCAACAAGGAATGCGTCGCCATAGGCAAGCATATTGGCCTCTCGGCTCACCTGCGTACTGAGCAGCGCCAGCCCCTCTCCTTTCAGAAGAGCGCTATCGCCGATCACCTTGCCATAAGAGGCTGAAAGCTGGCTGACGCGATCGGCCACATGCGGGTCGGTCAGCAGTACGCGCTCGGTCAGCACCGCCGAATGGAATTTCTCGCGAATGATAATGAGCGTGCCGTAGAAGGCCGAGCCGATGAGGCCGCCGATGCTCTGCGTGAAGGTGAAAACGACGAAGAAGGTCACCAGATAAGGCGGCCCTTTGGATATCGCTGCCTTGAAGCCCTCGGACATGGAGGGTGGCAGGAACAGCGCAGCGCCGGCCGCGACAAGCGCCTGGCTGAGATACATCTGCTCCGGCCGCGTCAGGTTCGTGACCTGCGCATCCATCAAGCAACCTGCGCCCATCAGGATGAGCGCGACGAACTGGATCTGCCAGGTGAAGCCGTAGCTCATGAAGACGGTACAGATAAGCCCGCCGATGATCGAAAATGCCAGGATGATCCAGTACAACATGGAGAGCTGATCGTAGAGCAACCCCACGGCGCTCTGATAGAAGGTCATGACGACATAAGTCTGCTCGGCGGCAATGAGACGAAAAATCAGCAGGATCGCCGTCAGATGCAGGATTTCCGGCCGCAGGAGCCAGCGCACGTCGATCAGCGGTGTCGACCGTCGGAGGTCGACGACAATGGCGGCGGTGAGCGATGCAATACCGAGCGCCAGCACGATGCCGAGCCAGGGCACCTCCAGCCACCAATAGAGGCGGCCGACCGAGAGAACGACCGCCAGACAGCCGAAACCGATCGCGACCAGCATATAGCTGAAGATATCGCCGAGAACGATGACCTTAACGCGTGGCGGCGGCGTCAACGGCAAGAGATAGATGATCGGCATCACGAGCAGCGCCAGCGCCATCTCGAGCGTATAGAGGCCGCGCCACTCGCCATAATCAAGAAGCGACGGTGACACGAGGCGGGTGATGGGGGCGGCAAGCAACGTGTTCGTCATCGCCAGACTGACGCCGACGGTCATTTTCTTCGCCGGCTCGAAGGCTTCCAGCATGTAGAGGAAGCCAAGCGTCGAGAGTGGCGCGCCGGCGATACCGCTCAAGAAACGGACGACGATTGCCGAATGCAGATCCGAAACGAAGAGGTTGAGCAACGAGGCGAGCACGAAGCCGAGAATGCTGACCTCGGCAAAATTGCGCACTCCATATTGCAGGCGGATTTTCACCAATGCGATGGCGAGACTGACATTGGGCGCCATATAGGCGGCCGAGAGCCATGCGGATTCGGTGGTCGTTGCCGCGATGGTTCCCTGAATCTGGGTGAGATTGGCAAAAGCGAGATTGAGACCCAGGCCCTGGGTCAAAAAGAACATGACGGATGCCGCAATATAGAGCGGCACTTTCCAGCCCGGCATAGGCGGCGAAGCGGGGGGGACGGCGTTGGCTTCCGTGTTGGCGACCGAACCCGGATCACCGCTCATACGCTACCTCATGATTTACCCACGTTCTGGACGTTGGCCGTCATCGCGCGGATAACCTTGAGCGCTACGCCGATATCCTCGTCCGAAATTCCTTCCAAGATATCCGCACGCACACCGGTGGCAAGAGCCTCGACCTCGGCGGCAACGACTTTTCCGGATTCGGTCATAAAGATCTGCTTGGCACGGCGGTCGGACTGGGCCGGGCGGCGCTCGATGAAATTCTGCGCCTCCATGGCATCGAGGATGCGCACGAGCGTTGGCGTCTCAAGCTCCAACTCGTCGGCAAGCTCCCTCTGGTTGATCCCATCCCTGCGGGAGAGCTTGCGAAAAACCCGGGCGCGAGACAGCGTCATGCCGTGTTCGCGAACAAGCGCGTCAAACGCGGCCCTCAGCTTGCGATTGAATGCAAAAAGATCGTCGAAAAGTTCTTGTCTTGATGGCGTTCCGGACATTATTGCAACTTTATACTATTAGCACCCTACCCTAAATCATAGGAAATAAACAGATTTTCACGATTTTTCAAGCGCGATGGCCGCAACAGCTAATGCACACCTTGAAAGACCCCGCTAAAATGATCCCCACGAATAAACTGCCTATGTGATTCGTGTGTCGATCCTTGCGTTGCAAAGTGGCCACAAGAAATTTTTTATGGGGCGAAAATCTGTCCCTGTGGACGAGTGGAACAACGTTGATAGACCGGACCGATTTGTAACGCTCCACATGCTCATGCGTTTGCGCTGTTGACCGTGACAACGGATCGTCGCAAACCAGTCGATATCCTAAAGCACGAAGAGATGGAAAATGAACGAAGCTGCGCGCAAGCTCGCCGCCATTGCTCCCGCCGAACAGCACTACCGCGAAGCGCCCAACAATATCGAGGCGGAACAGGCTCTGCTCGGCGCCATCCTCGTCAATAACGATGCCTATTATCGCGTCTCCGACTTCCTGAAGCCGATCCACCTCTATGAGCCGTTGCATCGGAAGATCTTCGAAGTCGCCGGCGACATCATCCGCATGGGCAAGACGGCCAATCCCGTGACCATCAAGAGCTTCGTGCCAGCGGACGAGAAGGTCGGCGACATGACGGTCGCGCAGTATCTCGCTCGCCTCGCCGTCGAAGCCGTGTCGATCATCAATGCGGAAGACTATGGACGCGCCATCTACGACCTGGCGCTGCGCCGGGCGTTGATCACCATCGGCGAGGATATGGTCAACATCGCCTTTGATGCGCCGCTCGACATGCCGCCGCAGACACAGATCGAAGATACCGAACGCCGGCTGTTCGAACTTGCGGAAAACGGCCGCTATGACGGCGGCTTCCAGGCATTCAACGATGCGGTGGCACTGGCGATCGACATGGCGGCGGTCGCCAAAGAACGCGACGGCGGCCTTTCGGGTATTTCCACCGGCATCCACTCGCTGGACAGCAAGATGGGTGGCCTGCAACGCTCCGACTTGATCGTCCTTGCGGGCCGTCCCGGCATGGGCAAGACCTCGCTCGCCACCAATATCGCCTATAATATCGCCGCCTCGTTCGAAGGCGAAGTGCAGGCAGACGGCTCCACCAAGGCAAAGAACGGCGGCGTCGTCGGCTTCTATTCGCTCGAAATGTCGTCGGAGCAGCTCGCCACCCGTATCATCTCCGAGCAGACGGAAGTCTCCTCGTCGAAAATCCGCCGCGGCGACATCAACGACGCTGATTTCGAGAAGCTGGTCGCATGCTCGATGATGATGCAGAAGGTGCCGCTTTATATCGACCAGACCGGTGGTATCTCGATCGCGCAATTGTCGGCGCGCGCGCGCCGTCTGAAGCGGCAGCGGGGCCTCGACGTGCTGGTGGTCGACTACGTTCAGCTGATGACCGGCTCGGGAAAATCGAACGAGAACCGCGTCCAGGAAATCACCCAGATCACCACCGGCCTGAAAGCGCTCGGCAAGGAGCTGAACGTTCCGATCATCGCGCTCTCCCAGCTCTCGCGTGCCGTCGAAAGCCGCGAAGACAAGCGGCCGCAGCTTTCCGACCTTCGTGAATCCGGCTCCATCGAGCAGGACGCCGACGTCGTGCTCTTCGTGTTCCGCGAGGAATACTACGTAAAGAATGCCGAGCCGCGCGATATCAACGACCCTAAGTACGCCGAATGGGAAGCCCAGTTCGAGCGCGTGAAGGGTACGGCCGATGTGATCATCGCCAAGCAGCGCCATGGACCTACAGGCACCGTGAGACTTGCATTCCAGTCGGAATTCACCCGCTTCGCAGATCTCGCCGATTCCTCGTTCATTCAATACGAAGAACACTGACGAAGGCGCTTCGCGGCGCATATGTGCGCCGCAGCACTTTTTCTTTTCATAGATGACCACTATCCTGGCCGGAGTGACAGTAGAGCGCCGTACTTCCTTCCGGAAGCACAACGGCCGCTCCACCTATTTGAATCTACGCATCAGGCTTGCAGATTTTCGCCAAGCTGATGCGTAGCTCCGGCCATTTCTTCGTTAAGGCGGCTCCATGACAGACAATTTCGATGACAATGACGCTTTCGCTTCCGCCGGCCTGCGGTTGACGGTCGATCTCGGCGCTCTTGTCGAAAACTGGCGCGACATGGCTCATCGTTCGGGAAGAGCCCGCACCGCCGCCGTCGTCAAGGCCGACGCTTATGGCCTCGGCATCGAGGATGTCGGCGAAACGCTTTATTCGGCCGGCGCCCGCGATTTCTTCGTCGCTACGGCGGATGAAGGCGCGACCTTGCGCCTCTATGCACCTGAAGCACGGATCTTCGTGCTCTGCGGCATCTGGCCAGGCATGGAGCGGACATTCTTCGATAACGATCTCGTTCCCGTCATCGCCTCGGAAGAGCAGCTGACCTTCTGGATGTCGGTGCTTTCCGAATATGGCGACTATCCCTGCGCCCTGCAGGTCGACACGGGCTTCAATCGGCTGGGTCTGCCCATGGAAGACGCGATCGCGCTTGCCGACGACGTCTCCCGTCCGGCAAGCTTCGCACCGGTGCTCGTGATGAGCCACCTTGCCTGTGGAGACGACCCGTCCAATGCAATGAACCGGCAGCAGCTCGACGCCTTCCGCAAGGTCAGCACCGCCTTCGAGGGCATCGAGGCGAGCCTTGCCAATTCGGCCGGTATCCTTCTCGGGCCGGAATATCATTTCGATCTCACCCGCCCCGGTATAGCCACTTACGGCGGCGAGGCCATACCCGGCATCGCCAATCCGATGCGCCCGGTGGCAACCGCGGAGGCCCGGATCATCCAGACCCGCTCCGTCAAAGCGGGGGAAACGGTGGGCTACGGCCGCGCGCTTCGGTTGACGCGCGACAGCCGGTTGGCGATCGTCTCTGCCGGTTATGCTGATGGTTACATGCGCAGCCTATCGAGCGCCGGCGTGCCGCTGCGCCAGACGGACGTGGTTGCCGGCCATGGCTTCATTGCCGGACACAAGGTCCCGGTTGCCGGTCGCATCACCATGGACCTCACGATCTTCGATGTGACCGATCTGCCGGAAAATCTGGTCCGTGCCGGCGACTATATCGAACTCTTCGGCAGCAATGTCCTGGTTGACGATGCGGCCCGATCCGCCGGCACGATCGGCTACGAGATGCTGACGAGCATGGGTCTCAGGCACGAGCGGCGGTATATCTCGGAAGAGATCGAAGAATAGCCCGATATTGGCGCATCTCCGCAACAGCGGAAACTGCTGCCCGCTTTGCGGTCGGCGCTCTAGCGAGCGCTGATTGCCAAGCGAACGCCAAGCGCGACGAGCAAAGTGCCAAGCCCGCGATCGAGCCAAAGCCCGAGGTTGCGATTACGCCGGAGAGCCGCTGTCAGACGACTGCCGAGCAGAACGAGCGGCGGCTCGACAAAGGCAGCAACGGCGATAATCAGGCTGCCGTGCAGCAGCAGCTGCGCCCAAACAGGGCCTGCGCCTTCGACGACGAATTGCGGCAGGAAGGCAAGAAAGAAGATCGCGACCTTCGGATTGAGCAGAGAAACCAGAATGCCCTGCCGATAGATGCGACCCGAGGACTGCGCCTTGCCGGCTTCCTTGATCCAGCCGCCCTCACCCCTGGAGCGAAGCGCCTGTATGCCGAGCCAGATCAGATAGGCGGCGCCGATCCACTTGATGGCAGAGAAAGCGAGCGCCGAGGCAGCCAGGATCGCCGACAGCCCCGCCGCAGCCATCAACACATGCAGGCAAGCGCCGCTCCAGATCCCGAA
This sequence comes from Rhizobium sp. ASV8, assembly GCF_016429255.1. Taxonomy (GTDB): domain Bacteria; phylum Pseudomonadota; class Alphaproteobacteria; order Rhizobiales; family Rhizobiaceae; genus Rhizobium. The sequence continues at coordinate 9,212 of NZ_JAELUG010000139.1, forward strand.
CAGGGCCGCAAAACCGGAACGCATACCGCTTCTGATCGTATGACCGAGAATGAAGGCGATATCCGGCCCCGGCGACAAATTGAGGAGGATTGCTGCGGTCAGAAAGGCAATCCAGTGGGCCAGCGAATAGTCGAACATCGGTCACCATCCCAAAAAAGGCTGGCATAAAGGCTCGCACGATCACCGTTGATACGGAAATCATTAGTTTTGATAGGCAGCGAAAGACATTATCTGACAGCCCAAGCGATTCGCCGCGAAAGCGGAGCAATTGAACTTTGAGAACAGCATTCTATGGCTAAGGCCCGTACACAATTCATCTGCCAGAACTGCGGCACCATCCACAACCGCTGGGCGGGCAAGTGCGACAGCTGCGGCGCATGGAACACCATCGTCGAGGAAGATCCCATGGGCGGGATCGGCGGCGGCCCGGCGAAGACGCCTCGGAAGGGCAAGCCGGTTACGCTTACGTCACTCTCGGGCGAGATCGAGGAAGCGCCGCGCATCCATACCGGCATTTCCGAACTCGACCGCGCCACAGGCGGCGGCTTCGTGCGCGGCTCGGCGGTGTTGGTCGGCGGCGATCCCGGCATCGGCAAGTCGACGCTGCTGATGCAGGCGGCGGCGGCACTTGCACGCCGCGGGCACAAGATCGTCTATGTATCAGGCGAAGAAGCCGTGGCGCAGGTTCGACTGCGCGCACAGCGCCTACAGGCCGCCGACACGGATGTCATGCTGGCAGCGGAAACCAATGTAGAAGACATTCTGGCGACGCTTGCCGAGGGCAAGCGACCTGACCTTGTGATCATCGATTCCATCCAGACCTTGTGGAGCGAGCTCGCCGAATCGGCACCCGGCACGGTTACCCAGGTACGCACCGGCGTGCAGGCGATGATCCGCTTTGCCAAGCAGACCGGTGCGGCGATGGTGCTGGTCGGCCATGTCACCAAGGATGGTCAGATCGCCGGTCCGCGTGTCGTCGAGCATATGGTCGATGCGGTCCTCTATTTCGAGGGCGATCGCGGGCATCACTATCGCATCCTGCGCACCGTCAAGAATCGCTTCGGCCCGACCGATGAAATCGGCGTCTTCGAAATGTCCGACATGGGTCTGCGCGACGTGGCCAATCCGTCCGAACTTTTCCTCGGCGAGCGCAACTCCAAATCGCCGGGCGCTGCGGTGTTTGCGGGCATGGAAGGCACGCGACCCATCCTGGTCGAGGTGCAGGCATTGGTGGCGGCGACATCGCTCGGCACGCCGCGACGCGCCGTGATCGGCTGGGATTCGGCGCGACTGTCGATGATCCTCGCCGTGCTGGAGGCCCATTGCGGCGTTCGCCTCGGTCAGCACGATGTTTACCTGAATGTGGCGGGCGGCTACCGCATTTCCGAGCCGGCTGCCGACCTCGCGGTCGCTTCTGCACTGGTTTCCTCCTTGGCCGGTCTTGCTCTGCCCGCCGATTGCGTCTATTTCGGCGAAGTCAGCCTGTCGGGCGCCGTCCGGCCGGTTGCGCACACCGGCCAGCGTCTCAAGGAAGCCGAGAAGCTGGGATTTTCCGCGGCCCTTCTGCCTGCCGCTTCCGCCGACCTGCCAAAGGTCAATGGCGGGCGCTGGAGCGAGATTGAAAGCCTGCCGGATTTGGTCGCGCGCATTGCCGGGTCGAAGGGCGCGCTCAAGCGTGCGGAAGATGAAGACTGAGCCATACTTCAGCCGTCCTTGACGTAGAAGAGGCTCGTACTGAGGCCGATGCCCGCCACATGGTGCGGCAAGTCTTGAAGTGGATTATACATGCCCATTACGATTTTCGACGGTATTGTTATCGGCGTTCTTCTATTCTCCGCCGTTCTGGCCATGGTTCGAGGCTTTTCGCGCGAAATTCTCTCGATCGTCAGCTGGGGCGGTTCGGCCGTCGCCGCTTACTATCTTTATCCCCTGCTGCTTCCCTATGCGCTTCAGTACAAGGCCGATACCAAGATCGCGACGATCGCTTCGGCCGGCGTCATCTTCCTGCTGGCGCTGATCATCATCTCCTTCATCACCATCCGGATCGCCGATTTCATCATCGACAGCCGCATCGGCGCGCTCGACCGGACGCTCGGCTTCCTGTTCGGCGCGGCTCGCGGCCTGCTCCTGATGGTTGTCGTCGTTGCCTTCTGGAACTGGCTTGTCGCCCCTGCCGCCCGACCGGACTGGGTCAACAATGCCAAGTCGAAGCCCTTCCTCGATTCGATGGTTGAAAAGCTGAAATCGGCGCTCCCTGAAAACGTGCAGGCGATGCTGCCGCCGGAGATCCTCAACAAGATCGCCCCGAACCAGCAGCAGCAACAGTCGCAGCCACAGCAAGGTGGCGACAACGATACCGCCCCACCGGACGACGCACCGGCGCCGCAGACAAACAATTGACAATGCGTTTACAGGCTTGACCTGCCGCACGATAATCGCCATGTGAGCGGCATGAAACACGATAATCCGGCCCGATATATTTTCCGGCCGGATTTTCAGCTATTGTAGTAGTCAGTCGTGACGCCGCCCGTTCCGCCCACGTTGAGAGCAAAGGCCAGCAGCCATGAACCATTCCCTTTCCATCGAGAATGATATCGACGGCGACACGCTGCATGAAGAGTGCGGCGTGTTTGGCATTTTGGGGCACCCCGATGCGGCGACGTTGACCGCGCTCGGATTGCACGCCTTGCAGCATCGCGGCCAGGAAGCGGCTGGCATCGTCTCTTTCGACGGCCAGCGCTTCCATTCGGAGCGGCGCATGGGTCTCGTCGGCGACCACTACACCGATCCCGTAACGCTCGCCCGCCTACCTGGCGACCGATCGATGGGCCATGTGCGCTACTCGACGACGGGCGATGCCGTTCTTCGCAATGTGCAGCCGCTGTTTGCCGAACTGGAAGTCGGCGGCATCGCGATCGCGCATAATGGCAATTTCACCAACGGCCTGACCATGCGCCGGCAATTGATCGCCGACGGCGCCATCTGTCAGTCGAATTCGGATACCGAAGTCGTTCTCCATCTCATTGCCCGCTCCAAACAGGCCTCTTCCTCCGATCGCTTCATCGATGCCATCCGCCAGATGGAAGGCGGCTATTCGATGCTCGCCATGACGCGCACGAAGCTGATCGCCGCCCGCGATCCGATCGGCATCCGCCCGCTTGTGATGGGCGAACTCGACGGCAAGCCGATTTTCTGTTCGGAAACCTGCGCCCTCGACATCATCGGCGCCAAATACGTGCGCGACGTCGAAAACGGTGAAGTTGTCATCTGCGAGATCCAGCCCGATGGCTCGATCACGATCGATGCACGCAAGCCCGAGGTTGCCAAGCCGGAGCGGCTCTGCCTGTTCGAGTATGTTTATTTCGCCCGTCCCGATTCCGTTGTCGGCGGCCGTAACGTCTATGTCGCGCGCAGGAACATGGGCATCAATCTCGCGAAGGAGTCCCCGGTTGAGGCTGACGTTGTCGTACCCGTGCCTGATGGCGGCACGCCGGCTGCGATCGGCTACGCACAGGAAAGCGGTATTCCTTTCGAACTCGGCATCATCCGCAACCACTATGTTGGCCGCACCTTCATCGAGCCGACGCAGCAGATCCGTGCTTTCGGCGTCAAGCTCAAGCATTCCGCCAATCGCGCCATCATCGAAGGCAAGCGTGTCGTGCTCGTGGATGATTCCATCGTGCGCGGCACGACCTCGGTGAAGATCGTGCAGATGATCCGTGAAGCCGGCGCCCGAGAAGTGCATATCCGCGTCGCCAGCCCGATGATCTTTTATCCGGATTTCTACGGTATCGACACGCCTGACGCCGAAAAGCTGCTCGCCAATCAATATACCAGCCTGAAGGCGATGTGCGATTTCATCGGCGCCGATTCGCTGGAGTTCCTGTCGATCGACGGGCTTTACCGGGCCGTCGGCGGCGAGCTGCGCAACAATGCACAGCCGCAATTCACCGACCACTACTTCACCGGCGACTACCCCACGCGCCTGCTCGACAACGAAAGCATCAGTAATGTTCGCAAGCTTTCCGTTCTCGCCAGCAACGGCTGAGCCAAGTCACGGTCGATAGGGGCGGCTCGCCCCTTCCTTTCCCAATATTTCGGATCAAGGCAGCATGAGCGTCAATCTTAAGGACAAGATCGCCCTCGTCACGGGCGCATCGCGCGGTATCGGCTATTTCACGGCACTGGAACTGGCCAAGGCCGGCGCGCACGTCATCGCCTGCGCTCGCACGGTGGGCGGCCTTGAGGAGCTGGACGATGCCATTAAGGCGGTCGGCGGTTCGGCAACGCTGGTTCCCTTCGACCTCGCCGACATGAACGCCATCGACGCACTTGGCGGCTCGATCTTCGAACGCTGGGGCAAGCTCGACATCCTCGTCGCCAATGCCGGCGTACTCGGCGTGATTTCTCCGATCGGCCATATCGAAGCAAAAGTCTTCGAGAAGGTAATGACCGTCAACGTCACCGCTACCTGGCGGCTGATCCGCTCCGTGGAACCGCTGCTGATGCGTTCTGAAGCCGGGCGCGCCGTGATCCTTTCCTCGGCCGCCGCGCACCGCTGCCGGCCGTTCTGGGGTGCCTATTCCGCGTCCAAGGCTGCTGTCGAAGCGCTTGCGCGGACCTGGGCGGGCGAAACCCAAAGCACGCCCCTGCGCATCACCAGTGTCGATCCGGGCGCGACCCGCACAGCCATGCGCGCCCAAGCCATGCCCGGCGAAGATCCGGATACGCTGCCGCATCCTCGCGAAGTCGCTCAGGCAATCCTGCCGCTCACGGGCGCCGATGTCACCGAAACCGGCAAGCTCTTCGTCGTGCGCGAGAACAAGCTCGTCGACTACCGGATGCCGGAATAAAAAACAGCCTTTCCCCGTACGGGAGAGGCTTTCTGCCCACTTGACCAAATTCATCCGGCGCGCGATAAAGCCTGCCATGAAAACGGTTATCTGCATTATCTGCCGGAAAATTATTCGCTAGCGCTTCGCTGGTCTGGCCGTTTTCGTCTCCCAAAATCCAAGATGACAAACGTTCCGGCCGGCCGGTAACGATTTTTTCGGATTTATGCTTTGGGAGAGTGACATGGCCGCCGTGCCGCAACTGAAATTCTACAACACGCTGACGCGCGAAAAAGTCGATTTCCAGCCGATCGACCGCAACAACGTCCGCATGTATGTCTGCGGCCCCACGGTCTATGACTTCGCCCATATCGGCAATGCCCGCCCGGCCATCGTCTTCGACGTGCTCTTCCGACTACTGCGGTATGCCTATGGTGATAGCCGTGTCACCTATGTCCGCAACATCACCGACCTCGACGACAAGATCAACGCGCGTGCTCTGCGCGACCAACCTGGCCTGCCGCTGAACGAGGCGATCCGGCTGGTAACGGAAAAGACCGAACGGCAGTATCGCGAGGATACGGCGGCTCTCGGCTGCCTGGAGCCGACGGTGCAGCCGCGGGCGACCGACAGTATCGCGGAGATGATTGCGATCATCGAGACGCTGATTGCCAAGGGCCATGCCTATCGCGCGGCCGGCGAGGTCCTGTTCGACACGAAATCGATGGCAGACTACGGCCAGCTCTCGAAGCGCAATCTCGACGAGCAGCAGGCAGGCGCCCGCGTGGCGGTCGACGCGCACAAGAAAAACCCCGGCGATTTCGTGCTATGGAAGCTCTCCGACGAGAACGAACCCGGCTGGGAAAGCCCCTGGGGTCGCGGCCGTCCAGGCTGGCATATCGAATGCTCGGCCATGAGCGGGCGTTACCTCGGCGATGTCTTCGATATTCATGGCGGTGGTCTGGATCTGATCTTCCCGCACCATGAAAATGAGATCGCCCAGTCGCGTTGCGCGCACGGCACCCATGCGATGGCGAATCTATGGATGCACAATGGCTTCGTGCAGGTCGAAGGCCGCAAGATGTCCAAATCGGAAGGCAACTTCGTCACGATCTATGAGCTTTTGCAGACTGAGAAGCTCGGCGACCGGACTTGGCCCGGAGACGTGCTGCGGCTTGCGATGCTGATGACGCATTACCGCGAGCCGATCGACTTCTCGGTGAAACGCCTCGAAGAGGCGGAGCGGTTGATCGCCAAATGGCCGGCGGCTGATGCCGGCGGGGCCTCTCCGGATGAAACGGTGCTTGCCGCCCTCGGTGACGATCTCAACACCGTCGCCGCCATCCAGGCGCTGCATGCGCTCGCGCAAGCCGCCAACGCCGATGCCAGCCTCCTGCCGGTCTTCGCAGCCAGCGCCGATCTTCTCGGCCTGCTGCCGAAAAAGGCCGAGGTCGACGAGGCCGTCGTCGCCGAGATCGACGCCAAGGTGCGTCAGCGCCTGGATCTGCTGAAGGCGAAGAATTTCGCTGAAGCCGACAAGCTTCGCGATGCACTTTTGGCTGAGGGCGTTCAGCTGAAGGACGGCAAGGATCCGGCGACAGGCGAGCGGACCACGAGCTGGGAGCTTAAGCGGTGAGCATCACCCACACCGGCGGCTGTCAGTGCGGCGCGGTTCGTTTCCGAGTGCGGGGCGAGCTGAAGGATGCGTCGATCTGTCATTGCCGCATGTGTCAGAAGGCCTTCGGCGCTTATTACGCGCCGCTGGTCTCGACGCGCGGTGCCGATCTCACGTGGACACGCGGCGAGCGGAAAATGTTTCAATCCTCCAACTATGTGAAGCGCGGCTTCTGCGGGGATTGCGGCACGCCGCTGACTTATGAGGCGCCGGATGGCATCGCAATCGCGGCCGGCGCCTTCGACGATCCCTCCAAGTTGCCGCCCGTCGTGCAATACGGAACGGAAGCCAAACTCGACTTCGTCGACCGGCTGCATCTATTGCCGGGGCACCGCACGGAGGAGGATGCCGAACAGGCGCCCTTCGTGCTGGAAATCGCGTCGTACCAGCATCCGGATCACGATACCGCGGCATGGCCGCCGGAGGCCGGCGAATGACGATGAGGACGGGCCATAGCGGTGGATGCCAGTGCGGCGCTGTTCGTTATCGCACCGCCGGCGCACTTGGCTATCCGCATCTATGTCATTGCCGCATGTGCCAGAAAGCATCCGGCAATTATGCCCTGCCACTGGGGAATGCCAAACGCGCCCATTTCGAGCTGACGCGTGGCGAGCCTTCATGGTTTCATTCATCCGATCTTGTGCGTCGCGGCTTTTGTGGCGCCTGCGGTACGCCGTTGTTTTATGACGTTCCCGGCACGGATTCCATCAATGTGACGCTTGGCCCATTGGATGAGCCAGCCGCGGTCCGACCCGTTGCGCAATCGAACCTTGCAGGAAAGATGCCCTGGTTCCGTTCTCTGGATCTGCTGCCGGCGGAACCCGATGAGGATGGTTCCGAACGTGCAGTGTCGATCGCACACTCCAATCATCAACACCCTGATCATGATACCCAAAGCTGGCCACAGGAGAAGCGCCATGACTGAAGCGACCAGAAGCGGAGGATGCCAGTGCGGCGCGGTGCGGTTTCGCATTCGCGGTCAACTCGGCCGGCCGTCGATCTGCCATTGCCGCATGTGCCAGAAGCAATTCGGCAGTTTCTTCTCCGCACTGGTGACGGCGCCGGATGAAGGGCTGGAATGGACGCGCGGCGAACCGACCTATTTCCAATCCTCCATCAACATAGAGCGCGGCTTCTGCAAGAACTGCGGCACGCCAATGACCTATCGCCACCCCGGTGGTCTCGAAATCGCTATCGGCGCCTTCGATGAGCGTGATGATCTCGCCCCGCAAATTCAGGTCAACCACGCATCGCGGCTGCCCTGGGTGGAAACGATCTTCGAAAAGCCAGTCCTTCAGGACCCGGATTTCTACGCTCAGCAGGAGCGGATCATCTCGTTCCAGCATCCCGATCACGATACGGAGATCTGGCCGTCGGAAGGACTGAAGATATGACCGCGGCGCGGCGCAGAGCCTTGCGGAAAGCAAAGTAGGCGCCTTGCCCAGACTGGCCCTCTCCCCATCTTCGACGGTTTCGGACGCGGACGGATAAGGGGCACACCACCACCAAACCGGTTCGCCGGAGGAAACAGTATGACACGCGAAAAAATCTATCTCTTCGACACGACGCTCCGCGACGGCCAGCAGACGCCCGGCATCGATTTCTCGGTCGAGGACAAGATTGCGATCGCTACCATGCTGGACGAATTCGGCCTCGATTATGTCGAGGGCGGCTATCCCGGCGCCAACCCGACCGACACGGCCTTCTTCGAGCAGAAGCGCACGAAATCCGCCTCCTTCGTTGCCTTTGGCATGACCAAGCGCGCGGGTGTCTCCGCCTCCAACGATCCCGGCCTTGCCAGCCTACTGCAGGCTAAGGCCGACGCGATCTGTTTCGTGGCGAAGAGCTGGGACTATCACGTCAAGGTGGCTCTCGGCTGCTCCAATGAAGAGAACCTCGAAAGCATCGCCGAAAGCGTCCAGGCGGCCGTGGGCGCTGGCAAGGAAGCGCTCGTCGACTGCGAACATTTCTTCGACGGCTACAAGGCCAACCCGACCTATGCGCTGGCCTGCGCCAAGACCGCCTATGA
>NZ_JAELUG010000013.1 GCF_016429255.1 Rhizobium sp. ASV8
AGCCGATCAAGCCGCCGAGCGCGAGCGAACCGGTGTCGCCCATGAAGATTGCGGCCGGCGGCGCATTGAACCAGAGGAAGCCCAGGCCGGCGCCGATGACAGCACCGAGAACCACCGCCAATTCACCTGTGCCCGGCACGAAATTGATGGCGAGATAGTCGGCAAAGACGAAGTTGCCTGCCAGATAGGCGATGATTCCGAAGGAAGCCGCCGCGATCATGACGGGCACGATCGCAAGCCCGTCCAGGCCGTCGGTGAGGTTGACAGCATTGCCTGCGGCGACGATGACGAAAGCGCCGAACAGAACGAAGAACATGCCGAGATTGAGCAGCAGGCTCTTGAAGAAGGGGAAGGCGACCGATGAGCCGAAGGTCGAGCCGGCAGGACCGGAAGACAGAGCCGTGGTCATCATGAAGTAGACCGCGATGGCCGCGATGACGAACTCGATGCCGAGGCGCGCGCGACCGGAGAACCCTTTGTCGCTCTGCTTCGTCACCTTCAGATAGTCGTCATAAAAGCCGATAGCACCAAAGCCCAAAGTGACGAGCAGCGTGGCTACCACGTAGACATTGGCCAGATCCGCCCACAGCAAGGACGAGACGACGATGCCGGCGAGGATCATCAAGCCGCCCATGGTCGGGGTGCCGGCCTTCTTGAAGTGCGTCTGCGGACCATCGGCACGAATCGGCTGTCCCTTGCCCTGGCGCACGCGCAGGGAGGAGATGATTCGCGGCCCGAAAAGGAAGACGATCAACGCCGAGGTAAACAGAGCGCCGCCGGTACGGAACGTGATGTATCTGAACAGATTGAGAAATCTGAAATGAGTACTGAAAAATTGAATATGGTCCGACAGTTCGGCTAGCCAGATCAGCATAAGAGCCCTTTCTAAAGCCCCTGATGGGTGCGGGTGCCCGTGTCGGAAAATGCGGGAAACTTGTCAAGCAAGCCGGCCACGATCTTTCCAAACTTCATCCCCAACGACGATTTCACCATCAACACATCGCCAGGGGCGACCGAGTTGAGCGCGAATTCCGAGAGTTCCTCCGTCGTCTCACGATATTCGACATGAACACTTTCCGGCAGCTCATCCCTCAAAGCCGCCATCTCCGGACCCGCCAGCCAGACATGCTCGATACCGGCCGCAAGTAGCGGTCCGGCAAGGTTTTCATGGACCTGCTGGGCATAATCCCCCATTTCCAACATGTCGCCGAGCACAGCGATCCGCCTGCCCGTACGACCGCCTATTCCCGCATTCGGCGATGTGGTCGCCAGCAGCCCGATAGCCGCGCGCATCGATGCGGGATTGGCATTATAGCTTTCGTCGATCAGCGTGATGTAGCCGTTGCCGAGCGCGCGCTTGTGGCGTTGTCCCCTGCCCTTTTCCGGCTGCAGGTCCGCCAGCGCCGCGACTGCCTTGTCGAGATCCGCCTCGACGATCATGACCGCACCGAGCACGGCGAGCGCGTTTTCGGCGATGTGACGGCCTGGCGCACCGATCGCCACTTCCAGCGTCTCGCCGCCGATGGTCAGCCAGAGCGTCGAATTCTCTTCCGAGGCATTGAACTCGGCGAGGCGCACATCGGCCTTGGCATGCTGGCCAAAGCTGTGAATGTGTTCGATGCCAGCCGCTGTCGCAGCGCGCTCCAGCATCTCGAACTGGTCGTTGTCGTGATTGAGGATGGCATGCCCGCCCGGCACCACACCTTCGAAAATCTCAGCCTTGGCGGCTGCAATCTCACCGATGCTGTTGAAATTGCCGAGATGCGCCGGGGCAATGGTCGTGATGATGGCGACGTCAGGCTGCACCATCTTTACCAATGGCCTGATCTCACCCGAATGATTCATCCCGATTTCGAATACGCCGAAATCCGTATCCTGAGGCATGCGTGCGAGAGTAAGCGGCACGCCCCAATGATTGTTGAAGGAGGCGACGGAGGCGTGCACCTTGCCCGATGGCGTCAGCGCCCGACGCAACATCTCCTTGGTGGTGGTCTTGCCGACCGAGCCGGTGACGGCAATGATCTTCGCTCGCGTGCGTTGACGTGCCGCGACGCCCAGCCGCGCCAAGGCGGCCAAGACGTCGTCCACGACAACCTTCGGCACGGTGAGGCTGCCCATGGCCGGCAGACGTGCTTCGCTGATCACGATGAACGCGGCGCCGTTCGCCATGGCGACATTGGCATAATCGTGCCCATCGACGCGGTCGCCCTTGATGGCAAAAAAAGCCTCGCCCGGCTGGATGGACCGACTGTCTATGGAAATGCCCGTGATGCCTGCGGGCAGCGATCCGACGAAGCGGCCCGAGATTGCAGCGATCAGATCCTCAGTTGTCCATAGCCAGCTCAAGACTTCAATTCCTCCAATGCTTTGCGCAGTTCGGCGTGATCCGAGAAGGGCAGCGTCACGCCGCCGATCGTCTGGCCTTCCTCATGCCCCTTGCCGGCGACGATAAGAGTGTCGCCCGATTTCAGCATGCCGACGGCTTTGCGGATCGCTTCGGCACGATCGCCAACTTCCGTGGCACAGGCAGCTGCGGCCATGATTTCCGAGCGGATATCAGCGGGATTCTCCGAGCGAGGATTATCGTCAGTCACGACAACCACATCGGCAAGACGGCAGGCGATTTCACCCATGATCGGGCGCTTGCCGCGATCGCGGTCGCCGCCACAGCCGAAGACCACGATGACACGGCCGGTCGTAAATGGCCGGACCGAATTCAGCACGTTTTCCAACGCGTCGGGTTTGTGCGCATAGTCGACATAGGCGAGCGCGCCGTCATGCGTATGCCCGACAAGCTCAAGGCGCCCGGATGCGCCAACGAGCTTCTCGAGTGCGGCCATTGCGACAGACACAGCAACACCCGTCGAGATGGCAAGGCCGGCAGCGACAAGCGCATTGGCAACCTGGAAATCGCCAGCCAGTGGGATATGGATTTCGAAAATCTCATCGCCGACATGAACCTCGGCGATCTGCTTGTGACGAAAATGCTCGACGCGCTTCAGCGAAAGAAAATCGCCCTTGCGTCCGACCGTGCGCACATCATGCCCCGCGGCGTGTGCAGCAGCAATCGCCTGGTCGGACCATGCATCGTCGGCAAAGATCACCGCCGGCGAGCCCTTTGGCAGCAAATCCTTGAAGAGCCGCATCTTGGCGGCCATGTAGTCCTCGACCGTCGGATGATAATCCATGTGATCGCGACCGAGATTGGTGAAGCCGGCGGCGGCGAGCCTGACGCCATCGAGCCGGAATTGATCGAGACCATGGCTGGATGCTTCCATCGCAGCATGGGTGACGCCCTCATCGGCGAGTTCGGCGAGCAGCTCGTGCAGCGATGTCGGATCGGGCGTGGTCAGGGAGCCGTAGTCGTTGCGGGTCGGAGATACGACGCCCGTCGTCCCGATCATTGCGGCCGGATGGCCGGCAAAAGCCCAGATCTGTCGGGTGAAGGACGCTACCGAAGTCTTGCCGGCGGTGCCAGTGACGGCAACCATGACCTTAGGTTGACGACCATAGAAATGAGAAGCGGCAATCGCCAGAAACCGGCGCGGCTCGGAGACCGAGAGTAAAGGCACACCGCTTGCGACAGCTCCGGGGCCTGCCACGATAACCGACGCGCCACGCGATATTGCATCGGCAATAAAACTCGCGCCGTTGGCTTTCGTGCCAGCAACGGCCACGAAGGCCATACCAGGCGACACCTGGCGACTGTCGGCAGAAATGCCTGATATCTCAAGATCGCCGAGCGCACCGCCGATCTGTGTGTTGATTTCCGGAAATCCATCTCCGGCAATATCCCGCAGCTTCATCGAATATACTTTTCGTTGTTAATCCATCCGCCCTCTCGCGAATCGACCCGTGTATTCTTTCACGCTTAATAAGACGCCAGCAAGGCCGAGTTATCTTTTCCGAAGCTGGGCTGCACCCCGAGGATTGGCGCTGCTCTGGCGATGATGTCACGCGCGATCGGCAGCGCCGTAAAGGCCGAGATGGTGCCGCCACCGCGCTCGCCGCTCTTCGGCTCGTCGATGAAGGTCATGACGACATATTGCGGATTGTCGATCGGGAACGCCGCCAGGAAGCTGTTGAAGTTCAGCGTGTGCGAATAGCGACCGTTGACAACCTTGTCGGCCGTGCCGGTCTTGCTGCCGACATTATAGCCGGGGACGCGCGCGTTGCGGCCGGAGCCTCTGGTGCCGTTAAACTCCAGGAGATAGCGAATGTCGTCGCTGGTGCTCTTTTTGACCACCATCTTGGCAATGGCGTCGGCCTGATCGCGCGTACGCGGCAGGAAGGTCGGTTCGATCAACTTGCCGCCATTGATGAGCGCCGATGCTGCGACGGCGGTCTGCAATGCCGTGGTGGAGACGCCGTGGCCGAACGAAATGGTGATCGAGTTGATCTTCTTCCAGACGCGAGGCTGGCTCGGCATCTTCACTTCCGGCAACTCGGTATCCATCTTGTTGAGCAGGCCGAGGCGCGTGAGGAACTCCTTGTGCGCGTCAATGCCAACGAGGTCGGCGATCTTCGCCGTGCCGATGTTCGAGGAATACTGGAAGATTTCCGGAACGCTCAGCACGCGGCGCTGGCCATGGAAGTCGTGAATGGTAAAGCCGCCGATCCGGATCGGAGCGGACGCATCGAAGGCATCACGCAAGGTCACCTTGCCGGAATCGAGCGCCATCGCCATGGTAAAGGTCTTGAAGGTCGATCCCATTTCGAACGTGCCGTTCGTCATGCGATTGAGCCACCCTTCGCTCGCGCCCTCGCTCGGATAGTTCGGATCGAAATCGGGAGCCGAGGCCATGCCCAGCACTTCGCCGGTATGAACGTCGAGGATCGCGGCGCCTGCGCCTTTTGCCTGGAAATTCTTGACGGCATTGACGACTGCATCGCGAACGATGCCCTGCACGCGCAGATCGATTGAGAGCTTGACCGGCTGCAGCGGCTGATCGTTGGTCATGCCCGCAGCGGCGAGATCGGCGAGGCCCTGGTCGTCGATATATTTCTCCATGCCTGCGACGCCGCGATTGTCGATGTTGACGTAGCCGAGGATATGAGGCGCGGTCGTGCCGCCCGGATAGAAACGACGCTTCTCGGGACGGAAGCCGATACCGGGGATGCCGAGCGCCAGGATCTGGCTCTGCTGCTTCGGCGTCAGCTGTCGGCGAAGCCAGGCGAAGTGCGAATTCTTGGAAGAGAGCTTCCTGTAAGTCGATTTCGCATCGAGATCCGGCAGGACCTTGCGCAATTCCTCGACGGCCTCATCGGCGTCGATGATCTTGTTCGGCTCGGCAAACAGCGAGACGGTGCGAATATCGGTTGCCAGCAGAGCCCCATTGCGGTCGACGATATCCGGTCGCGAGGCCATCAGCCGATCCGGCGGCAGGATGCTGGAGGTAACATCCGGCGGCGACAGGGCGAATTGGGCAAGCCGGCCGCCGATAACGCAGTAGATGGCGATAAAGCTACCCACCAGCAGAACGACGCGGCTCTTCGCCTGATTGGATTTGCGCTTGCGGACGCCCTCGAATTTCGAATGAAAGAAGCCATCGCTCGGGCGGTTGTTGCCGTCGGTGGAGAAATGCGCCTTGCTCTTCAAGACCATGATGCGGGAAAGGAAAGACATTAGTGCGCCACCGATCCCGTTGCGATGTTATCGATGCCAGGCTTCTTGCGCTTGGCGACGACAGGTGCCTTGGGCCGGGGTGCCGGCGCGGACGCCACATCGGCGATAGCTTTCCTGATCTGCGCATCCGTGGTGTCGCCATTCTTCGAGGCGACAGCGGCATTGCCCTTGGAGCCCGTTGCCTTGCCATTCTTGGCGCCATCTTTCCCATCCGCCACAATTGGCGGCGGGATCTGCGAGCGCAGCATCGGCAGCTCGCTTGGCTGGACGATTGCCGTCGAGAGGGTTGGCTGCAATTGAAGCTCGTTGCTGTAGTTGTTGACGAGACGCTCAAGACGGTTCGGTTGCGAAACGAGCGCCCAATCAGCCTTGAGAAGCTCGATTGTGTCCTTCTCAAGCTTGATATCGGCCTCGAGACGACGGACCTCTTCCAGCTTCAGCTCAGCTCGATGCTTGATCGTATAGGTCACGCTGGCCATCGCCGTCATGACGCCAATCAGCACGATGTCAAAGGTCTTCAGCATGCTATCCCCCGAGCTTTCCGAGACTGGCGAGACTGGGCAGATCGAAGATCGAAAGATCTGCCTCCTCTGCCGGAGCCAAAGTGCGAACCCCCGCTCGCAGTTTGGCGGAACGCGCGCGCGGATTGGCTTCCGCCTCAGCCTCGCTCGCAGAAATCATCGATCTGCCGACCGCATCGAAGGTGGCCAGCCGCTCATGCACTACAGGCATGTGGCGCGAGCCGGTCGCGCGGCCGGAGCGATCGGCGAAGAACTTCTTGACGATCCGGTCCTCCAGGGAATGGAAGGTCACGACGACAAGTCGTCCGCCCGGTTTCAGGGCACGTTCAGCAGCAAACAGCGCCTGAGCAAGCTCGCCCAGTTCGTCGTTGACGAAAATGCGCAGCGCCTGGAAAACGCGCGTGGCGGGATGGATCTTGTCCTTCGCCTTTCGCGGCGTCACGACCTCGATCAGGCCGGCCAGATCGCGAGTGGTCACGAACGGCGCTTCGGCGCGGCGCTTCTCGATCGCATGAGCAATGCGCGGCGCCTGCTTTTCCTCGCCCAGAAACACAAAGATGCGAATGAGATCGGCAAGCTTGGCGCGATTGACGACATCGGCCGCCGACACACCGGTCGCAGACATGCGCATATCGAGCGGGCCGTTCTTGCTGAAGGAAAAGCCGCGCTCGGCCTCGTCGATCTGCATGGAGGAAACGCCGATATCGAGAACGACGCCGTCCAGACCACCATCGGGCGCATAATCGGCCAACTGGGAAAACTGCGATTGGATGAGCTTCAGCCGGCCGGCGTGAGCTGCGACGAGAGCCTGCCCCGCCGAGATCGCAGTAGGATCGCGATCGAGCGCGATGACATCTGCACCACCAGCCAGAATGGCCGACGTATAACCGCCAGCCCCGAACGTGCCATCAAGGATGAGCTTACCGGACTCAGGCGCCACCGCTTCGAGCACCTCGGAGAGAAGAACCGGAATGTGACGAACAGGTCCGCCACCGGCATCAGAAGAACCTCCGCCTGAATTCGCCACCATTCCGCTTCCCCGTTCTATTCCGAGCGCCTGCCCGCCAGCCTGCGCTCCTCTCGTGCCTGCGCCTGCAAAGCCAGAAAGGCCTCCGGTCGCCACAATTGAAAATGATCCGCCCGACCGACGAAGGTCACCTCGCCCGCAATTGCGGTGAAATCGCGGATAAAATCCGTGACCATCAACCGTCCTTCGGCATCGAGCTTCATAAAGACCCCGCCCCCATGAATAAGGAGCGACATCTGGTTCGCCGCCGGCGAAAAAGGATCCTCCGCCGCAATCTGCCGCTCGAAGCGATCGAGCAGATCGAGACCGCCGACGCTGATCGCCGGAAACACAAAATCCTGAAAGCAGTACAGCTCCTGGATATTGCGCTCGGCCAGCACGGAACGAAACGCCGCAGGCACGGAAACCCGTCCCTTGGCATCGATCCGGTTGGTCGCATTTGACAGGAAGCGGTTCATGACGCGAAACACCCGTCCCCCATGACCCACGAGCACTCATGTGCTCGCGGACACAGCCAAAATCGGACACAGCGTCGCAAGCCGAAAGAGCCAACGCCCCTTCGACACTCCCGAAGCGGGAGCAATCATGGCTTTGCGATGATTGGGCTCTGATTTGCCCGTTTGCAGTGTTCTTTTGGGATACCATGGGACCATATGGGCGTCAATGGGATGAAGCCGCATCAGGCGCGACCACAGCCTGAATATTCATAAGCCGTTAAGTTTAACGAAAGGTTAGGATACCCTTGAGCGAACGCCTCAAAACGGATTGTTTTCACAAGCGAAAACTCTCGTGCGCGGCGACAGGAAACCCCGGAAAACCAGGGCATCCGCAGGCTCCCGAATTTATTTCTGGAGAGCAGAGATCGCCCTTGCCGCAAGAGCGTGTTGATTTGCCAGTTGGCCTGTAAGCCGGGTTCTGTATGGCTCCGGCCGAGACCGGAACGTGGCAGCCATTCATCTGGGACGGCGCTTGCGCGACGCCTCTTGCAACCCACCCGGATGACCGGCCCGGAAACGGGCTGGAGCGCTTGCGCGCCCCGCGTCATCCCTATTCGGTTTTGCTCCCGGTGGGGTTTTCCGTGCCGTCGCTGTTTCCAGAGACGCGGTGGGCTCTTACCCCACCCTTTCACCCTTACCCGATCCTGAGATCGGGCGGTTTGCTTTCTGTGGCACTTTCCCTGAGGTTGCCCTCGCCGGACGTTATCCGGCACCGTGTTTCCGTGGAGCCCGGACTTTCCTCACCTCATCGCCTTTCGGCATTGATGAAGCGCGGCTGCCCGGCCAACTGGCACAGGCTCATTAACCGAGACTTCGGGCAATTGCCACCGAAATATGTCAGATTGCGCAGACAGGATGTCAGTCGCGGAAATGTGCTGAGAAATCCGTGGCGTAGCCCTCGTCCTTGATTCGACCTGCGAGCAGCAGTTCCGCTCCGAGTCGGCCAATTTCATCGGAACTCTTGGCGGAGGTGCCGTTGCAGCCCACCAGGACCGCGACGCGCGAGGAAGACGTATAGCCGATCATCGGATAGCCTGATGGAGAATAGGAGACGGCGCAGGAATTGGTGAAAGACGGTGGTCGCTTTACGCCAGGAACGAGTTCATGAAAGATTCGCACCAGATGTTCGCGGGCCTTGTCGCGGCCGGCGGTGCGGAACCAGGCGCGCAATTCGGCCTCGGTCTCGAACTCAAGATCGTCCGGATCGCCGCCGATCTTGATGTAATGCTTGCCATCGGGATAACGGATCGGCGGCAGCATATAGATGCTGTCCACATCGTCCGGCTTCACGGAAATCAATGAGGGCATGCCGGACAGGGCCTCGGCCTCGGCTTCGCTCACTTCGAAGAAAGTAACCGTGCGGCCATAAACCTTCATCTCAACAGGTTTCTGCAAGAGATTCTCGGCAATGGAGAAACCGCCAGTGGCAAGCAGCACCTTTTCAGCGCTGAACGTCTCGCCTTCTGCGGTCGTGACCACGGCACGACCGGCCTCGTCACGGATTGACAGAGCAGTCTGCTTGATCACCCGCGCCCCAGCTTTTTCAGCAAGCAGGGACTGCGCCTTCACCAGCCGCCTCGGACTGATATGACCGGCGCCGCGAGGCTCGTAGACCCCTTCGCTTCCCGATGAGAACGAGAAGAAGGGAAACTTCGCCTTGAGCCCGGCATCATCGAGAAGATCAGTCTCTACGCCAAGTCGCTGGGCAGCATCCGCGACGTCGGCGACATAGTCGTTCTCGCCGCCTCGTTTCGGGCCGGTGACGAGGCATCCGACAGGCGCGTAGAACTGGATGCCGCTATCCCGTTCGATTTCCGCATAGCGGCTGATCGAACGGTTCGCGAGGCGCGCCCAATCCGTGTTCGGATCGATCGTACGGGTGATGCGGCCTTCATCGTAGTGGCTGCCGAAAACGCCTTGATGGCTGGCGCGATCCTCCGGCTCATCCGGCCCAATGACCGCAATGCCATCCGTCTGCCTGGCGAGATGGCGGCCAGCGGCGGCCCCCATCATTCCGCGACCAACGACGATGAACCTGAAATCCGCTGCCATGCTACGACCCTCACTATTCGAAGGCTTTCGATAGCATGGAACGCGATTCCGCCCTACCCGTTATCGGCAATGGAAAGAGGTCAATCCAGAAGGGCCAGCACCTTGCCGCAATAGCGCTTGGAAACAGGGTTCATGCGCGTTGCGCCATGACCGGCATTGTATTTGAGAATGGTGTTGCAGGTCGGGCCGCCGCCGAGGTTCTGCGCCATGGCAAGATATTTCATGCCGAATTTGATATTCGTCTCGGGATCGTAAAGACCCTTTGCGCGACCGGTATAACCCATCAGACGGGCCGTTGCGGGCTTGATCTGCATCAGGCCGATTTCGCCGGCGCTGCCACGCGTTCTCGGATTGTAGTTGCTTTCGATCTTAACGACCGCCTTCGCGAGTTCGACCGACACGCCGTTCTGCTTGGCATATTTGGCAATCAATGCGGAGTAGCGATCTTGCCCGGCAGAGGAGTTTCCGCCATTGCGCAGTTCGGCCGGAATACTGGGCACCGGAAAGCCGGTGGTACGACTGACGGTCTTGAGGGGGCGCGTTCGGTGCTTTCCATCGCGCTGGCCTGCAGAAGCGCAATCATATCCCACCAGCAGCACGCCCACGCATGCTACAGCCGCAACAATCAAATTTTTCATGTAGTCTTTTGTCTCCAGGGGTGGGACTGCGGGCGGCACAAGCCGTCACGTCCGGCTGGAGGCAAAAAGAGCCGCCGGAATGCACAGTCCCCATTAGTCGTCTACGGCCGCGCGACACACAAAACCAGACTGCGCGACCGCCGTTCAGCGAGCGCCGTTAGACCAATGCAATGCGGAGATAATAGGGAAAAGCTGTGGCGCAGCAGGGAGTTACGCCCTTTATGGATTATAGCCGGCTATAGAAATCGTTGAGCGCGGTGCTTTGGCTACGAAAAGCGAGGCAATGCGGAGAGAAGCCGATGGAGCGTATCGATCGTGGAAAAATCGGCAATGCCGTCCACCCGCTCCTGACGGAAATGACGCTGAAAAGCTTCGACGTCCCCCTTCAGCTTCTCGGAGAATTCACCTGTAATTTCAGTTCCGTAACCGTAGAGCGACAGCATGGATTGAAGGGCCTCGATCGGCTGCCCTACATCACCCTTCTGGAAAAAGCGGCCGCCGGTGATGGCAGCCGGCTCAACCCAGTGTCCGACACCCGCTGCGGCAAGCCGCGCCCAGGGAAACTTCTCACCCGGATCAACCTTGCGCACAGGGGCGACATCCGAGTGTCCGAGCACTCTCTCAGGCCCGATTGCCCAGCGTTGGCCGCAATCACGACACAGTTCGATGACCGCTTCTATCTGCACATCAGGGAATTCCGGCAGTCCGCCGGGATGCCCAGCATTGGCGATTTCAATGCCGATCGACCGTGAGTTGATGTCGACATCGCCATGCCACGAACTCTTGCCTGCGTGCCAGGCACGCCGCTCCTCCGGAACAAGCTGGACGATGCGTCCGTCCTCGAAAACGAAGTAGTGGCTCGATACCTGGCTTTCAGGACGACAGAGCCAATCCAGGGCGCCCTCGGCGGTGCCCATGCCGGTATAATGCAGAAGAATAATATCTGGTCGAACGCCATCGCGCCGCTCGCCGTGGTTCGGCGACGGCTGTACCCTGGCGCCGGCGAAATCGGCCTTGAATGCACTCATGCTGCGCGGCGTTCTTTCTCGATTTCGGCATAAGCCGCATTCAGAGCAGCCATCCGCTCGTTCGCAATGGCATGAAATTCCTCCGGTACACCGCGCGACACGAGGCGATCCGGATGATTTTCATAGACGAGCCCATGATAACGGCGGCGGATCGTCGGGAAATCGTCCTGACGCGACACGCCAAGCACCTTGTACGGGTCCCTGCCGCCGCTCACATGACGGGCCATGATCTGCTCGAACCGTTCTTCGCTCATATGGAAGATCTGCGCGACATGCTGCAGGAAATCCATTTCCTTCTCGTGGATCAGACCGTCGGCCTTGGCGATGTGGAACAACCCGTCGAGCACGTCTTCCAGCACCGGGCAATTCTCGGTGCAGGTTTCGCAGAGCGTCGACAGCCGTTCCGCATAGGCTTCGTAGCCCGCCACATCCTGCCGCGCCAGGTTATAGAGCCGAGCGACGTTCTTCGCCTGATCCGGCGGAAATTCGAAAATCTCGCGAAACGCATTGACCTCGTTTTCGGTCACGATCCCGTCCGCCTTCGCCATCTTGGCGGAAAGCGCGATGATCGCGACTGAAAAGGCTACCTTGCGGCGGGTTTCCGGGTCGCCCTCAAACACGGTGCGAATAGCCTCGACCACCGCCGACAGGGCATTGCCAGCGGTGCTACCAATAGCATTCAGCAATCTTTCCCAAAACGACATGACGGTTCCGCAGGCTCTCGTAAACTATGGAACACCTTGACCAAATAATGCTCGCCTTGGCAAGCAGTCCATTCGTCGCAAGCCTGAAAACACTTTTCACAATTTGGTAATGATGACGTGTTTCAGGCCTACGTCTTTAGCGGAATGCGCCCCCTTCCCGACTGCGCTTGAGCCGCAAAACAAACCGCTGGTTTCTTAAATTCTTTACTTTACAGCCATGCGCGCCTGTCGCATCCATTCCCACGGCAACCATGAAATAAAGCAGCTCGACTGCAAGGAGGATCTCCATGGCCAAACAGAAAGTCGCAATGCTCACCGCCGGCGGATTGGCACCCTGCCTTTCGTCCGCGGTTGGGGGTCTGATCCAGCGCTATACCGACGTGGCGCCGGAGATCGACATCATCGCCTATCGTTCTGGCTATCAGGGTGTCTTGCTGGCCGACAGCATCGGCATAACGCCGGCCATGCGCGAGCGCGCCCATCTTCTACACCGCTATGGCGGCTCGCCGATCGGAAACAGCCGCGTAAAACTGACCAACGCCGCCGACTGCGTGAAGCGCGGGCTAGTCAAGGAAGGCGAAAACCCACTGCGGGTGGCTGCCGAGCGCCTTGCCGCTGACGGTGTCACCATTCTTCATACGATCGGCGGCGACGACACCAACACGACGGCCGCCGACCTCGCGGCCTATCTCGGCGCCAACGGCTATGACCTGACCGTCGTCGGCCTGCCTAAGACGGTTGACAACGACGTCGTGCCGATCCGCCAGTCCCTCGGCGCCTGGACGGCTGCCGAAGTTGGCGCGCACTTCTTCGACAATGTCAGCAACGAACAGACAGCCGCCCCGCGTACGCTTGTCATTCACGAAGTCATGGGACGTCACTGTGGCTGGCTGACGGCCGCGACAGCCCGCGCCTACATTCAAAAGACCAGCGCCAATGAATATGTCGAAGGCTTCATGATGAATGCCGCGCTGAAGAACATCGACGGCCTCTACCTGCCCGAGATAGCCTTCAATATCGAAGCCGAAGGCGAACGGCTGCGTGCCATCATGGAGAAGACGGGCCAGGTCACGCTGTTCGTATCCGAAGGTGCTGCCCTCGACGCCATCGTCGGCGAGCGCGAAGCCGCTGGCGAAACCATCAAGCGCGACGCCTTCGGCCATGTGAAGATCGACACGATCAACGTTGGCGGCTGGTTCCAGAAGCAGTTTGCCTCGATCATCGGCGCCGAGCGCTCGATGGTGCAGAAGTCGGGCTATTTTGCCCGCTCGGCCCCGGCAAACGGCGACGATCTCCGCCTGATCCAGGGCATGGTCGATCTCGCCGTCGAAAGCGCGCTCAACAAGGTATCGGGCGTCACCGGCCACGATGAGGGCCAGGGCGGCAAGCTGCGCGTGATCGAATTCCCCCGCATCAAGGGCGGAAAGGCGTTCGATATCTCGACCCCATGGTTCGCCGGCGTGATGGACCATATTGGTCAGAAATATACGCAAGCCTGATTGCGTGGTGATCAGACGGCACGATCGATGATTGAGCAGCCTGATCTGTGATCAAGCGGCTCGATCGTTGATCAAGCGGATTGACGGATCGTCAATCCGATGTCTTTGCTGGCGGCGAAAAAGGAATAGGGGAGGATTCCATGTCCATCGAAACCTGGCTCGCTTTCGCCGCCGCGTCCTGCATCATGCTGGCCATTCCAGGCCCAACCATTCTCCTTGTCATATCCTATGCGCTCGGTCACGGCCGCAAAACCGCGCTGGCGACCGTCACGGGCGTGACGCTGGGCGACTTTACGGCGATGACGGCATCCCTCGCCGGGCTGGGCGCCCTCCTCGCTGCCTCGGCCACATTGTTTACGATTCTGAAGCTGATCGGCGCAGCCTATCTCGTCTTCCTTGGAATCAAGCTCTGGCGGGCTCCGATCGTGACCGGCCCGATGGGCGACAACGACAATCTTCCGGAAGAAAAACCGTTAAAGATTATGTTGCACGCCTACGTTGTAACCGCTCTCAACCCGAAGAGCATCGTTTTCTTCATCGCGTTCGTTCCGCAGTTCCTCGACATGTCCAAGCCATTTCTTGAGCAAACGCTTATTTTGGAGGCAACCTTCCTCACTTTGGCGGCATTGAACTCCCTGATTTACGTCTTCGTCGCCGATATGGCGCGCGGGTTTATCCGCAAGGCAAGCGTGCAACGCGCCGTCAATCGAACGGGCGGAACCCTGTTGATTGCAGCCGGCGCAGTGACCGCCGGATACCGCCGGATGGCCGCTTGAGCCCGTCCAGGGTTGCAGCGCGATCACGGATAGGTTAATGGGGATTCATAATTTTATCGATCCTGTGACCGAATTGTGAGGTCCTGTGACCGATTTGCATCGCAAATTAGGTTTGGTTTTTTCGAAAGTGACAGAATGGTAGCGATCGGATTTCCCAGCCTGAAGCGCAGCGTTGCCGTATCGGCAATGATGTGCGGCGCTCTCGCCGGGTGTGCAAGCACTCAGCAGCAGACGTCTCAGGCAGAACTCCCGTCGGCACACACCAACGTGCCGCATCCGAATACGACCCTGATCGCCAATGGAGCCGCTGCGCCCGTTGGCGGTGTCGCAATGGCCGCCGCAGCTCCGGGATTCATCGGACCGCGCCAGCCGCAACTGGTCGCAATGGTGAAGTCCGGACGCGTTGGCGCCGGTGCAGTAAACCAACAGCAGATCGACGCTGCACAATCCCGTTTCGGTCAGCCGACGGTGGCTGCGGCAAACACGTCCAATCAGGGAAGTGTCGCCATTGCTGCGGCAACGGGCGCGCCCATGACAAACACGTCTGCAGCAGCAGCTTATGCCTCCGCCGACGTGCCGCTTGTTCCTTCGGTCGTGGCAATTCCGATGCCCAATCCGGCTCGCCCCGGCGACGCCGCACTGATACCGGCTTCGGGTCCCATCGCACAGGCAGAACCGATCATTCCGATGACTTCGGATATGGCCGCCATTCAGGTTGCCGTACCGACCCCGCGTCCCGACCCCTCGGCACAGGCGGAAGTCGCCTTCGCAACGCCGGCACAGGTTGGCCTCGGCCGTTATGTGGACAACCGCGCTCATTATGATTTCAACTTCGACAGCAGCGGCCCGACGGTCGTTCCGGCTGTGTTGACCACCCAGAACTATGACTCCGATGTCCCGGCGGCGGAAAAGAGCTACGTTTCGAAGCTCATCCAGAAATACGCCAAGCTTTATGAAATACCGGAGTCACTGATCCATCGCGTTGTTCATCGCGAAAGCCGTTACAATCCGAAGGCTTACAACAGAGCCGGATATTTCGGCCTGATGCAGATCAAGTACAACACGGCCAAGTCGATGGGTTACCAGGGCCCGGCATCCGGCCTGCTCGATGCCGAAACCAACATCAAATATGCCGCCAAATATCTCCGCGGCGCATGGATGACGGCAGACAGCAAGGCACAGAACAAGGAAGCCAACGCCGTCCAGCTTTATGCTCGTGGCTACTATTATGATGCCAAGCGCAAGGGCCTGACGGACGTCGCCAACGGCAATTACTGACCCTAGTGAAAGACTTTGAAAGCCGGCCTAATTCGTGGCCGGCTTTATTGTATCCACGATCCGCTTCACCAGCACTTGCGGCCGATAGTCGGCCCAGGCTGGCGTGAGCCCCATGCGCACCACCACCAGATTGGCGGAGGGAACGATGGCGATAGTCTGGCCGTCGTGACCGCTCATCCAGAATGTGTCCGCCGGCAGACCGAATTGCGCGTTGGAGCCGCCTGGGCCTGCAAGCCATGCCTGAACCTGCGAGTAGACGCCTTCTGACGCTGTCGTCGGCGTGCGCATGGCGCCCACAAAGCCCTCCGGCAGCAACCGGCTTCCCTTCCAAACGCCGTCCTGAAGCAGGAACTGGCCAAAGCGCGCCCAATCGCGAGCATTGGCATAGAGATAGGAACTGCCGACATAGGTTCCACGCTCATCGGCTTCGAACACCGCGCTATACATGCCGAGCGGCGCAAAAAGCGCTTCGCGCGGATAAGAAATCGCAGCGCTCAAGTTCGGGAGCTTGTTCATCCAAAGCCGAGAAAGCAGGACAGCGGTACCGCTGGAATAGCTGAACCGCTCCCCGGGCGAGGCAAGCTGACGCGCATTGGCCGCTATACTCGTCGTATCCGGATCGAGATATAGCATGCGGGTTACATCGGAAACGCTGCCATAGGACTCGTTGAAGGCAAGCCCGCTCTCCATGGCGAGCAGATCGCTGAGCTTGATATCCTTGCGCGAGTCGTCGCTCCAGAGCGGAAGCAGATGCTGGTCGTCGAAAGACATGCGGCCCGCCAGCATGAGGCGGCCAATGATGGCGGCATTGACCGTTTTCGTCATCGACCAGCCGATCAGCGGCGTTGCCTTACTGAAACCCTCGCCATAGGCCTCCGCGGCGATCCGCCCGTCCTTGACCACGACGATGGCCCGCATGGCAGGACCGGCCAGGTCCGGGTTCGAAACGATGCTGGCGAACTTGGCATCCTGTTCGCTCTGGCCGAGATTGACGGTATCCCCGTCCGGCCATACCGCATCGTTCTTGGGTGCCTTGACCTTGTTGAGGAAAACAGCGCTTCGCGCCGCCTGCAGATCGCCGTCAGGCACGGTCGTGCAGCCGAGCGCACCGCGATAGAGCGCATAGTTCGGAGCGAACATCCCGAGGAAACGTGCCCTGACGACGCCCTCATCTCGATCGACGGAAACGCGGATGAGCTTCAGCGCCGGATTTCCGGGAGCTTGCACATCGTCGGCCAGCACCTGATCCGGATCTCGTTTGGCGACGAATGTGTTGGAGCACACCATCTTGGCGGCGTAGCCATCGCCAACCTTCAGCAGTTCCGGCGGCGAAACGGAAAGCCACACAGCTCCGCCTGCGACAATGATCAGCAGCAGCATGATAACTGCCCCGATCACTCTCGAAATCAAACGCATGACACATACCCTCCAAAGGTAGGCGGAGACAATCAGGAAACTAAGCAAGATGAAAGAGCTATCGTCGCCGGTTGCCTCCCAAATAGCTGCAACGGCGCATTTCCGCCAGACATACCAACAGTCCGCGTCATCAGACTGTAGCATTGCCGGGTTACACGCCCAGAACCTTAAAAAACGGTAACAAGACTCAGATGACGGAAATCGCCCCGGATGCCGGTCTCCAGAAGAACCGGAAACTCAAGGACGCTCTGCTGCAGCATAAGGCACTCTCCAAGGCAGGTCTCTCGGAGCGCTTGTTCGGGATGCTGTTTTCCGGCCTCGTCTATCCGCAGATCTGGGAAGATCCGGATGTCGACATGCAGGCGATGGAACTCCAGCCGCATCACCGCATCGTCACCATCGGCTCCGGCGGCTGCAATATGCTCGCCTATCTCTCGCAGAGCCCGGCGTCGATCGATGTCGTCGACCTCAACCGTCATCATATCGCGCTCAACAAGCTGAAGCTCGCTGCCTTCCGGCTACTGCCGGATCATGCGGATTTGGTGCGTTTCTTTGCGACGCCTGAAATTGCCGCAAACAGTCAGGCCTATGACCGGTACATCGCGCCACGGCTGGATACGGCGACGGCTTCCTATTGGGATGGTCGAGACCTCTATGGTCGCCGCCGCGTCACGGTCTTCAACCGCAATATCTACAAGACCGGCCTGCTCGGCCGCTTCATCGGCGCAGCACATGTGCTCGCACGCCTGCACGGCGTCCGGCTCGCCAAGATGACGGATGCGCGCACGCTTCGCGAACAACGTCAGTTCTTCGAAAACGAGATCGCCCCGATCTTCGATCGGCCGATGGTTCGGTGGCTGCTCGGCCGCAAGAGCTCGCTCTTCGGTCTCGGCATTCCACCGCAGCAGTATGACGAGCTCGCCAGCCTTGCCGGCGACGACTCCATCTCGGCCGTCCTCAAGCACCGCCTGGAAAAGCTCGCCTGCCATTTCCCGATGCGCGATAACTATTTCGCCTGGCAGGCTTTCGCGCGCCGCTACGCCGGTCAGCATCAGGGTCCGCTGCCGACTTACCTCAGACCGGAGCACTATGCTGCGATCCGCGCCAACGCCGACCGGGTCGACGTGCACCATGCCAATTTCACGGAACTGCTGGCGTCCAAGCCCGCGGCTTCCCGTGATCGTTACATCCTTCTGGATGCCCAGGACTGGATGACCGACGAGCAGCTCAACAGCCTCTGGGCTGAGATCACCCGCACCGCGCGCGAAGGCGCTCGCGTGATCTTCCGCACGGCCGCGGAAAAGAGCATCATCGAAGGCCGGCTGTCCCCGGCCATCCGCGATCAGTGGGTTTATTTCGAGGAACGTTCGCAAGAGCTGAATGCTCTCGACCGTTCTGCTATTTACGGTGGCTTCCACATTTACGGGAAAAGAGCGTGAGCCAGGCTGATACCGGTATAGAGACCAGCTCCAACAACCACGCCAGGCTGATGGACGGCATGTACCGTTATCAGCGTCACATCTACGATTTGACGCGAAAATACTACCTCTTCGGACGGGACCGCACGATCGCACATCTGAACGTGCCTATTGGCGGCTCCTTGCTCGAAGTCGGATGTGGCACCGGCCGCAACATGTTGCTCGCCTACAGAAAATTCCCATCTGCGAGGCTCTATGGTCTCGACATCTCGCAGGAAATGCTGATTTCGGCACGGAACAACTTTCGCGGCCTGAAGCAGATGCCCGACTTCCAAGTCGCCGACGCCACGGCTTTCTCGCCCGCCGATTTTCATGTCGATGGCTTCGATCGCGTGATGATTTCCTACGCCCTGTCGATGATTCCCGACTGGAAGAACGCGATCGACGCGTCGCTGGCTGCGGTCGCCCCAGGCGGCGAGCTTCACATCGTCGATTTCGGCCAGCAGGAGGGCTTGCCAGGCTGGTTTCAGGCCCTTCTCAAAGGGTGGCTGAAGAAGTTTCACGTCACGCCGCGCGCCGATCTCCTGACTATATTGGAGGAAAAGGCCCAAGCTTGCGGCATGTCGCTCAAGACCGAGAAGATTGGGCTAGGTTATGCCTGGCGAGCCGTCATCACCAAGCAAGGTGCTTGAACTCAAACGGATGTGAGCGCAAAAACCAGCGCCAACCACGCTTCAAGCATAAGAATTTGCTTGAAGATAACGCATTTTTTACGTTGATATGGTGAACGAAGTGGCAAGATCGGCTGTCAGCAGCACGGTCAGCCACTGCTTTGGATGCGGGGAACGCTATGCGGAAACCCGATCTTGGGGCGATCATATCACTCGGTTCTTGACGGGATAAACATGCGCAGGCTTCTGTTGTGCCTACTGCCGCTCGCCTTTCTAGTGAATGGCTGCACGACAGGCTACGACGCCTTCTCGAATGTGTCTCCCGCCAAGACCCGGTTCAGCGATACGAAACCGCAGGATTTCGGCAGCGATCATCCGCAGCGCCACCCTATCCACGGTATCGACATTTCAAAATGGCAGGGCGACATCGACTGGCAAGCCGTCAAGGCTTCCGGCGTCGCCTTCGTCTTCATCAAGGCGACGGAAGGCAAGGATCGGATCGATCCACGCTTTACCGAATATTGGAATGAAGCCAGCACCGCAGGACTTCTGCACGCGCCCTACCACTTCTTCTATTTCTGCTCGACCGCCGACGAACAGGCAGATTGGTTCATCCGCAATGTGCCGAAGGATGCGATGGCGCTTCCGCCCGTTGTCGATGTCGAATGGAATCCCGGCTCCCCGACTTGCCGCACTCGACCGGCCCCGGAGATCGTGCGCACGGAGATGAAGCATTTCATGGATCGCCTGCAAGCCTATTACGGCAAGCGGCCGATCATCTACACCTCGGTCGATTTCCATCGCCAGAACCTTGTCGGTTACTTCAAGGACTATCACTTCTGGGTCCGCTCGGTCGCAAAGCATCCCAAGGAGATTTATGCGGACCGCAGCTGGGCCTTCTGGCAATATACGTCCACAGGCCTAGTCCCCGGCATCAAAGGGCCGACCGATATCAATGTCTTTGCCGGTTCCGAGCAAAATTGGCACAGCTGGGTGGCGGCAGTACAGAAGCAAGGAAATTCTTGAGACTGAGCACACTTATCTCTTGCTTATGTCACAATCTTCTGTGAAAGCGACCCTATTCTATCACTAGAGAGGATCGTTCATGGACCGCCACACCATTCGACGCAGCACGCTCGGGTTGATCTTCGCTTCAGCCATGGCAGGCTCCGCAATCGCTCAGAGTGCGGCTCCGGCAGCTGTACCGCCCGCAAGCAGCGCCGCCACTCCGAAGCCTGCCTGCGGTGGTGATCTCGCAGCTTTCCTGGCCGGTGTGAAAGCCGAGGCAATTGCCGACGGCGCGGACGCAGCATCCGCGGACAAGACCCTAGCCGGCGCACAGATCGACCAGAAGGTCCTAGCCATGGACCGGAGCCAGGGCGTGTTCCGCCAAACCTTCCTCGAATTTTCGCAGCGCACCGTCAGCCAGGGCCGCCTCGATATCGGCCGCCAGAAGATGAAGCAGTATGCCGACGTCTTCGCCAAGGCTGAAAAGGACTATGGCGTGCCGCCCGGCGTCATCACGGCCTTCTGGGCCATGGAAACCGACTTTGGCGCCGTTCAGGGCAACTTCAACACCCGCAACGCCCTGGTCACCCTCGCCCATGATTGCCGCCGGCCGGAGTTCTTCCGCCCGCGCCTGATCGCGCTCATCGAGCTGGTGCAGCGCGGCGACGTCGATCCTACGACGACGACAGGCGCATGGGCCGGTGAAATCGGCCAGACGCAGATGCTACCGCCCGACATCATTGCCTATGGCACGGATGGCGATGGCGACGGCCACGTCAATTTGAAGACCAGCGCGCCCGACGTGATCCTGACCACGGCGAAATTCCTCCAGCATCTCGGCTTCATCCGCGATCAACCCTGGCTGCAGGAAGTTGCCGTACCGGACAATCTCCCCTGGGAGAAATCCGGCATTGGCGGCACGCTGACGGCTGGCGACTGGTTCAAGCTGGGTGTCAAGCCACGTGATGGCAATACGAAGTTCGAGTCGCTTCCAGCTGCACTCATTCTGCCACAGGGCCGCAAGGGTCCTGCCTTCCTGACCTATCCGAACTACAACACCTATCTCGGATGGAACCAGTCATTCATCTACACGACCTCGGCTGCCTATTTCGCCACGCGCTTCGCCGGCGCTCCCCCCTATAACAAGGGTGCGCCTGAGCCGGGCCTGAACGATGTTGACATGAAGGCGCTTCAGACCAAGCTCGTCGCGCGCGGCTACGACGTCGGCAAGATTGACGGCATTCTCGGATCCGGCACGCGTGTCGCCATCCAGAAGGAACAGTTCCGTCTCGGTATGCCCGCAGATGGCTGGGCGACATCGGCGCTTCTCAACGCGCTCTAAGATCTCAAGTTCTTATGGAAAAGGCGGCCAGCGGGCCGCCTTTTTGTTTGTCACAGCATTGCCGATCCTTCGCGCGCCCCCCCATTCCGCCGCTTGGCGCAGGAAACGGGTGGAGATCGCCCCTTCTTTCAAGCTACATAGCTTAGAACGGGAGGACACGCGATGAACGGCGACAATCGGATGAATGCTTTGACCTGGAGCCTGCTGCTATTGCTGGGGCTCATCTGGGGTGGATCTTTCTTCTTTGCGCGCATTGCCGTTCACTATGTCACGCCCTTCACGCTTGTCCTTCTGAGGCTGATGCTGGCCGCGGTGGCATTACACATCTATCTCGCCGGCCGCTTCGGGATCTACCAGGCACTCCGCCGTCACTGGTGGCAATTTCTATTGCTGGGCCTGATCAACAACGCCGTGCCCCACACATTGCTGTTTGTCGGCCAAACCCAGATGGGCGCCGGGCTTGCCTCGATCCTCAATGCCACGACACCGATCTGGACGGTGTTGATCGGCAATCAGCTGACGACCGACGAGCGTCTGACGCCTGCCAAGCTCGCCGGCTGCCTTACCGGGCTTGCAGGCACGGTCGTGTTGCTCGCCCCGAGCATTACCGCCAGTGCCTCGGTGCCACTCTGGGCGGTGCTGCTGCCGATCCTGGCGGCAATCTCCTATGGCTTTGCGGCAATCTATGCCAAGCGCTTCAAAGGGATCGCCCCGCCAGTCGTCGCAGCCGGCCAGCTGACAGGCTCCTCGCTCATCATGTTGCCGGTCGCCTTGATCGTGGATCAGCCCTGGAACCTCCCGATGCCGCCTGCATCGGCAATTGCTGCCATTCTCGGTCTTGCTCTGCTGTCGACAGCCTTCGCCTATATTCTCTTCTTCCGCATTATGGCCCTTGCGGGCGCCACGAACACCTCGCTCGTTACCCTGCTGGTGCCGCCATTCGCCATGCTGCTGGGCTTCCTCTTCCTCGGCGAGCGGCTCGGCCTAAGCGAGATTGCCGGCATGATGCTCATCGCCGCGGGCCTGCTCATACTCGATGGAAGGGTCTATGCCTGGCTCAGACGCGGCAGCCGCCCGCGCCTGACATGATCCGCGCACCAAGCCTTGGCCGCACCACTGTCCCTCGAAAACCAGCGGCCTGGTAACAGTTATTCACAATCCGTTATCGAGACGAGATGCAGAAATTACCGCATAAAATCAAAGATCTGCGGCGGAATAATGAATCAGAATACCAACTCTGCGCCGCATTGCAGCATCGAATTCGCTTTCCAAGCGACACATTTTCGACATAAAACTTACCGGCTGACTGAGGAGGAAGACATGGGATTGACACGATCCATTAACGTCCTGGTGGTCGGTGCGGCCTTCGTATTTGTCGTAACGATGCTTTTCATCTGACGAACTCGCGAAATTCGCAAACGACCGAACTCCGAAAGCTAACAAAACAACGGTTCCATTGGAAAAGCGCATGTCCGAGACGGACATGCGCTTTTTTATGAACAGTCATTGTGTGCGGTAACTATGCCGTCAGGCAGCCGCGCCGGCCCGCTCAGCAACCTTGCGCTGGATGCCCAGTCGTTCGAGGACCGCCGAAACCAGTTGCGAGCGGTTCATCGTATAGAGATGAAACTCGTCGAAGCCACGGCGCACCAAATCCTGGATCTGCTCGGCCGCCACTTCGGCCGCGACCCGCGCACGCAGCTCAACATCGTCATCCGTGCCTTCAAAGCGCTCATCAAGCCTTGACGGAATGCTGGTGCCGCAAGCACCAGCAAAGCGCTTCAGCTGCGTCAAATTCTGGATCGGCATGATCCCCGGCACGATCGGAATCTTGATCCCGGCAGCACGGACGTGGTCATGGTAACGCTCGAACGCATCGTTATCGAAGAAAAACTGCGTCAACGCCCTGTCGGCACCATTATCGGCCTTGCGCTTCAGCATGTCGATGTCGGCAGAAGTATCCCGGCTCTCCGGATGTTTCTCCGGATAGGCCGAAACCGAAATATCGAAATCGCCGCGCTCGCGCAGCGCAGCCACCAGTTCAGCTGCATTGGCGTAGCCGCCCGGATGCGGTTGGTAGGCCGAGCCGACACCGCCTGGCGGATCGCCGCGCAGGGCAACGAAACGGCGAACGCCAGCGGCAAGAAACTCGTCGATCACCCGATGCGTGTCTTCGCGCGTCGCGCCGACACAAGTCAGGTGCGACGCCGTGGTGAACGGCGTCTCATGGATCATCTTGCGCACGGCCGAAAGCGTCGGCGCCTTGGTCGAGCCGCCTGCTCCATAGGTGACAGAGACGAATTCGGGATCCCACTCGGTAAGATCAGCAACCGTGTTCCACAGCTGCTGTTCAGCCTCCTCCGATTTTGGCGGAAAGAACTCGAAGGATATGCGGATGCCGCCCTGGCTATTTTCCGATTTCGAAGACATATCAAACTCTCCCAGCAAGAATGGGGGACGATTGGCGGTCCTGTCCGGCTGCGATCAGCAGCCGCGGATCGCGCGCCAGCCATATGGTGACTGTCAGCGCCTGACCGCTTTCCTTCCCTGAATGAAGATCCTGCACCTGCTCGACATCGAGCCCCGCCAATTTCAGCCAATCCGATATGGTCTGATGTGAAAAGCCGAGGCGCAGATGCGCATGCTCGTCACGCAAATACTCAAGCCCGTGCGGCGCCAGATCGATGATCACAAGCCGGCCGCCGGGTCGCAGCATCCGCGCCGCTTCCGCAACAGCAATCTCCGGCTGATCGAGGAAATGCAGCACTTGATGAATGGTGATCAGGTCGAAATCCTGCTGCTCGAGCGGCAGGTTGAAAATGTCGCCGTGGCGCACAGACGCCGAGGTAATATTGGAACGGTCGAGATTGGCGCGCGCCACGGCAAGCATGTCACGGCTGGCGTCGATGCCGACCGCGCGCCGATAGTGCCCTGCCAACAGCTGCAACATGCGACCGGTGCCGGTTCCCAGATCGAGAAACGAGTCAATCGCTTGCGGGCCGATCAGCCCGATCAATGCCTTGTCGACATCTTCGTCGGCAGCATGCAGGCGACGCAATTCATCCCACTCGGCAGCATTCCTGCTGAAATAGGCTTGTGCACGTTCGGAACGAACGCGTTTGACGGCGTTAAGGCGCTCCGCGTCCCGCAATAGAACCGCATCTTTCTCAGCGGTATGGCGCAGAAGCGTATGGGCAAGCGTTACGGCCTTACCTTCCTGCTTCAGGCGGAAATAGGCCCAGGCGCCCTCCTGATAGCGGTCGATCAGCCCGGCCTCACCCAATAGCTTCAAATGTCTGGAAATGCGGGGCTGCGATTGGCCGAGAATTTCTGTAAGATCTGTCACGGTGAGATCGCCTGCGGCAAGGAGTGCCATGAGACGCAGCCGTGTCGGTTCGCCGACGGCCTTCAGCACGTCCACAACCTCATCCAAGCCGAGCTTCACCAGATCCGTCATTCCACACCCAATCAAGATATAAAGATATCTTTATGTGAATTGAGTGCACTTCGCAAGTGCCAATTGGCCACCGCGGTCGCCGGGCGTCGGAAAACTGTTAGTTTTCGGCGAAAACGGAATATCCGGATACTCGGATGGGCAAACAAAAACCCCGAACAAGCCGGGGTTTTCGAGATGCAAAACCGCGAGGTTAGCGCGTCAGCCGCTTGTGCGCCTGGCTGCCTGGATTGAGGGCATCGGGGCCGAGACGGCGGATCTTGTCCTGCTCGTAATCCTCGAAGTTGCCTTCGAACCATTCGACATGGCCCTCGCCTTCGAACGCGAGGATATGCGTGGCAAGACGGTCGAGGAACATGCGATCGTGGCTAATGATGATGGCGCAGCCTGCGAAGTTTTCGAGCGCGCTTTCCAGAGCCCCCAGCGTTTCCGTATCAAGGTCGTTTGTGGGTTCGTCGAGCAGAAGCACGTTGCCGCCAGCCTTCAGCATCTTGGCCAGGTGAACACGGTTGCGCTGACCACCGGAGAGATTGCCAACCTTCTGCTGCTGGTCGCCACCCTTGAAGTTAAAGGCGCCGCAATAGGCGCGCGAGTTCATGTCGAACTTGCCGAGCTTGATGATTTCGGCGCCGCCGGAGATTTCCTCCCACACGGTCTTATTGCCGTCAAGCGCGTCGCGGCTCTGGTCGACATAGCTGAGATGCACCGTCTCGCCGATGCGGACCGAGCCGGAATCCGGCTTTTCCTGCCCTGTGATCATCTTGAACAGGGTCGTCTTGCCGGCGCCGTTAGGGCCGATGATTCCGACGATGCCGCCCGGCGGCAGCTTGATCGACAGATCGTTGATCAGCGTGCGGCCTTCGAAGCCCTTGGTGATGCCCTCCATCTCGACCACCACCTGGCCGAGACGCTCGCTGACCGGAATGATAATCTGCGCATCACCGGGACGCTGATTCTCGGCAGCATCGACCAGCTGTTCGTAAGCGTTGATACGCGCCTTGGACTTGGCTTGACGGGCCTTGGGGCTGGAGGCGATCCATTCCTGTTCGCGGCTGATTGCCTTCTGACGGCCAGCTTCTTCGCGGGCTTCCTGCTGCATACGCTTGGCCTTGGCCCGCAGATAGGCGGAATAGTTGCCTTCGTAAGGAATGCCACGGCCGCGGTCGAGTTCGAGAATCCAGCCGGTAACATTGTCGAGGAAGTAGCGATCGTGGGTGATCATCATTACGGCACCCGGATAGTCGCGCAGATGCTTTTCCAGCCAGGCGATGGTCTCGGCGTCGAGATGGTTGGTGGGTTCGTCGAGCAGCAGCAGGTCCGGCTGAGAGAGAAGCAGACGGCAAAGTGCGATACGGCGACGCTCGCCGCCGGAAAGGCTAGTGACTTCGGCATCGCGCGGCGGGCAGCACAATGCTTCCATCGCCATCTCGACCTGACTTTCCAGATCCCAGAGATTCTGGCTGTCGATGATGTCCTGAAGCTTGGCGCCCTCTTCCGCCGTCTCGTCGGAATAGTTCATCATCAATTCGTTGTAGCGATTGAGGATTTCGGTTTTCTTGGCAACGCCTTCCATGACGTTTTCGAAAACCGTCTTGTTGGGATCGAGCTGGGGCTCCTGCGCCAGGTAGCCGATGGTGGCGCCTTCGGCCAGCCAGGCTTCGCCGGTATATTCCTTGTCGAGGCCGGCCATGATGCGCAGCACCGTCGACTTACCGGCACCGTTCGGGCCGAGAATACCGATCTTGGCGTCAGGATAGAAGGAGAGATGGATATTCTCGAGGATCTTCTTGGCGCCATAGGACTTATTCAGTCCGGCCATATGATAAATAAACTGACGTGCCATAGCTTGGGTTACTCCACGGGCGGATAACATTGCGAATTGTGCCGCTATGTAGGCGAAACCCGGCCCTCGGGCAACGGCGAAACCTTGTCCGAGGGCATTTATCCGCGTCTGAAAGGCCGGATTAGCTCAGAAACCGGCCGCGTCCACGACGCCGCGATCGCAGCCGAACGACGTGCTGCCCGCCCCCTGGATCAATTTGGCGAGCCGTGGCTCGTTGCCCTGCTGAGGATCGAGTGCATCTTCCGACAGGCCGATCGTCAGCTCCGAGATCATCCTGACGTTGCCGACGCGGCGGCAGCTCATCTTGATGCGCGCATTGGCGTCCTCGCCGAAGCTCTGGTCGAAGGCGGCCTTGATGGTTTCGGCGTCCAGTTCCTTGCCGATATTCTTGGCGAAAAGATCACGAACGGCAGAGGCATTGAGCTCGGTGATCAGGCCGGCGGCGATGGAAAAATATTGGTCGGCGGTCAGCTTCGAGCAAGTGCCGTGCTTGATCCACTCATGCCGCTCGAGGCCGGACTGCGTGCCTGGCATGACCTTGTCCAGCTTGGCCTTCACGTCCTGCGACAGTTGCACCGCCGGCAGATCTTTCCAGTCACGGCCACGATCAGCCTGTTTCAGGTCGTCGGAGACGTCGCAATATTCCTGCCGCATCGGCCAGAGGCCGTGCAGCGAAAAATTCGTAGCATCGTAATTGCTCGACGATTGGTTCCGGCATTCCGCCTTTTTCTGGTTTGTCGCGCAAAATGCCGGCTCCCAGCTTGCTGCCAGGATAAAGCGCGTGCGCCCCCTGCTGTGTTCCTGCGCCACCGCGCTCGCGACCGTCCCGACCGAAAGGAGCACAACCGCAAATACTCGAAGCAAATGCTTCATTCCACGCCTCCAACTAGAACATTATGGGAACAAATAAGCAGTTTGACCAAGTCTACGCAACCCTGAATCACAGGGCATCAGAGATTTATTTCTGTGGGCCTCAACGACTGTCCATTGCATTCCGCCGGCTGATCAACTCTCATTCACATGGGGAGGAACGGTGCATGTTTGCCGAGACGCAACGCCTGAAAAGTCCGACGGGCGCGACGATTGCCTATCATCACACGCGGGCGTCGGGTGCAGCGTGCGGCATCCTCCTGATATCCCACGGCCTTGCCGAGCATTCGCGCCGTTACCAAGCCTTCGCGGACGCAATGGCCTCGCATGGGTTTCATGTCTATGCCCATGATCACCGCGGGCACGGCGAAACAGTCGCGGCCGATGCGCCGATCGGTCGTTTCGCACGAAGAAACGGCGGCGATCAGGTGATGGCGGACGTTCTGGCCATGCGTGAACTTGCCGCCGCAGCTCACCCCGGTCTGCCGATCATCCTCTTCGGCCACTCCATGGGCGGACTGATCAGCCTCAACACCGCCGTCACCTACCCCGATAAGTTCGATGCCGTCACAGTCTGGAATTCCAACTTCAATCCGGGCATTGCCGGCCGCGCCGCGCAGCTCATCCTGAAGACGGAACGCATGTTCAAGGGGTCGGATGTACCAAGCGGACCGCTGCCGAAACTGACGTTCGACACTTGGGGCAAGTCCATTCCAGATCGCCGCACTGAGTTCGATTGGCTGTCGCGCGTGCCCGAGCAGGTGGACAAATACATTGCCGATCCTCTTTGCGGCTTCGATGCCTCTGTTTCGCTCTGGCTGGACATATTCGAATTGAGTTTTCGCGCGCCGCAAAGGGCCTGTCTCGACAGGCTGCGACGCGATATGCCGATCCACCTCGTCGGAGGCGGAAAGGATCCGGCCACAGACAATGGAAAAGCGATTTCCTGGCTGTCAGACCATTTGAAGCGTGCCGGCTTCTCCCGCGTTACCACCACCATCCATCCGGACATGCGGCATGAAACCTTGAATGAAATCGGAGCCGACCAAGTTACTTCCGACTTTGCCGACTGGTGCAGGAAAATAGCGGCAAAGAATTGATATTAAAAGGAATACCAAAATGAATGCCACCGGCGGCTCCTCGCTGCGCTTACCGCAGTCGGAGCTGACTTTCGGCCTTGCGATGATGTTCATCTCCGTCATCCTCTCGCCGATCATCGATATCTTCTCCAAGCTTGCAGCAGCCACCGTCCCGCCGGCCGAAGTCACCGCCGCACGCTTTATCCTGCAGGCGCTCTTTGCCCTGCCGATCATGGCCATGCGCGGACAATGGGGCGTCTGGTCATGGAGTCGCAGCGGCGTGCATGCCATCCGTGCCGGCGTGCTGACCCTATCCATGGTCTCGTTCGTGACGACGTTGCAGGTCATGGAGGTTGCCGATGCCATCGCCATATTTTTCGTGGAGCCGATCATCCTGACTGTCCTCAGCAGCATTTTCCTGAAGGAGACGATCGGTTGGCGGCGCTACACCGCCTGCGCGGTGGGCTTCTTCGGCGCGATGCTGATCATCCAGCCGAGCTTTCAGGAAGTCGGCTTCGTTGCTCTGCTGCCTGTTGTCACCGCATTCTGCATCGCAGTCTATGTGATGATCACCCGCGTCGTCTCCCATAGCGAGGACGCATCGTCGATGCAGTTCCAGACCGGCATATGGGGCGTCGTTTTCAGCTTGATCCTGCTTGCCATCGGCCGTGCCACCGACGTTGCAATCCTCGGTTCGGTCGTCCCGGACCTGACGGCCATGCTCTACCTGCTCGGCGTCGGCGCCAGCGCGGCCATCACCGGTATTCTCACGGTATACGCCTATCGCGCCGCACCGGCCTCCATGCTGGCGCCTCTGCAATATTTCGAAATCGTTTCGGCGACGATCTTTGGATGGCTCGTCTTCGACAATTTTCCGGATGCGATCAAATGGCTCGGCATCCTCATCATCATTGGCTCGGGGCTCTACATTCTCTGGCGCGAGCGGCGCTTTGCTTCCAAGCCGGTATCCGATACATCTGAAACAGCATTCACGCCGTAAGCGAGAGAGCGGATCGACATGACAGACCAAAAGACCAAGAAACCTCCGCTTTCCGGTATCCGCGTCATCGAGCTTGCCCGCGTGCTGGCCGGCCCCTGGGCCGGGCAAATGCTGGCCGATCTT
Source organism: Rhizobium sp. ASV8 (assembly GCF_016429255.1). Classification (GTDB taxonomy): domain Bacteria; phylum Pseudomonadota; class Alphaproteobacteria; order Rhizobiales; family Rhizobiaceae; genus Rhizobium. Next base: position 29,871 of record NZ_JAELUG010000013.1, read on the forward strand.
GGCGCCGATGTCATCAAGGTGGAAAATCCCGACGGCGGCGACGATACGCGCCAATGGGGTCCCCCCTTCGTCGAAGGCAAGGATGGCGAAAACCTCTCGGCCGCCTATTATCACTCGGCAAACCGCGGCAAGCGCTCCATCGTCGCCGACCTCAAGACGGAAGAAGGTCAGGAGCTGGTGCGCCGGCTGGTTAAGACCGCGGACGTGGTGATCGAGAACTTCAAGCTCGGCGGCCTCGTCAAGTACGGGCTGGATTACGAAAGCCTGAAGAAGGTCAATCCCCGCATCGTCTATTGCTCCATCACCGGCTTCGGGCAGACCGGCCCCTATGCGGGCCTGGCGGGCTACGACTATATCGTCCAGGGCATGTCCGGTTTCATGTCGATCACCGGCGAGCCGGACGGCCAGCCGGTGAAGGCAGGCGTTGCGATCGCCGATATCTTCACCGGTATCTATGCTGTCTCGGCAATCGAGGCGGCGCTGATCCACGCACTCAAGTCCGGCGAGGGCCAGCTTGTCGATATGGCGCTGCTCGATGTGCAATCGGCCGTGCTCGCCAATCAGAACATGAACTATCTGATCTCGGGCAAACCACCCGTGCGGCTCGGCAACGCCCATCCGAACATCTCGCCCTACGAGGTCGTTCCGACCGCAGACGGCTATCTCATTCTCGCCGTCGGCAATGACGGACAGTTCCGCCGCCTTTGCGCCATTCTTGGCCTCGACACCCACGCCGACGACGAGCGCTATGCCACCAACAAAGCCCGCGTTCTCAACCGCAACGAGGTCCGTGCCTTCATATCGGCGAAGACTTTGACTTGGAACAAGGCGGACCTGTTGAAGGCCTGCGAGGACAATGCCGTGCCTGCCGGCGCCATCAACACGATCGAGGATATGTTCGCCGACCCGCAGATCAAGGCGCGCGGCCTGCGTATCGATCTTGAAGACGCTGCAGGCACCATGATCCCAAGCGTGCGCACGCCGATCGTTCTGTCGGAGACACCGTTGACTTATACGCGGCCAAGTCCGCGCCTTGGGGAGCATCAGGAGGAGGTTCTCGCCGAATTGGCGGAACTGGAGGGAAAGGCGAAGATATGAAACGAACGGGCGGCCAACTCATCGTCGAAGCTTTGAAGGCAAATGGCGTCAAGCGCATTTCCTGCGTGCCGGGCGAGAGCTTTCTTGCGGTGCTCGATGCGCTGCATGACAGCGACATCAACGTACTCGTCTGCCGTCAGGAGGGTGGCGCGGCGATGATGGCGGATGCCTGGGGTCGTCTCACAGGCGAGCCGGGCATCTGCATGGTGACCCGCGGCCCAGGAGCCACCAACGCATCAGCCGGCCTGCACATTGCCCGACAGGACTCGATCCCGATGATCCTCTTCATCGGTCAGGTCCAGCGCGATGCCCGCGAGCGCGAGGCTTTCCAGGAGGTGGAATTCCGTCGGGCGCTGACCGAATATGCAAAATGGGTCGGCGAGATCGACGATGCCGCTCGCATCCCGGAATTCGTCACCCGGGCTTTCGCAGTCGCGACGTCGGGGCGGCCTGGCCCTGTCGTGCTGACGCTGCCGGAAGACATGCTGCGGGACGAAGTCGAAGCGCCTGACGCCAAGCCCTATACGCCCGTTGCCGCCCATCCTGGTAGCAGTCAGATGGCGGAGCTAAGCCAGCGCCTAGCTGCCGCAGAGCGCCCGATGGTCATCATCGGTGGTACGCGGTGGAACCAAGAGGCGGTTGCCGGCATCCAGCAATTTGCCGAGCGGTTCAATCTGCCCGTGGGATGTTCCTTCCGGCGGCAGATGCTGTTCGACCATCTGCATCCGAGTTATGCGGGCGACGTCGGTATAGGTATCAACCCGGCGCTGGCAAAGGAAATCAAGGAAGCGGATCTGCTGATCCTCCTTGGCGGTCGCCTCTCCGAAATGCCCTCCTCCGGCTATACGCTGGTCGATATCCCTTACCCGCATCAGCAGCTCGTCCATATCTACCCGGACCCGTCCGAACTCGGCCACGTCTATCGCCCGGATCTGGCGATTTGCGCGAGCCCGGCCGATTTCGTCTCGGCACTTGCCGATCTGGAAGCGCCGGTCAAAGCGCGTTGGGCCGATCGCACCGAGCGCATGCATGCCGCCTACCTCACCTGGTCGACGACGCCGGAGAAAAGCCCGGGCTCCGTGCACATGGGCCGCATCATGGATTGGATCGAAGCCAATACGGCTGCCGACACGATCTTCACCAATGGAGCCGGCAACTACGCGACGTGGCTGCATCGTTTTCACCGTTTCCGCCGCTTCGAGACGCAGGCAGCGCCGGCATCCGGATCGATGGGTTATGGCCTGCCGGCAGCGGTTGCCGCCAAGCAGCTGTTTCCGGAACGGGAGGTTATCTGCTTTGCCGGCGACGGCTGCTTCATGATGCACGGACAGGAGTTCGCGACCGCCGTGCAATATGGCTTGCCGCTGATCGCGCTCGTCATCAACAACGGCATGTACGGCACCATTCGCATGCATCAGGAGCGGGAATATCCCGGCCGTGTCAGCGGTACGGAACTCAGGAATCCGGATTTTGCAGCACTTGCCCGTGCCTATGGCGGCCACGGAGAGACAGTGAAGGCGACCGAGGAATTTGCTCCAGCCTTCGAACGAGCCCGCGCCAGCGGCAAGCCGGCGATCATCGAGATCGCGCTCGATCCGGAAGCGATCACTCCATCGCGCACGCTAACGGAAATCGCCCAAACGAAAGGCCGGTGAGCGCAAGCTCCCGGCCTTCCAAAAAACATGTGGCGCGCTGGCTTAGTCGAGCGCTGCGGTCACAATGAACTCGACCTTGTACTTCGGCGCAGCGAGCTTGGCTTCGCTGGTGGCGCGAGCCGGCGTGTTGGCCGGATCGACCCAGGCTTCCCATGCAGCGTTCATTTCTGCGAAGTCGGAAATGTCTGCGAGATAGATGAGCGTCTGCAGGACCTTCGACTTGTTGCTGCCGGCTGCTGCGAGCAGGCGGTCAACTTCAGCCAGTGCAGACTTGCACTGATCCGTAACGCTTGCGCCTTCGCCGACCTGGCCAGCGAGATAAACGGTGTTGCCGTGGATGACTGCGCCGCTCATGCGGGCGCCGACGTCGATACGCTTGATGCTCATGATTTTCTCCTGATGTTGTTTTGACAGGTAAACAAGGCGTGGCGTGTAACCTGCCCTGCAATCTCAAGGGTTGGGAAGGCGGCTCAACCGCGAATGTGGTGCGTCTTCTGATAGATCGCCGTCGAGCGTGCACCGGACCGGCAATAGCCGAGCATCGGCCGCGGGAATTCGTCGAGCGCATCGACCATGCCCTGCACGGCCTCTTCGGTCACGCCCATCGGCCCAACCGGCACATGAGCAATTTCCAGACCGAGCTCCTTGGCGCGGGCCTCGATGACGCCGAACGGCGTCTGGTCCGGGCTTTCACCGTCCGGACGGTGGCATACGATGGACTTGAACCCCATGGCTTTGATCTGGTCGAGATCCTCAACGCTGATCTGGCCGGATACCGAATACTCATCATCGATCGGGCGGATATCCATGGTTCATGTCCTCTCTAAAACCGTGGCCCTGATCTACGCCGCCCCGCATCCAGCGTCAACCGCCGCGCGCGCTCAAACGAAGGCAAAGTTGAGCATGAAATTGCGGGCTTCGCCGGGCTGGAGAATATTGAATTCACCCGCCTCTTCCAGTTCCGCACGGGAGACCCAACGGTGCGAAACCGGCTCTATGCCGAGCACGTTCGCCGGCTCACGCTGATTACGCCAGACCTGCAGGAACGGCAGGGTTTCTGCGCCAAAACGCACCCTTAGAGACTTACCGCCGATAGCAGCGATAGGTCCAAGGCTGACCTGTGCCCAATCCTGTCCGGTCTCCCGCGCAGGCACGCAGAAAATATCACCACCCTCTTTGCCGAATGCCCAGGGGAAGCCGCCATCTTCAAGCATCTGCCCGGCAAGGCCGGTGCCGTTGTCGAGCCATTTGCCGCCGATATTCATATGGTACATCAAAAAGACCGGCATCGCCTCGCCGCTGGTGTTGACGACGCGGTCAGCCAAGGAAACCTCGCCGGTCGAACCGTCGATCCGCCAATGGCGCTCCAGCCTTGCAGCAAGTCCCTCAGCGGTGACAACGTCGGTATCGGCGCGGCACTCCGCATTGCCATTCTCAAATTTGGTCCAGAGAACTTTGGCCGGATTGGAGGAGAACGAACCGTGCAGCGGATAGCGTTTTCCCTCAAAAGCCCCCGTCATCGGCTGCGGATGGCGGATATGATCCGGTCCACAGGTGAAGAGGAAGCCCTCGAGCGAGTGGTCGATGCGCGGATCGCCGTCATCCGGAATGGCGCGTCCGGGAGCAAGATCATTCCCCTCTACGATGCAAGCACCGATATCCAGAACCGAAGTCTCATCAAGTGCAAGTTTCGGTCCTTTAGCCGCAGCAAAATCTATCATTCCTAGGAATCCTCCCTGATCGGTCCTGCGCGCGGACGTTGCTCCATAATGGGACGCGGCGCAAATAAATGGTGATTTACCTTACCGAATGTTAACTTGAACCCTTGATCACACAAATTTTTATATTTTATTCAGCATGATAATCTAAATTTCCATACTGGCGTCAAATTTGCCATGTGTGTGTCAGCCGAACGACTATCCGAGGATTCGACAGACGTGAACCGGTTCGTAAAATTGAGTTTTGTCCTGACAATGACGGCCAGCGTGTCTGCGGTCGCGCTCACCGACGCGCAGGCCCAGTATTACCGCAGCGGCAACCGCGACACGGTTCTAGTCACTCCAGACGGACGAATTCTTGAACAATACCCCTATGGCGGCGGGTATTCGATGGCGCGAGATGGACGCGGTCGAAAGGTTCTGGTCGACGCATACGGCAATGTCGTGGCAACGGAAATGAGGGCGAGCACCTATTATCCGCGTGCGCCGGCCCGCGATTCTTATAACGGCAACGGCAACGGCAATCGATACGGCGATACCCAGCTTTCCGACAATGGCGGCTACCGCGACTATCGCCAGTATCGCAATGATGGCTATGGCCGCTACGACCAGCAGGATCAGGATGTCGTGACTGGCGGCATCCCGCGAGATGGCGATATTCAACGGCAGCCGCTCGACAACCAGCCGATGCCGGACCCGAGCCAGAGCCAGAACAACCAGAGCGGCAACGACTACGCTTCGATCGATCCCCAGCAAGGAACGCCGGATATCATTCGCAAGCCGCCGTCAGATCCCGTCATCACGCTCAAGGGCAAATCGAAGATGGAAATCACCGCGCTTGAGGTATTCCTCGCGCGGCAGGGCATTTCGCCAGGCGCCATTGACGGCCGCATGGGGGCAAACGTCACCAAGGCGATCTACGCCTATCAGCAGATGACGGGTCAGACGCTCGATCCCAACAATACCGATGCGATCCTCGAGCAGCTGCGCATGTCCGGCGGCATGCCGATCGTCAATTATACGATCACGGCAGCCGATGCCGCAGGCCCCTATGTTGCATCCATCCCCGAGGATTATTCGGCGAAAGCGCAGATGCCGTCGCTCGGCTATACCTCGACGACAGAAATGCTGGCAGAGCGCTTTCACATGGATGAGGGCTATCTGAAGGCCCTGAACCCCGGCGTCGATTTCACCGTACCTGGCAATACCATCAAGGTCGTCAATACGGGCCCGGGCAAGACCGGCACTGTCGCCAAGATCCTCGCGGACAAGGGCCGCAAGCAGGTTTTCGCCTATGACGCCAACGGTACGCTGATCGCCGCCTACCCGGCCAGCATCGGCTCGGCCGATACGCCTTCGCCATCCGGCACGGTGACCGTCGAGCGCGTCGCCTTCAATCCGGGTTACACATACAATCCAAAGATCAACTTCCAACAAGCCGGAAACGATAAGGTTCTTAACATCCCGCCTGGCCCGAACGGTCCGGTCGGTACGGTTTGGATGGCCCTGTCGAAGCCAACTTACGGCATCCACGGCACGCCGGATCCCTCGAGAATTGGCAAAACGCAGAGCCATGGCTGCGTGCGTCTTACGAACTGGGATGCGACGGAACTGGCAAAGATGGTCAAACCCGGCGTGGTTGTCGAGTTCGTCGACTGATCGGCAGGCATCACTGAACGAAAAAGCCGCCGGGCTCACCCGGCGGCTTTTTTGTCCTGAAGTGTTCGACGCACCGAAACTTTCGCCCGGCGCGTCAAGATGTTCCTTACAGCGCCGCGCGCCGCAAGTGGCGCGCAAAGGTCGCTGTAACACTTTAAATCTGCTGCATAATTTTATCCCTAAATCGATTCCGATTTAGGGAATTATGCAGTAGTGCCTCAGAAGCAGTCGCGGAAAAGAGCCTTGGTGTTCTCAAGCGTCATCGGCACCGGATTGCCGCCAGCGCTTGGATCTTCGATCGCCATGGCAGAAAGCTCGTCGATGCGGTCGGGCGTAATGCCCATGGCAGAAAGGCTTTCCGGCACGCCAAGCTCCGCACGCAGCTGCAGCACATAATCGTAGAAGCCGTCAAAACCGCCAGCGATACCGAGGTAAGCTGCCGCGCGGGCAATCTTGTCCTCGATGGCTTTACGGTTGAAGCGCAGGACCGCCGGCATGACGACGGCATTGGTCATGCCGTGATGCGTATTGTAGACGGCGCCGATCGGATGCGACAGCGCATGAATGGCGCCAAGGCCCTTCTGGAAGGCGACGGCACCCATGGCGGCCGCGCTCATCATGTTGGCGCGGGCTTCGAGATCCGTTCCTTCCTTATAGGCGCGCGGCAGAAACTCCTTAACCAGCCGCATGCCTTCCAGCGCGATACCAGCCGACATCGGATGATAGAAGGGCGAAGAATAAGCCTCCAGGCAATGCGCGAAGGCATCCATGCCGGTACCGGCCGTGATGACCTTCGGCATGCCCACGGTCAGTTCCGGATCGGCAATGACGACGCCCGGAAGGAACTTCGGATGGAAGATGATCTTCTTCACGTGCGTCGCGGAATTGGTGATGACGCTGGCGCGGCCGACTTCCGAACCGGTGCCTGCCGTCGTCGGCACGGCAACGATCGGTGCGATACCCTCGACGCTGGCGCGGGTCCACCAGTCGCCAATATCTTCGAAATCCCAGACTGGCCGCGTCTGGCCAGCCATGAAGGCAACGCACTTGCCGAGATCGAGGCCGGAGCCGCCGCCGAAGGCGACGACGCCATCATGACCACCATCCTTGAATGCCTTAACGCCGGCTTCGAGGTTCTTCTCATTCGGGTTCGGGTCCACATCGGCGAAGATCGCTCGACCGAGGCCAGCCTCTTCCAGAATGTCCAGAGCCGTCTTGGTGATTGCCATCGAGGCAAGTCCCCGGTCGGTGACCAGGAGCGGCTTTTTCATGCCCAGGCTTTTGCAGGCGTCCGCCAGTTCCTTGATGCGGCCGCGGCCGAGCTTGAAAGCGTTCGGATAGCTCCAATTGGCTGAGATGTTGCTCATGCTGTTACTTTCTTCAGGTGATAGGATTTCGGGCGCGTCAGGTTATGGAAACCGATAATCGACAGCGAGCCGCCGCGGCCGGTTTCCTTGACGCCGGTCCAGCAAAGTGCCGGATCGAGATAGTCGGCGCGGTTCATGAAGACGGTGCCGGTTTCGATCTCGCGACCGATGCGTGAGGCACGTTCCACATCCTTCGTCCAGAGCGAAGCCGTCAGGCCGTAAGGGCTGTCGTTCATCAGCTCAAGCGCTTCAGCGTCCGACTTCACCTTCATGATGCCGACGGCCGGCCCGAAGGTTTCTTCGCGCATGAAGGCCATCGAATGATCGACATTCACGAGGATCTGCGGCGCGAGATAGGCGCCGCCGTCGTCGGCCGGGAACAGCTTCGGGTCGACCAGCGCCTTCGCACCCTTGGCGACCGCATCGGTGATCTGATCGCGCACGACCTTGGCGAAACGCTTGTGCGCCATCGGACCGAGCGATGTCTCGGGATCGAGCGGATTGCCGAGCTTGTAGTTCGAAACCCAGGCGACCGACTTTTCGACAAAGCTGTCGTAAAGCGATTCATGCACATAGATGCGCTCGATACCGCAGCAGCACTGACCGGAATTGAAGGTGGCGCCATCCATCAGCGTGTCGACGGCGGCGTCGAGGTCGGCATCCTCCATCACATAGCCTGGATCCTTGCCACCAAGTTCCAGCCCCAGGCTGGTGAAGGTGCCGGCAGCGGCACGCTCGATCGACCGGCCGCCTTCGACGGAGCCGGTGAAATTGACGAAGTTGAAGCTGCCGGCAGCAATCAGCGCCGACGTCGTATCATGGTCGAGAAAGACATTCTGGAAAACGTCTGCGGGAACACCGGCCTCGACGAAAGCCTGAACGAGCCGCTCGCCGACGAGGAGCGTCTGACTTGCATGCTTGAGAATGACGGTATTGCCAGCCATCAAAGCCGGGGCGATAGTGTTGATCGCCGTCATGTAGGGGTAGTTCCAGGGTGCGATGACGAAGACGACGCCATGCGGCTCACGCTCGATGCGGCGGGCAAAATTGGCGCTGTCTTCCACGATCAGCGGCGCCATTGCATCGGCAGCGATCGAGGCGACATAATTCGAGCGCTCGTTGAAGCCGCGATATTCGCCGCCATACTTGATCGGGCGACCCATCTGCCAGGCAAGCTCCGGCACGACCACATCGGCCATCTCGTTCAGCCGGGCGACGCCTTTCAGCACGAGCTGGACACGATCTTCCAGCGGGCGGCGCGCCCAATCCTTCTGCGCCTTGCGGGCGCGGGCCACGACTTCCTTGGCGGCGTCCAGCGACAACGCCGGACGCTCGGCATAAACCTCTCCGTTTACCGGTGAGACGCATTTGATCATCGTCATGATCGAATTCCTGTTTTCTTGGTCATCAAATTGATTGTCGGATGTTGCACAACCTGTGGCCGCATTCAAAGCGGAAATATCAGGCGAGCGGGCCATCCTGACGCCCCTGCCCGATCATGAAATGGAAATCGGACAGGGACAGCTTGCAAAAGCCTTACGCTCTTTCGAATCCGCGCGCCACTTCCCAATCGGTGATGCGACGATCGTACTCCTCCTGCTCCCATTCGGCGGCCCGGGTATAGTGATCGATCACGTCATCGCCGAACGCCGCACGCAGCATTTTCGAATTGGCCAGAGCCTCGGTCGCACCGCGCAGCGTGCGCGGTATCTCGCGAACCTCGCGCGCGCCATAGGCGTCGCCGACGAAGGGCGCTTCCAGTTCGAGCTTGTTCTCGATCCCATCAATGCCAGCTGCGATCAGGGCCGCAAAAGCAAGATAGGGATTAAGGTCGGAACCGCCGACGCGGCACTCGATACGGATGCTCTTCGTGTCAGCACCGCACAGACGATAGCCGGCCGTGCGGTTGTCCGTGCTCCAGATCGCCTTGGTAGGCGCGAAGGTGCCGGCGACGAAGCGCTTGTAAGAGTTGATATAGGGCGCCAGGAAATAGGTGATTTCGCTGGCATGCGTCAGAAGGCCGGCAACGTAGTGCCTCATCATCGGCGTCATGCCGTGGTCTTTTTCCTTGTCGAAGAACAGCGGCGTCTTGCCATCGGCGCTCCACAGCGACTGGTGGATATGCGACGAGCTGCCGGCGGCGCTATAATTCCACTTCGCAAGGAACGTAATGGCCTTGCCCTTGGACCAGGCAATCTCCTTACAGCCGTTTTTGATGATCGCATGGCGGTCGGCCATCGTCAGCGCGTCGGCGTAGCGGACGTTGATTTCCTCCTGGCCGGCAGAAGCCTCACCCTTGGAGTTTTCGACCGGAATATCGGCACCCTGCAAACCCTTGCGGATCGCCCGCATCACATCCTCTTCCTTGGTGGTCTGGAAGATGTGGTAGTCCTCGTTGTAGCCGCTGACGAGATTGAGATTACGATAGCCGGATTCGCGGGCGCTATCGTAGCTCTGGTCGAACAGGAAGAATTCGAGTTCCGAAGCCATATAAGCCTTCATGCCCATCGCTTCGAGTCGTTTGACCTGCTTCTTGAGGATAGCACGCGGCGAATGAGCCACTTCCTCATGCGTGTGATGGTCGAGCACGTCGCAGAGAACCAGCGCCGTGCCCTCCAGCCAGGGGATGCGGCGCAGCGTGGCGAGATCCGGCTTCATGGTATAATCGCCATAGCCCTTCTCCCAGCTCGTCGACTTGTAGCCGGAGACGGTTTCCATCTCGATGTCGGTCGCCTGCAGATAGTTGCAGCTATGCGTTTCCTTCCAGGCGCTCTCGACGAAGAATTCCGCCTGGAAACGTTTCCCCATCAGGCGACCCTGCATATCAACCTGGCATGCCAGAACCGTGTCGATGCGCCCTTCGGCCACATCTTTCTTGAGGTCGTCGAACGTATAGCTGGTGCTCATAATTAATCCGCCTGAAAGATAGAAGAGTGATCGGCTGGCAGCTCAGGACCTAGAATCCTGGCCGCGCGTCAAGTTGGAAGGGGCCGGATTACGGCCCCCGCCGGATTGAATATGGATGAGGATTACGCTTCGCCGACAGCGCGTTCGGCGGCAGCGATGTCGGCCTGGCGCTTGGCAATCACGTCACCGATCGGCGGCCCCTGGAAGCGACGCTTCTCGAAGGCGAACCAGACGATGGCCGTCAGCACCAGGAAGCCGATGGTGATGTATAGCGCCCACTCATTCGGCGGCTGCACGCCGATGATGAAGATGATCGCCATGGCGATAACCACCAGAACAGACACCAGCTTGTAGGTGCCGATGCCCATGTTCCACGGCCCCATCTTCGGCCATTTCGCAGTCCCGATCGCCTTGATGCCGAGGACGATCGGCACGGTGAACGAGAGGAACAGGAAGATGACGGTGCACGACACGACAATCGTATAGGCCGACGAGCCGGCGATCGTGACGAGCGAAGCGCCCCAGACGAACAGCACGGCAAGAATGGCAGCCGTCCAGATGGCGATGGAGGGTGTGCGGAACTTCGGGCTGACGCTGGCGAGCGATTTCGAGAATGGCAGGCCGCCGTCGCGCGAGAAAGCATAGATCATGCGCGATGCGGATGTGACGGTCGCAAGGCCGCACAGCAGCTGCGAGATGAAGATCGCCACATAGAGAATATTGGCGACGACAGGATGGGTGATGCTGTTGATGGTCCAGAAGAAGACGTTCCAGCCCTGCTTGGACGCTTCGTTCATGTCCGGGATCGCCAGGAGGAAGGCGAGGAGCATGATGTAGCCGAACAGCGATGACCACCAGACCGACGAAACCATGCCACGCGGCACGGAGCTGGAGGCCTTGACGGTTTCTTCGGACGTATGTGCCGAGGCGTCGTAACCGGTAATCGTGTAGATCGGCAGCAGCAAGCCAAGGGCGAAGACGTACCAGATATTATCCATCTTCGGCCAGACCGATGAATCACCTTCCGGCGTGCCGGAATAGTTGGTGAAGGTCCAGATGCGGCTGAAATCCCAGCTCTTGACGCCGATGAGGCAGACGACGGTCAGCGCGATAGCGGCGGCGAAGATCAGGTAGCCGGACATGTCGGTCAACTTTGCCGTAAGCTTGATCCCGAAGTGATTGATCAAAGCCTGCAAACCGGTGATGACGGCAACGAAGATGATCTGGTTGGCAAAGCCCGCCGACGTATTCGTATCGACGGCAATGCCGAACCAGCCGGCGATGGAGCCGCTGAAGAAGCCCCAGGTCCCGACGTTGATCGCACCAAGAACGGTGATCAGGCCGAGCAGGTTGAGCCACGCCGTCAGCCAGCCGGTGAACCGGTTGCCGAGGATCGAGCCCCAGTGATAAAGGCCGCCGGCCGTCGGATAGGCCGAGGAAATCTGCGCCATCGAGAGAGCGAAGACGCCCGAAATCACGCAGCCGATCGGCCAGCCGATACCGATCGCAGCACCGCCTGCGCCGGACGTGGCCTGCGCAAGGGAGTTGATGCCGCCAGATAGAATGCAAATGATGGAGAAGGAGATGGCGAAATTCGAGAACGAACTCATCCGCCGTTCCAACTCCTGAGCGTAGCCCATGGAGTGCAGGATATGCACATCCTGCTTTTTGTCTAACTCTGTATAATCAGACATGTCATTCCCCCTTAAGCCCGGTCGTCCGCGGGATTGCGGAGAACCATGTGTCACATGAGCCGCCAGCCTTTTGCCGTGCGGCTCGATCGCAGTTGAACTGCTCCCCGGGGTCTTTTTCTTTTTAAGTTCAGGCTTCCAGGCTGTTCTGGAGAAGCCCTGTCAGATAGTCAGCCACGACCCCTTGGCCGACGTCATCTCCGATGAGATCGTTGCGGATCTCGATCATTACGTTATGCAGGCCGTTGGCGATCCCATGCAGTTTCAGCGTATGGGTCACGCCGTCTTCAGGCCCGTAAGGCTTGTTGCGGTCTGTCTGATAGAGCGGCGCTTCCGCCGCTGCATCCAGCATGCGATCGGCCAGCCAATGGTCGTCGTCATGCAGAATCCCAAGCTCCACCGCGCGCGGCTTGCCATTATAGATCGGCGTGAAGCTGTGCATCGTCACGATCACGGTTTTTTGTCCGCGTTCTGCCCTTTCTTTCAGGAGTGCCCGGATACGATCGTGAAACGGTATGTAAAGACCTTCGGTGCGCGCCCGCCGATCCGCCTCACCCAGGCGCTGATTGCCTGGGATCGAATAGATTTCGCTCGTTTCCGGCATAGCACCGGCACTTTCCGGAGGCCTGTTGCAGTCATAAATCAGGCGGGAGAAGCGCTGATAAACCAAAGTCGCATCGAGGCTTGCCGAAATCTTCCTTGCAACCGCGAGTGCGCCCGGATCCCAGGCGATGTGGCTGGAAAGTGCCTCGGCAGAAAGCCCGAGGTCCCCGAAACGCTCGGGCAAAGCACGGGAAGCATGCTCGCAGACGATAAAAACCGCGCTGCTGCCATCTGGCCGTTCGACAGCGACGCAATCGCCGTCCGCCTTCGTCAAAATGCCTTGCTGTGCAAGCATCCGGGGCGCCCCATTGCCGATTAATAAAATCTTTATAAGAAAAGAATTCTTCAGCTTTTGGTCGCTGTCAACCGGAAACTGAAATTATTTCTTCATTTGTGACATTGACTCGAAATGTGACAGCGTTGTTATATCGTTGCAGGAGATCGGCATAAGACCGACCCCGGGGAGCTAAAATCGATTGAACAATGCGTCAAAGACAGTTTCTGACGTGATCAATGCCCGCTTCGACACGCTGACGCGCGCCGAAAAGCAGCTGGCTAAGAGCCTGCTCGACAACTACCCCGTTTCGGGGTTGGGCAGCATCACAACGGTCGCGGAAAATGCGCGCGTCTCCACGCCGACCGTGGCGCGCATGGTGCAGAAACTCGGCTACAAGGGCTATCCCGACTTTCAGTCCCACCTCCACCAGGAGGTCGAAGCAACGATCTCCAACCCGCTGACGAAGCATGACCGCTGGGCATCGAATGCGCCCGGCACCCATATTCTCAATCGTTTCGCCGATGCCATCATGGGCAATCTCCGACAGACGCTCTCCGATATCGATGCGGCGACATTCGATAGTGTCGCAGCACTCCTGTCCGAGCGAAAACGCGGGCTTTATTTCGTCGGCGGCCGTATCACCGGCGCGCTCGCCGAATACTTCTTCACCCACATGCAGGTGATCCGCCCCAACACGACGCTGCTTTCGTCCAATTCCGGCACCTGGCCGCAATATGTTCTGAATATGAACCCTGGCGACCTGCTCGTGATCTTCGATATCAGGCGCTATGAACAGGAAATGGTCAATCTGGCCGCCGTCGCCCGCCGTCGCGGCGCCGAGATCATCGTCTTTACCGACCAATGGGCCTCGCCCGCCGTCAAATACGCCAAACACATCTTCCGCGTGCAGATCGAAGCGCCGTCGGCCTGGGATTCATCGGTTGTCACACTTTTCATCGTCGAAGCCCTGATCGAAGCCGTGCAGAGCTCGACCTGGGACGAGACGAGCGAGCGCATGAAAACGCTCGAAGGTCTTTTCGAACAAACGAAATTGTTCCGCAAACCAAGTTAGAGGGGAGCGAAACGACAAGATGATGTGAAGTAGGAGGTGTGGAATGCAGCAGCTGTCACACTTGACGATTAGAAGCAAAAATCAATTGCGTTCACAGCAAACACAACGCTTTGAAGCCGTCACACAACCTTCATGTAACGTCATTAACAGCAACGCCAGACACTGAAAACCCAAAAGGAGGAAATGCAGTGATCTCGAAAATTCAACGTCTTCTGACCATCTCGACCGCGATGCTCGTCGCTTCGAGCGCAATCGCCGCCGCAGAACCGAGCGCCGACCTCATCGCTGCCGCCAAGAAGGAAGGCACGCTGACCACCATCGCCCTGCCCCACAACTGGTGCGGTTATGGTGACCTGATCGCTGCGTTCAAGGCGAAGTATGGTATCGAAGTCAACGAACTGAACCCGGATGCCGGTTCGGGCGATGAAGTCGAAGCTATCCGCGCCAACAAGGGCAACACCGGCCCGCAGGCTCCCGACGTTATCGACGTCGGCCTCTCCTTCGGCCCGACCGCCAAGAAGGAAGGCCTGCTGCAGCCGTACAAGGTTTCCACCTGGGATTCCATTCCGGACAGCGCCAAAGATGCCGAAGGCTACTGGTACGGCGACTATTACGGCGTTCTCTCCTTCGTCATCAACAAGGATCTGGTAAAGAACGAGCCGAAGGACTGGGCTGACCTCCTGAAGCCGGAATACGCAAACACCGTTTCCCTCGCAGGTGATCCGCGCACCTCGAACCAGGCCGTTCAGGCCGTCTACGCCGCTGGCCTCGCCGCCGGCGAAAAGGACGCCGCCAAGATCGGCGCTGCCGGCCTCGATTACTTCGCCAAGCTCAACAAGGCCGGCAACTTCGTTCCGGTTATCGGCAAGTCTGCTTCGCTGGCTCAGGGTGCAACCCCGATCGTCGTCGCATGGGACTACAACGGCCTCTCCTGGCGCGACAGCCTGAAGGGCAACCCGCCGGTCGACGTGACCGTTCCGGCTTCGGGCGTCATCGCCGGCGTTTACGTCCAGGCGATCTCGGCCTACGCTCCGCACCCGAACGCTGCCAAGCTCTGGATGGAGTTCCTCTACTCCGACGAAGGCCAGATCGGCTGGCTGAAGGGCTATTGCCACCCGATCCGCTTCAACGACCTGGCAAAGAACAAGAAGGTCCCGCAGGAGCTTCTCGACAAGCTGCCGCCGGCTGCCGCCTATGAAAAGGCCGTATTCCCGACGCTCGACGAGCAGGATGCCGGCAAGGCCGCCATCACCACCAAGTGGGATTCCGTCGTCGGCTCGAACGTACAGTAATCGTACCGGACATCGCCTCCCCGTTTCGGCGGGGAGGTTTTCCATTTTCTCGGCGCCGCGGATTGGACCATCATGAGTATCGTCACAACATCAACGGTCAGTTCCACTCCGATGATCAACAAGCGCGCGGTTGTCGACTGGATGGGCATTGCGCCCTTCCTGATCTTCGCGCTGCTGTTCTTGATTTTTCCAACGGTCTATCTCGTAGCCGGCGCCTTCCTGACACCGGACGGAAGCTTTACGCTCAAGAACATCACAGACCTGTTCACGCCGAAGATCATGAGCGCCTACTTGATCAGTATCGAGATCTCGGTCGCTTCGGCGCTCGGCGGTGCGATCATCGGCTTCTATCTCGCTTGGGCACTCGTTCTGGGCGGCCTCCCGACCTGGGTCCGCCATGCGTTCCTGACTTTCTCAGGCGTTGCATCCAATTTCGCCGGCGTGCCGCTGGCCTTCTCGTTCATCGCGACGCTGGGCCGTCAGGGTCTGGTCACGATATTGCTCGCTCATTTCGGCTTCAAGCTCTACGACACCGGCTTCAATCTGCTGAGCTTTTTCGGCCTGACCATCACCTACATGTATTTCCAGATCCCGCTAATGGTGCTGATCATTACGCCGGCGCTCGATGGCATGAAGAAGGAATGGCGCGAAGCCGCCTCAATTCTGGGCGCAACCAACGGGCAATATTGGCGGATGGTCGCCCTGCCGATCCTGTGGCCCAGCCTGCTCGGCACGACGCTTTTGCTGTTTGCCAATTCGTTCGGCGCCATCGCGACGGCAATTGCGCTTACCGGTAGCACGTTGAACATCGTCCCGATCGTGCTCTATGCACAGATCCGCGGCGACGTGCTGCATAATGCTAATCTGGGCTACGCGCTGGCGCTCGGCATGATCGTCATCACCGGTATCTCGAACGTCATTTATATCTTGATGCGCATGCGCGCTGAACGGTGGCAGAAATGAAGCTGCAAAAATTCTTCGCCTGGGTCGCCGTTGCCATCGGCCTCATCTACTTCCTGGTGCCGCTCATCGGTACGCTGGAGTTCTCGCTGCGCATGCGGCGCAACGCGTACAGCTTTGACGCCTATGCCTCCGTCTTTTCGGATTTCGGCTTCATAACGGCCTTTGGTTTCTCGATGTTGATGGCGCTTCTGACCATCATCTTCGGCATGCTGCTCGTTGTGCCCACGGCCTATTGGGTACGGCTGCGACTGCCGCAGCTTCGCCCTGTCGTGGAATTCATCACCCTGATGCCGCTGGTCATTCCCGCCATCGTCATCGTCTTCGGCTATCTGCGTCTTTACAATTCTTCGTCGATCCTGCCGCTAACAGGCTATAATGCGACGACGAACATCCTGCTCGTCTGCTCCTACATTGTATTATCGTTGCCCTATATGTATCGTTCCGTCGATACGGCGATGCGTACCATCGATGTCGGCACGCTGACGGAGGCTGCCGAGAGCCTTGGTGCAAAATGGACAACCATCATGTTCAAATGCATCTTTCCAAATGTCATGAGCGGTGTGCTTTCCGGAGCGTTCATCACACTCGCGATCGTCATGGGCGAATT
The DNA here is from genome assembly GCF_016429255.1 of Rhizobium sp. ASV8. Classification (GTDB taxonomy): domain Bacteria; phylum Pseudomonadota; class Alphaproteobacteria; order Rhizobiales; family Rhizobiaceae; genus Rhizobium. The sequence goes on from NZ_JAELUG010000013.1 coordinate 46,780, forward strand.
CACCATGGCGTCGCTGCTCAATCGTCCGGCATTCGGGCCCTATATGCAGCTCATGGGCGCCAACAGAGCCTACGAGCCCTCCGCCCTGGCCATCATCGCACTTGCCGTTACCTGGCTCAGCATGGGCCTGTTGCAGCTCGTTTCCCGTTTCTCAAAATCCGCTCCGATTAAGGCGTAAGGCTTCTCACCATGGCTTTTCTCGAACTCACCCACATCAAGAAGTCCTTCGGCGACATCCAGGTCGTCCACGATTTCAACATGAAGATCGAAAAGGGGGAATTCGTTTCCTTCCTTGGGCCATCTGGTTGCGGCAAAACGACCGTGCTGCGGATGATCGCCGGCTTCGAAACCCCGACGGCCGGCACGCTGATGATCAACGGCAAGGATCAGCGGCCGTTGAAGCCAAACCAGCGCAATATCGGCATGGTGTTCCAAGCATATGCCCTCTTCCCGAACATGACGGTGCATGACAACGTCGCCTTCGGCCTCAAGGTCGCCGGCATGTCGAAGCCTGACATCGACAAGCGTGTCAAGGAGATGCTTGCGCTCATCAAGCTCGATCACCTCGCCGCACGCTACCCCTATCAGATGTCCGGTGGTCAGCAGCAGCGCGTGGCGCTCGCCCGCGCCATCGCCGTCAAGCCGCAGGTCCTCCTGCTTGATGAGCCGCTCTCGGCGCTCGATGCCAAAATCCGCATCTCGCTGCGCGAGGAAATCCGCGCCATCCAGCAGCAGCTCGGCATCACCACTGTCTTCGTCACTCACGATCAGGAAGAGGCGCTATCGATATCGGACCGCATCGTCGTGATGAACGGCGGCCGCGCAGACCAGATCGGCACGCCGTTTGAGATCTACAACACGCCGGCCACCCGCTTCGTGGCCTCCTTCGTCGGCACATTGAACCTCATCGAAGGCAAGGTCATCGATCCCGACAGCAACCGCATCATGATCGGCGACCAGGGCGTGACGCTGAAGCAGTCGGTGACGGCCTACAAGCCGGGCGATACCGTATCGCTTGCCCTGCGTCCGGAAGCTGGCTCGCTGGCGGAATCGGCCAAGGGCGACACGGCTCTCACCGGCGAGGTTTCATCGGCGCACTTCCTGGGTTCGGTCATCCGTACCCGCATGAACGTCGCTGGCAACACGATTTCCTTCGACATGTTCAACAGCCCGGGCATGTTGCCTCCGAGCGTCGGCGAAAGGGTCACGTTGCGCTTCGCCTCCTCCGATCTGCTGGTCATCCAGGATTGAGAGGCCGCCCCGTCTGACGGGGGCAACTTTGGAAAAATAATCGCGAACGCCGGCTCAAAAGGCCGGCGTTTTTCTTTGATTTCCCTGCCGAAATGCATTTATAGTCCACGCGTTCTCAGGGCGGGGTGCAATTCCCCACCGGCGGTATGGGGATTTTCCCCGAGCCCGCGAGCGCCTTCCAAGTTTTCGGAAGGGTCAGCAGATCCGGTGAGAGGCCGGAGCCGACGGTATAGTCCGGATGGAAGAGAGCAAGCAGTGTCACCCCCTCCTCCGCGCGAGGGGTGCCGTGATTCTGCGTGTTCGCCCAAGGGATAATTGACAACAACCCTTGAAAGGCAAGACTAATGACTATCTCTATCTCCAGCCAACCGAGCCGTATCGCATTGATCCGGGCTCGCTGGCACGCCGATGTCGTCGATCGTTGCGTCGATTCCTTCGTTGCCGAATGGCAGACGGCGGAAGGTGCGTCTCCCATCGATATCTTCGATGTGCCCGGCGCACTGGAAATCCCCCTGCATGCGCAGACGCTTGCCCGTAACGGCCGCTATTCGGCGATCGTTGCCACCGCTTTCGTTGTCGACGGTGGCATCTATCGTCATGAATTCGTTGCCAATACGGTTCTCGATGCAATGATGCGCGTTCAGCTCGATACGGGCGTGCCGATACTCTCCGCGGTGCTGACGCCGCATCACTTCCAGGAGTCGGAAGCGCATATCCAGTTCTTCAAGGAACATTTCATCATCAAGGGCCGCGAAGCTGCCAGCGCCTGCCGCCATATCCTCGCAGAGCGCGCCAAGCTTCTGCCGTCGGTAACGGTCTAAGCCATCATGGTGGAGGCGCGGCGCAAGCCCGCCTCCATCTCTGGAAGCGCGTCGCGCAAAAATGCGCAGCAACTTCAGCCCAAAATTGCGAGAAGCAGGTAGAAGGACCGTCGGCGCTTCCGTAAAATTAAGGTCGTTCCAAAGGGAGGAAATAGTGACAGTTCTACGCATCATCCCCAACCTGCCGGCAGCCGATCCCGCCAGCGCTCGCCTTTTCTACAACGAGCTGCTCGGGCTTGACGTCGTGATGGATCATGGCTGGATCCTCACCTTCGCGTCGGCAGCGGCAACGGTTCCGCAGATCAGCGTCGCCAGCGAAGGTGGTTCGGGAACGATCGTCCCTGATCTCTCGATCGAAGTCGATGATGTCGATACGCTCTATCAGCGCGCCACATCGATGGGCTTCGGCATATTGTATGACCTGACGGACGAGCCTTGGGGCGTTCGGCGTTTCTATGTCCGAGACCCGTTTGGGAAGATCGTCAACATCCTCTCACACCGCTGAACCCGTTATCTGAGTTCAGCATTGAATATGACGCGATCCGCTGACCACATCGATTCAGCAAAGGCGATCGGTACGCCGCCTGTGTCGACGTCGACCTTGCGCGTGATAAGCAGCGGAACAGACTTCGGCTGCCTTAGCAACCTTGCCTCCTCTGCGGAGGGCATACGCGCCTCGATCTCGGTGGACAGCCGCTCGTAATCGGTAATGCCGTAGCTCGCCAGCGCCGCTGATATCGTCGGATGCAGCAATCGAGCCTTGTCGAAATCGGGAAAACGCTGCGAGGGATAATAAGTATCGCCGAGCTCAACCGGAACGCCGTCCGCCGTCATGATGCCTCGGCGATGGATGACCGGTAGGCCCAACTCGATCCTCAGCTGAGCCGCCACCCACTCTGTCGCCGGCACGATTTCATGGATCAGCAATTCACCACCCGGCTCGAAGCCCTGCTCGATCAGGTTCTTGTGAAAACGCGTGTGCTTAGACAACGTGTAGTCAAGCACGCCCCTGTGGACGAAGGTGCCCCGGCCTTGCTCGGCCCGCACTAACCCGCGCTGCTCCAAATGGCCCAGCGCCTGGCGCACTGTGAAACGGCTGACGCCGAAGCGCTGCATCAACTCGGGCTCCGTCGGCAATTTCTCGCCGGCGGAGAGAACCCCGGCAGCAATATCAGCCGCCAGGATCTCACCAATCTGATGCCAGAGGGCGCTGCCGCTCTTGCGATCGATAACTTCCATCTCAAACCCGCTTTTCGAGGCGAAACAGAAGCTTATATTCTGCCGGATAGCTCAGCGCGTCGAGAATGCTCGGATAATATTTCCGATCCTTCGTCGCGCGCACGAAACCGTCATAGCCAAACCGCTTGACGGAGACCTCGAAACCAGCCGCCGTAAACGCCTCGATATAGTCCTGCGGAGAGCGATCCTGCACCGGCGCGTTGCTGTTGTTGCCGATAAGTTCCAACCATTTCGGCCAGAGAGGCATTTCGTTGTGACAGCCGGTGACGGCATAGTAGACGCCGCCGTTGCGCATCACGTTGAACATCTCTTCGGCATGCCGTCTCAACTCCGGCAGCAGATAGACGACCTCGTAGCTGAATGCCACATCGAAGCTGTCGGCAAACGGCGTCAGGTCCGTCGTGACATGAAACTGAAGCGGCATATTGCCGACAGCCGCAATGGCAGCGGCGACGGACTCCGAAGCGATATCGATACCGACGCCCCGGCGGAACGGCCGCATCGCATGGAGGAGCCGCAAGAAACCGCCGCGATTGCAGCCGAAATCCAGGATTGTCTTCGACGAAAAATCCCGCTCCGGCACGGTCTCGATGAAATGCCGCCAATAGGGGCTATGCGATTCCGCCATCGCGATATCGCCCTGCGGTTCGACATGCCATGTTGCGTAAGTGGATACTGCATTTGTCATGATACGCGCTCGCTGTTGGAGTGAACCGGGATTTGATAGCGCGGCTCCATGACAACCTTATGAATTCGTCCGGACGACTGGACTATTACAGTTGCAGTCCTTCGCCAAACGGGGTGTCCTCTGTCCCGCTCTCCTGGCACGCGCAGTCCAGCATCCATTGCACACCAAACCGATCCGTCAGTTTACCGTAGTAGCTACCCCAGGGCTGAACGGCGAGTAGCGTCGTCACGCTTCCCCCCTCGGCCAATCTGGCGAAAATCCTGTCGGTGCTCGCGCGATCATCCATGACAAGCATATGCGCGGAACCGCGCATCGGTTCGGCATCGTGATTGTCAGACGCGAAGAATAACACGCCTGGCCCCTCGAAGCGTGCATGCATCACCCTGCCCCGCATCGCTTCATCGGCAACGGGTATTCCATCCGCACCGTGACGGACCAGCAGGGTGACGCGTCCGAGTTCACAAGCGGTATAGAAGGCAAGCGCCTCCTCGCAATGGATCGTGAAAAACAGATAGTTTGCGAGTTGCACGTCTTGCCTCCCATTTTAACGCTACCAAGGGTGGCTTACGCTCACCCAGTGAGCTTCACGCTCGTGGCAGCGAGTATCCATCAGGCCAATGCGGAATTCTGAATGGCACCCACCAGATCCGCATTACTATAGCTCTGCCCTGCAATGCCCCATGCACCCTCCGGCGCATAGACGATATTCGACCAGATATGCTCGCGCTTGATCTGGCCTTCCGCAGCCTGCTCGACAACATCGGTTGCCTTCTCGATGAAGGCCCGCTTGGCTTCCTCGGTCGCAAGTGCAATTTCGGGCAGCTTGAGTTCGACAAAGGCAGCTGCGATGGGCTTTCCGGCGGCCAGCACATGGTTCGCCGGCAGCACGTTGATCGAGCCGATGACATTTTCAGTCATAAAAGCGTTCCCGGTCAGACCGGCAACATCGAGCACTGCATCGGTCAAGCCGGCGAAAGCACGCGCCTGCGCCTCGGACGAGAGCAATCCTTCGGGTATGGTAAGCGTAATGGGCATGGGACATCTCCTTGTTGAACCTGTGGCAACAGTTGATATATACCGTTTGCTCTTTATGCATACACACCGATCACTCTCTATGCAAGCGATAAAGAGAGATCACTCTCAATGGAGTTCGCAATGCGCTATAGCGCCGAACATAAGCAAGAGACCCGGACACGGGTCATCGCCGCGGCCGGACAGGTCTTCAGACAAGAGGGATATGGCGGTGCGGGGATCGATGCCCTGACGAAGGCTGCCGGCGTTACCAACGGCGCCTTTTACGGGCACTTCAAATCGAAGGGCGAGGCATTCCGCACCGCAGTGGTGGAAGGCCTTGAAGAGCTTCGTCAGGGAGTTGCTGGGTTCATCCAGAGGCAGCCGAAGGACTGGTTGAAAAGCTTCGCCAGCTTTTATCTTGGCTACAAGCGCACCTGCGAACTCGGCGATAGCTGCACCCTGCCCAGCCTCTCTCCGGACGTCATGCGCGCAGACGATGAAACGCGGAACGCCTACACGCAGGAGCTCAAAAAGCTTATCGCGGACGTCGGGGCAGGCCTGCCGGAAAGCACCGGATCCGGCCTGAGCGACATGGCGCCGGAAGACAGAGCGATCGTTCTGCTGTCCTTGTTGAGCGGTGGCGTGACGCTTGCCCGTGCCGTTTCCGATCCGGTTCTCTCGGCGCGCATCGCCGAGATCATCGAACAGGCCGCGCTGATATCAGGCGGCCTGTCAAATACTCGCGATGAGTAGTTAGCTCGAATCTCGCGCGTGAAGGACAAAGGCAAGCTCTCGCCTCGCCTTTCTCACCGCAATGATCTAAGCGCGGATCGCTTTGTCATTCGCATCGAAGCGATGCATGTGGTTCGGGTCAGGCGTCACAAAGACCGCGTCGTCAGGCGCATACTGGTGTTCGCCGAAAAGACGCACGGTCAGTAGACCGGTTGTCTCCGATTCGAGATAGATGATCGTATCGGCGCCGAGATGCTCGACATGGATGACTTTGGCCGCCCATGTGCCTTGATCGCGAGACAGCGTAATATGCTCCGGACGGATGCCGACCGTCTTGGCACCGCTTTGGCCGAGCCGCTCAGCCGGAATGAGGTTCATCTGCGGCGAGCCGATGAAGCCGGCAACGAAGGTGTTTGCCGGGCGATTGTAGAGTTCCATCGGCGAGCCGATCTGCTCGATCGCGCCTGCATTGAGCACGACGATCTTGTCGGCCAGCGTCATCGCCTCGACCTGATCGTGGGTCACGTAGATCATTGTCGCCTTCAGGCTGCGATGCAAGCGGGCAATTTCCAGGCGGGTCTGCACGCGCAGGGCCGCATCGAGGTTCGACAGCGGCTCATCGAAAAGGAAAAGTTCCGGTTCGCGCACGATGGCGCGGCCGATGGCGACACGCTGGCGCTGACCGCCGGAAAGTTCAGCCGGCCGACGAGCCAGATAGGGTTCGAGCGACAGCATGCCGGACGCCTTGGCAACACGGCTTTCGATCTCGACCTTTGCAGTGCCGGCCTGCTTGAGACCGAGGCCCATATTGTCCTTGACCGTCAGGTGCGGATAGAGCGCATAGGACTGGAACACCATCGAAATGCCGCGCTTGGCGGGTGGCGTCACGGTCACGTCCTCGCCGTTGATCAGCACGGCACCGGAGGTTACGTCCTCCAGACCGGCGATACTGCGCAGCAGTGTCGACTTGCCGCAGCCCGACGGGCCGACGAAGATGACGAATTCGCCATCCTTCACTTCGAGATCGATGCCCTTCAGCACGTCGTGCGAACCGTAGGCCTTGCGAATGGATTTCAGTAGAAGCGATCCCACAGACTCTTATCCTTACAAATAAACGGGCTTGCCGGTGCGCACGCTCTCGTCGGCGGCGAGGCAGATGCGCAGCGATTGAACGGCATCGTCCATATGACGATTAAGATCGATGTTTTCCCGAATGGCTTTCAGCAAGAAGGCCTGCTCGAAATTGCAAAGCTCCTGGTGGCCTGGTTCGCCATCCATGTGCAGATCCTGATCGGGCCGGATGAACTGTCCGTTCGGCCCCGTCTCCGCGCTATGCAGCCTGATGACCGAGGTTTTCGTGTGCATGTCGATGTCGTCGGATTTGGCGTTCTGATCCATGGCGATTGAGACCGAACCGTTCGGCGACATCACGTCCTTCACAAAGAAAGCCGTCTCCGAAATCATCGGACCCCAGCCGGCTTCGTACCAACCGACAGAGCCGTCCTCGAAGATCACCTGCAGATGGCCATAGTTATACATGTCCGTCTTCACGTCATTCGACAGCCGAAGACCCATGCCGCGCACCTCGACCGGCTTGGCGTCGGTGATCTGGCACATGACGTCGACATAATGCACGCCGCAATCGACGATCGGCGACATTGTGCGCAATATCGCCTTATGCGTCTCCCAGGTCGGGCCGCTCGACTGCTGATTGAGGTTCATGCGGAAGACATAGGGACCGCCGAGTTTGCGCGCTTCGGCAATCAGCCGCATCCACGAGGGATGGTGGCGCAGGATATAGCCGATAACCAGCTTCTTGCCCGCCTTCTTTGCAGCGGCGACGACGCGCTCCGCATCTTCGACCGTCGTTGCCAGCGGCTTTTCGACGAAGACATGACAACCCGCTTCGAACGCCTTCACCGCAAAATCGGCATGGCTGTCGGAATAGGTATTGATCGAGCAGGCGTCTGGTTTCAGCTCGCTCAAAGCTGCCTCGAAATCCGAGTAGAGCGCATATCCCTGCAACTCCTCGGGAAGCTCCCGCTTGGATCGATTGACGAGGCCCACGATCTCAAAACCCGGATTGTTGTGATAAGCGAGCGCATGGCTGCGGCCCATGTTGCCAAGGCCGGCAACGAGAACGCGGATAGGCTTGTCTGATGTGCTCACTTGACTGCTCCGGAAGTAATGCCGCGAATGAGTTGGCGCGAAAAGATAACGTAGAGGACGAGGATCGGTAGGATGGCGAGCGTCAGCGCCGCCAGCACCGCGTTCCAGTTGGTGACAAACTGGCCGATGAAGATTTGCGAACCGAGCGTCACGGTCTTCGTTGCTTCGCTCGGCGCCAGGATCAGCGGGAACCAGAGGTCGTTCCAGATCGGGATCATGGTGAAGACGGCAACGGTGGCCATTGCCGGACGAACCAGCGGCAGGACCAGGCGGAAGAAAATGGCATATTCGCTAAGACCATCGATGCGGCCGGCATTTTTCAGGTCGCCGGACACGGTCCGCATGAATTCGGAGAGAATGAAGATCGCCAGCGGCAGACCCTGCGCAGTATAGACGAGGATCAGCGCCGTAAGCGTGTTGACGAGGCCGGCCGCGACCATGCCTTGCAGGATGGCCACCGTACCCAGCCGGATCGGGATCATGATGCCGATCGCCATATAGAGACCTGTCACCGTATTGCCGCGGAACCGATATTCCGACAATGCGAAAGCAGCCATGGCGCCGAACAGCAGGGTGAAGATGATCGAGACGATCGTCACGATGAAGCTGTTCTGGAAGTAGGTGAGAAAATCCCCCTGCTTCAGAACGGTGTCGTAGCCGATCATGCTGAAGGAAGATGGCGTTGGAATGCTCAAGGGCGCACGGAAGATCGATGCGCGATCCTTGAACGAGTTGATAACGGTCAGGAACACCGGAAAGATTGCAACCAGCGTATAGGCGATGAGTGCCAGATGCACGAAACCGGTGCGGATAGGGGAAGTGCGGGCCTTGGACATGGTCGCCTCTCCTCAGAACTGGTAGCGACGGATGCGTCGCTGCACGATGAAAAGATAGAATGAAACGCCGGCGAGGATGATCAGGAACATCACCGTCGCAATCGTCGCGCCCATCGAGCGGTCGCCCAACTGCAGCTGGAAGCCGAAGAAGACGCGATAGAGAAGCGTACCGAGAATATCGGTAGAGCCATCCGGCCCAGCCAACGCGCCCTGTACGGTGTAGACAAGGTCGAACGCGTTGAAATTGCCGACGAAAGTCAGGATCGAGATGATGCCGATGGCCGGCAATATCAACGGCAGCTTGATCTTCCAGAACTGGCTCCAGCCGGTGATTCCGTCACACTCGGCGGCTTCGATGACCTCTTCGGGAATGTTGAGCAGCGCCGCATAGATCAGCATCATCGGGATGCCGACATATTGCCAGACGGAAATGAGCGCGACGGCGATCAACGCCGTGCTCGGCTTGCCGAGCCAGGGCGCGAAGAGCGACTTCAGGCCGATTACGCTCAGCAACTCCGGTGCCACGCCCCACAGGGGCGACAGGATCAGTTTCCAGATGAAGCCGACGACAACGAAGGAAAGCAAAGTCGGCAGAAAAATCGCGGTTCGATAGAATGCGACGAAGCGCAGCTTCGGCAGAGACAGAAGCGCTGCCAGTGCGACACCGATCGGATTCTGGACGCACATATGAATGACGAAGAAGATCAGGTTGTTGCGTAGCGCATTCCAGAAATCATGCGACCAACGTTCATCGCCGAACAGCACCTTGAAGTTGTTCAGGCCGACGAAGACGGGTTGATTGTCGACGACGTTGTAAAGCGACAACCGCAAGGTCTCGATCAGCGGCAGAATCATGACCGCCGTATAGACGACGAAGGCCGGAAAAAGGAAAACGAGGATGTGCCAACGCTTGGGGCGCCGGATCGGCTTAACCTCAATGGTATCGAATGTCGCAGCGTCGCTCATGGCTTTCTGCCTGTTCTTGTTGGCTGCGCGATTGAGACGACAGCACTAAGGTTCAAATCCACCCGTTGCCCCGGTTCTGCGGCCGGATAGAAACGACGTCGGGCGTGTCGCAATGCAATGGGACGGAACATCGATCCGATGATCCATCATAAGGTAAAAAAGGCGAGGAGCCATAAGGCCCCTCGCCCATATTACGCGATGATCACTTGGCCGGCTTGTACCAGCTGTCGAGACCCTTCTGGAGCTTCGCGCCAGCCTGCTCCGGCGTATCCGTGCCGTTGATCACGTTTGCGGATTCGGTCCAGGTTTCGTTTTCCAGGTTCGGCGTGCCGCGCGACAGGATCTGGTACGTGGAACGAACGGTCGGCTTGTGATCGTTACGCCAGGAAACGAATTCCTGAGCGAGCGGATCGCTCATCTTTACCGGATGCGAGTTCAGGCTGAAGAAGCCCGGCAGCGCGTTGGCGTAGATGTTGGCGAATTCATCAGAAGCGACCCAGCTCAGGAACTTCTTGGCTTCTTCCGGATGCGCGCCCTTCGCATTCAGACCAACGCCGATATCCGGATGGTCGGAGATGTAACCGGTGTCACCAGCCTTTGCGACCGGTGGCGGGAAGGCACCCATCTTGAACTGAGCCTGCGTGTTGAACAAGCCGATTTCCCAGGAGCCAGCCGGATAGATCGCAGCCTTGCCGAGCGTGAAGAGGTTCTGGCTGTCGGAGTAGCTCTGAGCTTCGAAACCATCACCGAGATAGGGCTTCCACTTGGCGAGTTCCTTGTAAGGATCGACCCACGCAGCGTCCGTCAGCTTTTCCTTGCCCGAAATCAGAGCTGCGCGGCCCTCTTCGCCCTTCCAGTAGTTCGGGCCGATGTTCTGGTAGCCCATGGTTGCGGCTTCCCAGAGATCCTTCGTGCCCATAGCCATCGGGATGTAGGTGCCGTCAGCCTTGATCTTATCGAGAAGGGCAAAGAACTCGTCACGCGTTGCCGGAACCTTGAGGCCGAGCTTGTCGAAGGCGTCCTTGTTGTAGATGAAACCATGAATGACCGAGGCCATCGGCACGCAGAAGGTCGACTTGCCGTCGTCGGTGGACCAAGCGGCCTTGGCAACGGCCGAGAAGTTCTCGATGCCCGGCAGGCTCGTGAGGTCAGCAAGGCGCTTCTTGTTGAAGAGATCAAGCGAGGCGTCGAAGGGGCGGCAGGTGATGATGTCACCTGCGGAACCGGCATCGAGCTTGGCGTTCAGCGATGCATTGTATTCGGTCGGAGCCGTCGGCGAGAACACGATCTTGATGCCGGGGTTCTTCGCTTCGAAAGCCGGAATGATCTTTTCCTGCCAGATCTGCAGGTCATCGTTACGCCAGCTTTCAACCGTCAGCGTCACGTCGGCCGCATGCACAAGACTGACTGACGACAGCAGGCTCGATGCAAGAAGCAAGCCTTTCAGAACATTGGTTTTCATTTCCCTCTCCTGTTTTCCGCGCCTGTAATAAGGCGCTGTTCTCGATCCGAAAATCCGCTGGCCAGCCCAAAGAGGCGGTCAGCGCCCCATAGGGACCGCCAACGTTGCCGACCCCTCATGCAAAAAGGCTTCAAAGGCTACAGCCCAATCAACCCGATCAATTGCTGCCCGCCGCCGAAAGCGGAGACCTGCAAGAACCATACGGGAGTTGCGCGACGAACGACGAGATGCGGATCCTCCTGATCCGTGCGACCTTGGACAACGACGAGGTGCGCGCTTTCCGCCTCACCTACCGGCCGTTGTTGTCATGCCGACTTTACCGATGTCAATTCGCACTGTTCCCTTGGGGTGAATTAAGGCCAAAAAAATACCAATTGTCCAGCCGATTTTAACACTCAGCCACTAAAATAGCCGATAAAAAAATTTTATATAATTATTTCAAATAGATATAGAATAGCAGAAATGGCTGCTTTGCCTATTGGTAAATGGTATTTTTTTGGTATTGTATAAAAAAGCGGGGAACAAGGCGGCATCCGGAGGCATGATGGGACAGTTTGCAATTGGCATCGACGGCGGCGGAACGAACTGCCGGGCGGCCGTGATAGATTCGACGGGTAAAATTCTCGGTACCGGCAAGTCCGGCGCCGCAAACATCCTCTCCGATCTGGAAAACGCTCTGATCAACATCGTCGAGTCGGCCCACCAGGCCCTAGCAAACGCAGGCCTCGATCCGAAACTTGCCGGCGAGCTGCCGGCGGTTATCGGTACCGCCGGCGCCAATGTCGGCAACTATGGAAAGCGTTTGGAAAGCGCGCTTCCTTTCGGCAATTCTCGTGTGGTCACCGATGCAACGATCGCGCTTCAAGGCGCGCTTGGTGACGCCGATGGCATCATCGGCGCCTTCGGCACCGGTTCCGTCTACAATGCGCGCCGTGACGGCAAGATATGGGGCATTGGCGGCTGGGGTTTCGTCATTGGCGATCAGGCAAGCGGCGCCCGCCTTGGCCGCGATCTGCTAGAACGGTCCGTTCTCGCCTATGACGGGGTCACAGCGACCTCACCTCTGACGAAGGTTGTCATGGCCGAATTCGGAAACGATCCGGAGCGGGTCGTCGAGTTTGCCCATGCATCCAAACCAAAGGACTTCGCTCGCTATTCTCCGATCATCTTCGAATATGCCGCGATGAACGATGTCGTCGCCATGGGCATCGTCAAGACGGCAGCAGCGGCCATAACGGAAAGCCTGGATGCGTTGCTTTGGCCTGAGTGCCCTTCGATCTGCCTTCTTGGTGGCCTTGCACAAGCCTATCGCCCCTGGCTTGATGAGCGCCATAAGGCGCTTCTCGCGGAGCCTAAGGGTGACGTGCTGCGTGGGGCGGTGGAACTGGCTGTAAAACTGCTGCGGGATGGAGAAGGAAACCGGGGATGACGGAGGATTTGAGTGCCATCTTCTCGCCGGAGCGCTTGTTGGGCGGCGGTACCGGCCCGCTCTATGTCAAGCTGCGGCGCACCCTTGAGGATGCAGTGAAGGTAGGAAGGCTGAAGCATGGCGACGCGCTCCCTCCCGAGCGCGACATCGCCGAATTCGCCGCCGTCAGTCGTGTCACCGTCCGCAAGGCGATTGACGATCTCGTCGCCGAGGGGATTTTGGTGCGCCGGCACGGATCCGGCACTTTCGTCGCCAAACCGGTTTCCAAGGTGGAACAGCGACTGTCTCAGCTCACTTCGTTCACGGAGGATATGGCGCGGCGTGGCATGACAGCTCGTTCGGAATGGCTGCATAAAGGCATCCATACGCCATCCCCCGACGAGATGATGATTCTCGGTTTAGCTGCCGACACCAAAGTGTCGCGGTTGAGCCGTCTGCGCATCGCCGACGATCAGCCGCTGGCGATCGAGCATGCCAGCGTCTCCGGCGAATTCCTGCCGGATCCATCTGTCGTAACGACGTCGCTCTATGCCGAGCTGGAGAAGCAGCATGTCCGTCCGGTGCGCGCAGTGCAGCGCATATCGGCGACCAACATGAAGGAAGCGGACGCGGGCCTCCTCGGCGTTCCGGTAGGCGCTGCCGGTCTTTCGATCGAACGTATTTCCTATCTCGGCTCGGGACGCGCGGTCGAGTTTACCCGTTCGCTCTATCGCGGCGACGCCTATGATTTCGTCGCGGAGCTGACGATAGGCGCAAACTGAATCAAAGCTCGAAAACGCTGGAATCAAAAAAAACGCCGCCCCGACTGGAACAGTCGGGGCGGCGTTTACATGTGGAATCAGTTTCTAAACGAACGATCGCAAGCCTTTGAATCTGCCCGCGATCAAGCCGCGTCGTCGACTTTCAAATCGTCACTCGCCGGCACGTAATTCAGAACCGGTCCCAGCCAACGCTCGACTTCCACGATGGGCATGCCCTTGCGGGTCGCGTAGTCCTCAACCTGATCGCGCTCCACCTTGGCGACTCCGAAATAATAGGAGTCGGGATGCGCGATATAGATGCCCGACACAGACGAGCCTGGCCACATCGCATAGCTTTCCGTCAGCGTCACGCCGGCTGCCGCTTCGGCATCCAGCAGACGGAAGAGTGTATCCTTCTCGGTATGATCAGGCTGCGCAGGATAGCCTGGCGCCGGACGGATGCCGGCATACGACTCCAGAACAAGTTCCTCACTGGAGAAATTCTCATCCTTGGCATAGCCCCAGAATTCTCGCCGGACCCGCTCGTGCATCCGTTCGGCGAAAGCTTCGGCAAAGCGATCGGCAAGTGCCTTCACCAGGATCGACGAGTAGTCGTCATTGGCCCGCTCAAAGCGCTCGGCAATAGCGACTTCCTCAATGCCAGCCGTCACGACGAAGCCGCCGACGTAGTCTTCCACGCCGCTCGAAACCGGTGCGACGAAGTCCGAAAGAGCGACATTCGGCCGACCGTCACGCTTCGATAGCTGTTGGCGAAGCGTGTAAAAAGTTGCGAGCTCGCGGGAACGGCTCTCATCCGTAAACAGCCTGATATCATCGCCAACAGCACCCGCCGGCCAGAAGCCGATAACGGCGCGCGGACGGAACCAGTTCTCAGCGATGATCTTTTCCAGCATCGCCTGAGCATCGCTATAGAGCTGTCGTGCCGCCTCGCCCTGCTTCTCGTCTTCGAGGATTGCCGGGAAACGGCCCTTCAATTCCCATGTCTGGAAGAACGGCGTCCAATCGATATACTTGGCAAGCTCCGCCAGATCGTAATTCTCGAACACTTTCGTCCCGAAAAACTGCGGCTTGACGGGCTTGTAGTTCGTCCAGTCGACCTTCTCGGCATTCTCGCGAGCCCTAGCAATCGGCAGGCGTACTTTTTCCGCCTCGCTCCGTGCATGAGCGGCCGCAACCTTGGCATATTCCGTCCTGATGGTGTCGACATAACCATGTTTGGCGTCAGGCGAAAGCAGCGCGGAAACGACGCCAACGGCACGGCTGGCGTCGGTAACGTAAACCGCCTGCCCCTTTTCATAGCGCGGATGGATCTTCACCGCCGTATGCACACGGCTGGTGGTCGCACCGCCGATCAGCAACGGAATGTCAAAGCCCTGCCGCTCCATCTCCGACGCAACATGCACCATCTCATCCAGAGAAGGCGTGATCAGCCCCGAGAGACCGATAATATCGACCTTCTCAGCGATTGCCGTCTCGAGAATCTTCGTTGTCGGCACCATCACGCCAAGATCGATGATCTCGTAATTGTTGCAGGCAAGCACGACGCCGACGATATTCTTACCGATGTCATGCACGTCGCCCTTGACGGTGGCCATCAACACCTTGCCGGCAGCCTGGCGTTCACCGCTACCGCCATTGGCAAGCTTCTCCGCCTCCATGTAAGGTAGCAGCACGGCAACGGCCTGCTTCATCACGCGGGCGGACTTCACCACCTGCGGCAGGAACATCTTGCCCGCGCCAAAAAGATCGCCGACCACGTTCATGCCGGCCATCAGCGGGCCTTCGATGACATGCAAGGGACGTTCAACCGTCTGACGCGCCTCTTCGGTGTCGGCTTCGATGTAATCCGTGATGCCGTTGACCAGCGCATGTTCCAGACGCTTTGCAACGGGCCATTCGCGCCACGAGAGATCCTGTGTTTTGATCTCCTTGCTGCCAGTTCCGCGGAATCGCTCGGCAATTTCAAGCAGCCTTTCGGTGCCGTCAGGGCGGCGGTTGAGGACGACATCCTCGCACGCTTCCCGCAATTCCGGGTCGATATTGTCATAGACCGCGAGCTGGCCGGCATTGACGATGCCCATATCCATACCAGCCTGAATGGCATGGTAGAGGAACACCGCATGCATAGCCTCGCGGACTGGTTCATTGCCACGGAAAGAGAACGACAAGTTCGACACGCCGCCGGAAATGTGAACCAGAGGCATGGTTTTACGAATCGTTCGCGTCGCTTCGATGAAGTCGACACCGTAGTTATTATGCTCTTCGATACCTGTGGCCACCGCGAAGATATTCGGATCGAAGATGATATCTTCCGGCCGCAAGCCTGCCGTTTCCGTCAGCAGCTTATAGGCGCGCGAGCAAATCTCGACCTTACGCTCATAGCTGTCAGCCTGGCCCGTCTCATCGAACGCCATGACGACGACCGCAGCGCCATACATGCGCATCAGCCGGGCCTGCTTGAGGAAATTTTCCTCGCCTTCCTTCAGGGAGATCGAATTGACGATCGGCTTACCCTGCACACATTTCAGGCCGGCCTCGATGATCGAGAATTTCGAGCTGTCGATCATCACGGGGACACGGGCGATGTCCGGCTCAGCGGCGATCAAGTTCAAGAACTCGACCATTGCCTTCTCGGAATCGATCAGGCCTTCGTCCATGTTGATGTCGATGATCTGTGCGCCGTTCTCCACCTGATCGCGAGCAACGGCAAGCGCGGCCGTATAATCGGCGTTGGTGATCAGCTTGCGGAATTTCGCGGAACCCGTGACGTTCGTGCGCTCGCCGACATTGACGAACGGAATGTCCTTGGTGAGCTCGAACGGTTCGAGACCGGAAAGCGACATGAACGGACGGTGCTCGGCCGGCTTGCGCGGCGGATATTTCGAAACCGCCTTGGCGATCGCAGCAATATGCTCCGGCGTAGAGCCACAGCAACCGCCAACGATATTCACGAGGCCTGCGCGCGCAAACTCCTCCACCTGAGCCGCCATCATTTCCGGCGTCTCGTCATACTGACCGAACTCGTTCGGCAGACCGGCATTGGGATAAGCGCAGATGAACGTATCTGAAGCCGCCGAAAGCTCCTGCAGATGCGGCAGCATGGCGTTTGCACCAAGAGCGCAATTGAGGCCGACCGTGAAGGGGCTGGCGTGGCGTACGGAATTCCAGAACGCCGACGGCGTCTGGCCCGACAGCGTGCGGCCGGAAAGATCCGTGATCGTGCCTGAAATCATGACCGGCAGATGAATGCCCTTGGCCTCGAACCGTTCCTCGCAAGCGAAGATCGCCGCCTTGGCGTTCAAAGTATCGAAAATCGTCTCGATCAGGATGATGTCGGCGCCACCATCGATCAGGCCGTCGATCTGCTCGCCATAGGCCAGTCGCAAATCGTCAAAGCTGACGGCACGATAGCCGGGATTGTTGACATCGGGAGAAATGGACGCGGTACGATTTGTCGGGCCGATGGCGCCGGCCACGAAGCGGCGCTTGCCGTCCTCGCGCTCTGCGCGGATCGCGGCACGGCGGACGATCTCCGCTCCCTCTTTGTTGAGATCGTAGACCGCACCCTCCATCTTGTAGTCCGCCTGGGCGATGCTGGTGGACGAGAAGGTGTTGGTTTCCAGGATGTCGGCACCGGCCTTTGCGTAGCGATAATGAATCTCTTCGATCGCGTCGGGCTGCGTCAGAATGAGGAGGTCGTTATTGCCCTTCTGATGGCAAGCACAGCCGATGAAACGGTGGCCGCGAAACTGATCCTCGTCGAAGCCAAGCCCCTGGATTTGCGTCCCCATTGCGCCGTCCAGCACAAGGATGCGTTCACTCGCAGCCTTTCGCAGGGCCTCGAATATTTCGCCACCATCGCGCTTCGTCGTCTCGGAATCAAAAAGATCGTCTAACATTGGGTCAATTCCTCGGGCCTGATTACGACTCCGCAATCAGATCACATAAAGATATCTTTATGTCAATATATCTATGCTCTTGCTACGCTCAGCGCAAGCTCGCTGCTTCTATAGACTACCTCATTTGCGAAAAATACGAATAAAGCGATTTAGCGCTCTCCTATAGACAATGGGGAGACAGCGACACAGTTCATCTATTATCTCATGACAGCACTTTCGGGCAGCGCTATAGGGCTTGCGGAAGAGAATCCAAGGAGGACGGCATGAACATACAGGTTGAACCGGCAGCGCTCGGAAACTGGACGACACGCGACTATCACCGGCGCTGGCTGCTCGACCAGGCAAACG
Source organism: Rhizobium sp. ASV8 (assembly GCF_016429255.1). Taxonomy (GTDB): domain Bacteria; phylum Pseudomonadota; class Alphaproteobacteria; order Rhizobiales; family Rhizobiaceae; genus Rhizobium. The sequence goes on from NZ_JAELUG010000013.1 coordinate 64,395, forward strand.
CGCTCTTCGATTTCTTCCAGTATCGTGCCGTCAACCCCAAAGGCGGCTTCTATGATATGGACGATGCCGGCAAACCGCTGGATGCGGTTAATCCGGTGCGTGGCATCCATTCGACCGCTCGCATGGTTCATTGCTTCTCGATCGGCTCGCTGCTCGGCCGTCCCGGCGCAAATGAGATCGTCGATCACGGCATGAACTATCTATGGAAGCATCATCGTGACCCGAAACACGGCGGTTACTTCTGGTCGTTGAATAATGATGGCCCCGTCGATTCCAGCAAGCAGGGCTACGGCCATGCGTTCGTGCTGCTCGCCGCCTCCTCCGCGAAGACAATCGGTCATCCACTGGCGGACGGCATGCTCGCCGATGTCACGGAAATTCTGAATAAGAAATTCTGGGAAGAAAAACACGGAGCGATTGCCGAGGAGTTCAATCGGGATTGGTCGCTGATCGACGGAGGCACCTATCGCGGCCAGAACTCCAACATGCATTTGACGGAAGCGCTGATGGCGGCTTTCGAAGCAACAGGCGACAGATCGTATCTCGATAAGGCTGAAAGCATCGCCGATCTCGTCATCAGGCGGTCGGCGGGATCGGTCGGCTGGCGTGTGGCCGAACATTTCGATACCGATTGGGTGCTGGATAAGAATTACCGAGGCAACGAGATGTTCCGCCCGTCGGGCACGACGCCGGGGCATTGGCTGGAATGGGCACGCCTTATCCTCCAGCTTTGGTCGTTGGGTGAGAAGCGGCACGACTGGATGCCCGAGGCGGCCAAGGGACTTTTCTCCCAGTCAATGTCGCTGGGTTGGGACGGCGAGAAGAACGGGTTCTTTTACACGCTCGATTGGGAAGACGTGCCTGCAAAGCGTAACAAGCTTTGGTGGCCCGCTTGCGAGGGCGCAGGCGCCGCTCACTATCTGAACGAACATGTTCCCAGCGATTTCCATGAGGAAAGCTATCGCAAAATTTGGAGCGTGATCGGACAGGCCTTCGTAGACCGCGCTAATGGCGGCTGGCACGAAGAGCTGACGGAAGACCTCGTACCCGCCCATACCCTATTCCCGGGTAAGGGCGATATTTACCATGCCTTGCAAGCCTGCCTGATACCCCTTTTCCCGGCAACGGGCAGCCTGACCAAGGTCATTTCAGAAGCCGGCGGCAAGATCTGATACTGATGGCGGCGTCGGCTCGATGCGGCGCCGCCTCGCCCCTCTATGAGAGACTAAGATTGTGAAGTTCGTGGCCAAGCGTCAAAGCCAGTGCCTCGACAACGAGATTGTGGTCTTCGCGCTGCGGCAGGCCTGAAACCGTGACCGCTCCGATGCATCCCGTGCCATTGACGAAAATGGGGAAGCTGCCGCCGGATGCCGCGTAGTCGGCACTCGAAAGCCCGTTTTCCTCGATCGTCTTGCCCTGCTGCTGCAGCCGCAGCGTACTGGCATAGCTGCTACGAAAGTAACGCAACACCATGTTGCGCTTGCGCCGTATCCAATTAGAATTGTCGGGCGTCGATCCCGGCAGGGCGATGTAGAAGACGGGCATGGAATGCAGCGTGATGTCAATGGCAACCCCAAGATTGCGCTCGCTGGCAAGATCGCGCAACAGCTTGCCAAGCACCCAGGCTGTCGAGAGGTCAAAGGCGTCGAAACGCAGCATTTCCTCTTGCAAGGCAATACGACTGAGGTCCTGATCGATCGTCATAGAAAACCTTCCCTAAAAGCAGATCGGCCTATCAAACGCTGAGGGAATGATTTGTCCACCTATCTCTTTGGTATTTCAAAATCGAGTTGCCATTTCTGCCCAAGCAGGAGGTCATGCTCTTCCGGTTCAAGCACTTCAAAGCCACCGCCCGGGTAGAACGTCAATTCTCCTATCCGAATCCATTCCGAAGACGCGTAGAAATCGACACGCACAAAATCGATATCGTGCGCAACGGCTTCCGCAACTGAAATCATCTCGTCAAGGCGCGCAGGGCGCGCAACATCGCCTGGATAGAGACCGAGGTAGTCTCGATCAAAGAACGGTAGTTTTTGCCAGTCCGGGGTATAGTTGCAGGAGTAGCCTCGACCGTTCTCGCGAATATCGATCTCAATATGTGAAACCTTGCCATTGAAGGTGAAGAGCCGATAGTCCCACGGAACACGTCCTTCGACGAGCAACATGCTTTCGATCAAAATTCGAGGTTTGATATGCCTATAAGCCCATTCCCTGTTGTAGGATGCATGGTCGATCGCCAGCCACTCAGCAGAAGGATTATTCGCAAGCAGCCGATCCACATCGCCCTGTCCGTAGAGAAATAGCCCTACCCCGCTGGCGTGGGTGGGTTTAACGACGGCAGGCAATGAAATCTCAGACCAATCCACATCGGCAAGGTCGGTGCCGACCCAGAGTGTCGGAACAACGTATTGGGGACCTACTCTTTCCGCGATTAGCTCCTTTGCATCCGCCTTATCCACAAAACGTGGCAGAAGCGGATTTCGATCATAAAGCTTGCGGGCCTGAATCTTCTCCGTGAGAGTTTCAGGCGAGGTCAGATTAGGAAATCTGCCGCGGATCACGCGATACTTCAACGCACAATAAGCCTTGTCCGGCAGTGGCGACATGAGGCGCCATAGAAGATTGTGCGCACGCTCGCGCAACCCCTTCTGTAAATACCCGGGAATGAGGAACCCGTCTCGATCGACGGTTCTATCTGTCATGGCGGCCATCTTGGATTTCAACTAGAACGCAAGTGAAAATTACCAGCCGGCCTTTAACACAAGGTTATGCGACAGCCTTCAAGATAGACAACATGAGTGCTCCCGTGTCCAATCTCCTTAAGAGTTCGCTGATCAGCCTGGCGGCTACTTTGATTTCGCTGGTCGCCGGCTTTGCCAGCAGCGTCATCGCCGCTCGCTTACTCGGGCCGGCTGGATCAGGCAAAGTCGCCTATGCGTTGTGGATCGCAACCTCTGCTGCAGCCTTGGCGGATATGGGATTACCCCAGATGTTGCTGCGCAACACAGCGAGCCTCTCGGGCGATGGCGACACGTGGAAAACGTTGGTGCGGACGGCGTTCCGCAGCTTCATGATTTCAGTCGGGATGGTAGGCGTTGCCATACTGGCCTTTGCCGCAATCGTCTATGTTCAACGCGGCGCGCACCACGCCTGGCTCTGGATCATCACCGGACTGCTGTTTCTAAGCTACGCATTCCATGTATTTTCAACCGCTGTCGCCCGTGGGCGAAATAGATTCGGTCAAACAGCAAGAACCACAGCTCTTGGCGGTATCCTGCAAATTCCGTTGGTTTTTGCCGGCGCATGGTTGCTTGGCCCGACGGGTGCCTTGATTGGATATGTCGCCCGTTACCTGCCGCAGGCGTTGCAATTGCGGGAGTACATCGACCGGGGCGTAGAGCTTTCACACGAAGTTCTGACTCCAGAAATGCGGCGCTACGGCCGTCACATTTGGTTGAGCGATCTCATCGAGATCCTGGTGTTGTCGCGCATAGAGTTCCTATTTCTCGGCCTCTTTCTCTCATCGAACAGCATTGGATACTTCGCGGCCGCCCTCGGTCTGGCCGGTTTGATCGAACAGGTCATGCTGCAGATATCGCCCGCCTTGATCGTCAGCTTTACCGAGGCTCATGCAAAAGACGATAGACGGATGCTGGACGCTGCATATAGTCGCGTCATTCGCATCGTCGCTCTCGTGATGTTGCCGATCAGCTTCGGCGGCGCCGCAATTATGCCCGATCTGATGCCACTCATTTTCGGCGAAGCTTTTGACCCCGCGATCCCCGCTTCTGCGACTTTGCTCGCATTCGTCTGGCTGGCCGGATTATCCGTCATTCCTTGGGGTGTCATAGGCGCATCTGGGCACAGTATTCTTTTGCTACGTGTGCAGATCACAAGCGGCATATTGATGATTTTGTTACTGACGGCCTTGGTGCCGCTGATCGGGCTGCAGGGCGCTGCTATTGCTCGAGCAGCAATCGTGACATTGACTTTTGCTCTACTGGGCTGGACCGCCTGGAAATATGTCGGGGTCTCCGTTCCGGTGAAAGCGTTGGCAAGAACGGTGGTGGCCGCACTCCTTTGCGCGGCGGCAGCCGGGATCGGCATATACAGTTTCGACGGAGCGGCCGCGCTTGCGACTGCGATTCCAGCAGGAGCTGTCGTCTACATGCTTGCGATCCGCTTCCTACGCTTGGTCACACAGGAAGACGTAAAGATCCTGATCGATACGATCGGCAGCAAGTTGCCCAGCACATCTCGTCCCGTCGCCGACAAGCTCTTGACTTTTCTGGCACCACGGTAAGGTCGTCATACGGTTCCGAAAGCTGCAGCCAAGGTTCTTTGGGCAACTTCGTCCCAAGTCATGATCCCGTCACGAAAGGTCGGCGAGCGCCGCATCGTGAGCGCCGCATCGACCTTCTCACGCCAGGCCGCCTCACCTTCGAGGCTGTATGCGATGCCGTTGGCCCGGGTAAAGGGAATGAGATCGGGTAACAGAACGGGCAAGCCACAATAGCTGTACTGTGCGAGCTTGAGGCTAGATTCCGCAAGATAAACCTCGTCCGCCGTCAGCCGATAAGGCGCGATACCAAAATCAGCATGCTGCAAATACGGTACGATGCTCTCAAAATCTCGTTCGCCGTAGATCACGACATTGGGCGGCGCCCATCCGTTCCAGGCTGCGCCAAAAACATGGAAATTCACATGCGGTGCAGCCGTCGCCATTGCGGCAACGGAAACCTGATCAAAAAGCATATTGCCGATTGAAACGGCATTGCGGCTACCGGGTTGATACGGGGAAAGCTGGACCCGATCGAACAGCTCGGCATCCACACCCTGAGGAATGACTTTCACCCTTCCGCCCGGCGGAAGCAAAGCTCCTAGTCGCTCAGACGGAACGCAAACAGCATCGAACCGACCGATCTGGGTAGCCTGGATATTTTGCAACGCAGGGGCCGCACCAATGCTTCTCAGCAAATCACGACAAAAATAGAGCGTGCGGGCCTTCGGATTGACTCTCTTTACTTTGCTAAAGAAAGCAAGCGCCGAACCACTTTCGGCCAAGACTAGGTCCGCATTGGCAACGATGCGACGAGCAAAGCGCGGCAGATGACTGCCATAGAGACGGAAAAGCAGTGTGTTGGCTGCGTTCAAGAAGCGATTCTTCGAGCTGAAGGCGTGTAGTGGCGGAAGATAGGCGCCTGCACTCAAATTGTTGCCAATCGTTTGAAAGCGGTTTGCCTGCTCCTGCGACAAGGCTCGGAAACGTGGCCGATCCTTAAGCAGGGTTAGCCAGCTATGACCTATCGTGAGAACATGAACGTCGTGCCCCTGGTGAGCCCAACGGGATGCAATGAAGTGGATCGACGCCTTGCGATAGCCGCTCAAGAAAGCGTGCGCCGTTAAAATCACGATTTTTCGTCGCGGCTCGACCTGATTTACGGCCGGCTCAGCTTCATTTTGTGCCAAAGGCTGCCCCCAACAGCGCCCATCAGCCGGTTTTCTCATCCCCGACATCAAAACATCGATAAGGCTGCAGCAACGAACCATCATGTCCGGAACCTTGATAGCCGCAGCCAAGGTCCAATTTGCAGGATATGAACCGCAAAGCGTCTAACAGCCGGTTAAAGTTGAGCCTCCGACGATACAATAGATAGAACAAATATGGGAAGATCACGTACAATCGGCCGTAGCAGCCATTGATGACACGCGAAGCAATGTAGCTCTTGCTTGCTTGCGAACGGTGAACAGGTCATTGATAACGCTTCCCGAATGTCCCGCCATAGGAATATCCCGGCATGAATGCAAAATACGCGCTGCCCGCCATCCTGGCCTGCACTTGCACCAGCATGGCAACCCCGGCCCTGGCTGAAGATCCTGCACAAATGGTGCTGCGCGACAGCTTCGACGGCAAGGATTTCGCCCCATCCGGTCATCTCTACTATCGCGAGAACTTCGAGCAGAAGGCGGGAACGATCGAATTTCAATCCGATGTGAAGCGCTCGGGAACTGGGGCTCTCAAACTTAGCGTCAAGCCGTTCTGCCCTCCGGGTAAAGCAAACTGCAGCGAAAGAGCAGAAATCTGGGAGCGCACGAAATACCGCGTCCCTTACGATCAGGGAGTTTGGTACGGCTTTGCCGTGAAATTCGCCGAACCCATCCCTTCAGGCGACCACCGCTACCTCATCGCGCAATGGAAGCGAGAAATTGGACCCAATGCAGAGGGAGACTTCAGTCCCTTTCTGGCCCTACGCCTCAACAACGGCAAGCTCTTTGCCACAGTGGAAACCAACTATGTCGCTCCAATGGCGGGGACGGATAAGCAGGGGAACGATGGGAGAGCTTGCAATCAAAGCGAAACGCCGGTCTGGTTCCGTCCCGACACCAATCAGATGCGCGCACTGGTCGCCACTGACAGCAATTGGACTGCAAGCGACGGTGAGGAATTCACAGGCTGCACCAGCGCCATTAAAGTAACAAATCGCGGAAACCAGCTGCCAACGCCGGCGTCAGGCTGGATAGACTTCGCGATATATAGCAAACCAGGACCAGATGGATCTGGACACATCGAGATATTCGCCAACAATAAATGGATTGTTACAGTTACTGGGCGCATTGGACATGCGGACAACGGACTTGGCAAGAATCAGTATTTTAAATTCGGCCCTTACCGTGCCGCCGACACCACTGTCTGGACCCTTTACTACGATGATTTTCGCCGTTCGCCGCATTGTGCAGACGTACTGGCAGATCCCAATCTCTGCCCAATGAAATAATCAGCAACCCAAAGCTGCTGGCGGTGAATAAAATTCGAAAAGCACTGCGAACTCTAAGTTTTTTGGTAACTGAACTGAACTTTTTTGCTTCTCGTTGGTTATCCTTTTTCGTGAAGGAGGCCACCGAAATGCTTACCACCCATCGCGATTGCAAACATCACGTCAAAAGAAACGCAATTCCATCTCTGGGAGAGATAGAAGGGCGCGTTGCGGTCCTGGAAATTGTCGCTCAGTCCGCTTTGATACACGTCTTCGATGAAGGGGAAGTGGATATCGATGCTGCATTTCTATCTCAAATGCGCAGGGCACTGCATCGTAAATGCAAGGAACTAAAGCTGGATGGCGAAGACACGGCATCAGCACTTTCATACGCGGAAGAATTAATCGAAGCGGCGGTGCATTCGTCGCATCCAATTCATCAATAACAACTGCGACTCGAGGCTTGCTTTGTCTCGCACAGTGGCGCTGAGGTTTGAACTCGGCGTCCTTCTCTCCCTGTGCCACACAGGCCCCGTGACGAATTTCGGCACCCACTTCTGCCTTCAGGCCAGTAAAACCCCCAGTGCTGTATCATAAAGAAACTACGTCGCATTACGGGACAGCATGGCTGTATCATCTCAGGCGCAAATTAACGCCGACAGGCGAACGCGATTGCAAATTTGGAAATTCACCGCAGTGTTCCCTACGCCCGCCCCGGTTCACGCCCTAACCATGAATGGTCTAGCGAATGTCTGTGATGATCCACACGCCTTTTTTCTCCGACGACATCGATGTGCTCGCCAGCGCCCTCTTTGCCTGGTGCGCAGAGCGCAGCATCAGACTGCAGAGCCAAGAAGGCCTATCTGCGGCAAATATAGCTATCAATCTCTACAACGCTGGCTACCAGACACAGGATCAGCTTCTTGGCGCCCTGCACGATCATGAGTTTCGCTAACGCATAGCCACCCGATGGGGCATTCTCGCCAGATAGGAAAGAACACGCTATTCTCTGGTTCGGTCCCGGCAACCGGGGCCGGCTTTCTTCAGGCTCTCGCCCTCATTGCGCCGCCGCTTTGCACAACGCCGCCGCGATGCAAGCACGTTCCTCAAGGATCCCGGCCCACTCGCCATCATAGTACGGCGAGTCATAAATCAGCGTGAATGGACCACGATAACCCGCCGCGTCAGAAAGCAAAACGCAGCGAACGTAGTCCTCCACATCAAGACCGGCAGCTGGATAGTGCCCCTTGGCATGACATAGCTCGGCCCGTCCCATGATCTTGGCGAGGTCTTCATATTTGCCGGCATGTTGCCAATTTCCAAAATCGCCATTGAGACCAACCCTTCCCCTCAAGTTGTCGAGGACACGATTGACTTCCGCTGGTCCCGGCAAGAGATCGAACCAATTTTCGATTACCAGACGCACGCCCGCCGCCGAGGTGATTTCGGCAAGTTCTCCCAAATATTTTTCTGCCAAGGCCAGAGCGACATTGGTCGGTCGAGCCTTACCTGCAATCACCCGCATGTTCTCGGCTCCGAGAGAGACGGCAATATCCACCCAACCAGCCATCCACTCAGCATCACGCTGAGCGGTTTTGGGATCGCTAAGGTCTCCATCCTCGATCAGCAGTGTCTGAACCGTCACACCAGCCAACTCGGCAGCACGGCGAAACCGGGCGATGTAGTCGGGTAAGAGGCTCGGCAAATGAAAGGAGCAGATCTCAATCCGAAATATGCCGCGCTCCGCACATTGCCGCGGCAAGTCAATCAATTCGATGGTTCCTGCGCCGTAAGTCGGTTGTCGACTGCACGTCATGGGATCGGACGGCTTGTAAGGATAAGTACCGCCTAGCGCCCGGTGCAAAGACCAGGTCGAAATAGCAAAGCGATGGGTTAAATCAGGGGCTGTGGTCAATTTCTTGTTTCCCTCTCCGTGTCGTCACTCCACACACGTATGGGTAAAACTAGATCAACCGCGAGCGTCAGCAACCGGAATCGCGCAAACTGCCCCCAGAATCGTGAATGCACGGCAATCTCAAATAGTCAGAGACTATGAACGAGCACGATGCTACCTGATCTCACGTCCGCCTTTGACCCAGCGCGAAATGGCATCGAAAACCAGATCCGCAATCCACATGGCGCACATGCCGACGACAAAAGCAGTCGCGTTCATCGCCGCAACTTGCTCCTGAGGCAACGGCCAATTGATGGCCCGCAGGTAAAAAAGTGCCGGCTCGGTCATATAGGTCGCAGCCAACGCCCCACAAATCGGTGATGCCACGATCTCGCGTGTCGTATATCGGCGTCTCGAAAGACCCCGTAGAATCCCACCGGAGAGACCGGCGATGACGACCCCGGATTTGATGCCCAATGCATCCAGAAATTCGTGAATCGTCATTGCTCTTCCCTATCAAATCTTGGGATTCTGGAAATCGGACGCCTCATCGTTCAAGGCATCGGCAGGAAGTCGGCCTCTTTTGCCGACGGGCGGTTGAGGCTTTATCAATCCGGCGACACCGTCTCGCAGGATGTTAACGGCAATCTTCAGCGCGCCCAGAGCGGCAATTGCTGCCGCGGTGTAGCCCGGAGCGACGAAGGACTGCGAACATTCCAATGAGCCATCAGCAAGCTGCGTACAGCCCGCCGCCAGGAGGATGGCAACGACCGACGCCGACACGGTGATCAGCACATTCAGAATATTATGAAGCGTATTTGTATTGAGCATTTTTTCCCCTTGGGAATATGAGTGAATTTCAAACGAAGGCCGCGCCGGCGACTTTGATCCAACTCGCAATCACCTCGCGGAGCTGCGTCAAAGCATACGGCATTCGGGGAACGATCTCGTTGGAACGCCACTATGGCGATGCAGCAGCTTTACCTTGCGAGCTGGTCAACGTGCAGCTTCAAGGGCAGCAGCGAACTTCTTCGCGTAGCCTGCGATTTCCTCTGCCCGATCCGTACCGTTGACAATTCTACGGGCACCGATCCAATCAGTTGCCGTGGCGCTAAAATAGTCGCCGAGCTTCCTGCCGGTGAAGAGGCCATTGATCATGCCATCAAAAAGAATCTGAATAGCTTTGAGAGGATCAAGCGCCATCTCCGGATTGTCGGCAATGCCATACTTCAGATAGTTGTCGTATCCCGTGATCTGAACCAAGCCACGACCGCGATAACGCCACCCATCGCCACTTGTCTCGCTGCGATTGCCCATACGGTTCGCATAGGCTCGGTTGGCAATTCGCTGTGGCTGTCGAGCATAGTCAGCCGCCTGCTGTGCCGTGAAGTATTTGCGAAAAGTCGCGAGTAAGCCTGATGCCGAGTAATTGAGATTTTCCGACGCGGTGCACATGGAGTTGCCCGTCTCGTGGTAGGCGGTCGCCAGCATATAGGCGAGCCAACGACTGTCGAAAGGCTGAGCCCGCCATGCTGCCAGAATGGCTTCCATACCCTTGACCTGATGTGTCGACAGCTGACCATCGAACAGCGATGTGCGCGCCGCCGCGAAAAACTTCGCGTGATCCATAATGGTTTCCTCTGTGGATGAGACCCGCGGAGACCTTGCTCAGGCACAAAGCGGATCTAGTTTGCTAATTCCCAATGATTCTCAGGAGTTAGTGAGTTTGAGTTATGACTGGAGTGGCGTCAGAACACGACGTATCAGGGCGCTTAAGATTGGTGTTTCCGCAATAATCACAACCACAGCACTTGCCGTCCCCGCAGCGATCTTGCTTGGCGGACTGCATTGGAATTGATGCGCTGTTGAAGTTCGCATCCGCTTGCTTGGCGTTCCCGCGATATCGCGGATGGCAAGCAAGCGGGAGATTTGCTGATTGACGAATGTGGTGAGGCAACGGATCAGCCTCTTCTGCCCCACGGCTCGCGTGAAGTGCTACGCCTGTAGCCAATACTCATTGAGCAATTAAGCAAGCATTTACTGTTCTTCACCTTTTTGGTCGATTTTTTTGCGAGGCGGATTGGTCCGTGCGAACTGATTAGTAACGACCGCACCGACTGTGCCTGCAATCAAACAACAGACTGCAACGGAGCTGCGATGATGTTCGCAGGAGCTTTGTCGATTGGCTCAATCTCATCCCCTGCCGTTTGGGGAACATTGTCTCCGTTGGGCTTTTCGTATGCTGCCAACTGAGTCCTCGCACTCGCGAGCTCGCCTGCAAGGCTATCGATGGCATTGGCATAGAGCTCGACTTCACCTTGCAGCAGCTCCATTTGCTTCTTGAGGGATTTTACGAAAGTCGACATTCAGGACTCCTTAAGCTGCGGGCGCTGCGGAGCCACCGGACGGCCACGCGAACGCATCAACTTCGGCCTTCGTGGTGATGGTGCCCGCGACGATCTCGGCGTTGACAGTGCCTTCAGCCGCAAAGCTTGCCTGCACGTGCGCGCCGACCGCATTAGCGACCGCCATCATCTGCGTAGTCGTCAGCTCGACAAAGCCGGCCGTTGTCTTGAATCGCACCAGCACATCCGGGTTTGCCTGCACGAAATTATAGGCTCCGGTAATCAACGACTGGCTGGCGCGATCGGTCATGACCTGCATGCCATTGAGAACGATACCGCCAGTCTCGACCGCGTAGCGCTTGGAAGCAGCATAGGCGTAGAGATCGACCGGAGGCGGTTCAGGAGACCAGCTGGCGACGATCGCCAGCAGGCTTGCCGGCGTCTCCGGCCAGTCGCCGGCAGAAGCGATCAGCGCGGCTTCCTTGTTGCTCAACTGGTCGAGGATCGCTTGCCTGTCGGTCACATCCAGTCCGGAGGTGATCTTGGCGGCAAGCGCCAGCCAGAAATCCGGCACATTGTAGATCTGCTGCCGGCCGAGCCAGAAGGCAACGGACGCCATCCAGCGATCGGCCTTGTTCTCCGATCGAGCGGCGAGCAGCGCCTCGACCATCGGTTCATACATGCTGTCAATGCGGTACATGGCAGTCCTTCCTGCGTTAGTTTTTGGCAAAGGCCCGCACCGCCTGCCAGTCGATGGCGGCAACGGCGCGGATTTCGGGAGCGGTTTTGGCGGCGGCAAGGGCAGCGTTTGCCGATCGGCGCAAGGCCTCGATCATCTCAGCGCCAACCTTCCAGCGTTGGTCGCGCGTCAGGATCTCGACGGCCTTGTCAAAGCGGCTCACGTCATGTTCGGCGGCCTCGGCCGTGATGTGCGGCGTTTCGCCTTCGGAGACGTTTGCGCCCTGTTCACGATCGGCCACGATCGACAACGCCTCGCTGATCTTCAGTGCATAGACGGCATCCTGACCGGGAATGACGGTGACGAACAGCATACGCGCCAGCCGCACTTGCCGATCAATGTCGGTCTGCGCCTCGATGCGCTCCAAGGTGAGATCGGCGGGAACGTTAAACAGCATGAATGGTCACCTCGAAATGGTGGAAGGCCGCAGGGGCGATGAAGGAGAACCGATAGTCGCCCAGAGCGTCGGTGATGAATTCAAAGATCCCATCCTCGATCGCGGTCATGGCGTTGCCGTGCATGACCGACGTACCAGCCGGCACCTCAAAGCGCACTGAGCCCACGCCATCGGCGCGGATTGTATATTCGGTGACATCGAGCACGCGGCCCTTCGGCGTAATGACGCCGGCAAGGACATAGGAAGTCGCGTCAAGATCGAAGGAATAGCGCTCGGCCGGCACCATCATGACGGCGTAGCCCTCGCCATGAAGCGAGGCAAAGCGCGACAGGAGGCTTGGAGCGCAGTTGCCATGCTGCCGGATGCGCCCATCCGAGCCATAGATAAGGTAGTGAACCGATGTGGTCTCTAACGCGGTCATAGACCTACCTCTTGAAAGCGGTCGCGACGATATTGGTTTCGCGCCACCCGATGTTGTTGCCGGGTGGGACGTAGAGCTGGAAAGTGTAGGCGTGATAGCCGGGACCGGGCGCATCATAGAGCGCCGGCACGCCAACGAGGCCGGCCGTGTAGGTCGATTGGGTGGTGGTCTGGCCCGCACCGCCTGAACTGCCGCCGCCGCTCACGGATACGATCGACTGGACCACACCGAGGTAATAGGTCTGGCTGAAGATCGCCAAGCCGTTGCGGAAGATGTTGCATCCGATCGGCTGCGCGTCTTTGCCGTTGTTGTTCTGGCCATACTGGCCGAGCGACATCGCATTGATCATGACGCGGCTATCGCCGTCGACCGCAATGCCAACGGCAGCAAGATTGATCGTGGTGCCGGAGCCGATCACCTGCAGATCCCCAACGCGGCCGGCGTTCATCGCCGTCACCGCACCGGGTGCAATCTTGTCGATCGTGACGCCGGCCAAAATCAGCTTGTCGGTGGTGATCGCATTGGTGGCGATCTGAGCAGCCGTGATCGCGTTTGCGGCGATCTTGTTGCCGGTGATCGCTCCATCTACGATCAGCTCGCCGGAGGTTGCGCGGCGCATAACCGGTTTCGACCAATAACAGGAATTGCCCGCGCCCGCCGTCTTGTCGACTTGCAGGAGCATCGCGATCTTCACGCATCCAGTCGGAATCGTGTAGCGGCCCTGCAGGCGTATCCAGCTGTTCTTCACCGTGGTTTGAGTGACAAACCCGTAGGTCACGGCTCCGTTGAAAGAATACTGGATCACCAAGATGTTGGCGGTGTTTGGGTCGGTATTGTAGACCCAAGCGTCGAATGCATAGGTCTCGCCCGCCGTCACCGCGATCGTCTTCGATGTGCAGCAGTCACGCCCCAACGACTGAACGACATAGCCCGCCGCATCACCTGATACCGTATCGAGATAGAATGCCTGAAGGTTCTGGGTCGCCCAGCCGTCAAGGTTGCCGCCCTGCCAGCCGTTATCTGCCATGTTGGAGAAGTCGGTCAGGACGAGCGACTTGGCGGTGATTGCGCCGGCCGCGATCTGGTTGGCACCGATGGTGTTGGCCGCGATCTTGTCGCCGGTAATGGAGCCGCCTGCGATCGTCGCAGCAGTCACCGCGCCGGCCGCGATCGTGCCCGCCGCGACCGCGCCGGCCGCGATCTTCCCGGCCGTAACGGCATTGGTGGCGATCTTGTCGGCCGATACCGCACCGGTGGCGATGTTGCCGCCAGAAACAACGGTCACGCCACCATCGCTCCAGGCTGTCGGCTCGATCTGATTAGCGTTGGCTTCGCCAAAGTACATGCGCGTCAGCCAAAGATAGCTATCTCCCTGACCTGCCACAGTTCCCTTCATTCGAAAGAAGACGATAACCTTGGCGGCGTTCGCCGGCATCTGAACCTTGCCCCAAAAGCGGCTGTAGTTCGCCAAACTCTTCAGTGGATCAATATTGTGATACGCAGGAAAGACGCCCCAACTTGGGTACGAGATCAGGTTGCCGTTGGCGTCCAAAACAGCAAGATACGGCTGCACGCCATTGCACCGATGACCGAGGTAGTAGACGGACAGCTCGTACCAACCGCTCGCCTTGACACCAAACTCTCGCCTATTTCCGTAGGCGTCGAGCGCCATCACACCATATTCGATTCCCTGATTGCCGTTGATCTGGCGGATCTCGATCGAACCCGGTAGTGGAGCATAGGTGTCGGTCCGCAACCCGTACGTGAAGCTGGCCGCATCGTTCGAGTACTCCGGCCCCCAACCCGTCAGACCGGCCAAAAGATCGGTATTCGACAAGAGGTTGCCGCCATTGCCGATAGCCAGCGCCTTTGCCGAGACGGAACCGGCTGCAAGTTTGTCGGCTGTTATCGCTCCCGCCGCGATCTGTGCGGCCGAGACCGCGCCAGCGGCGATTGTACCAGTCGTCACCGCATCTGCAGCAATTTTGCCTGCCGTTATCGCGCTCGCACCAATCATGTTGGCCGAGATCGAACCGTCGACGATGAGGTTGGCGGCGTTAGCACGACGAATGACTACACGACCAATATCGAAATTCTTGGCTGCTGTGTTGCTTACCCAATTGATGAACTGGACAACCATGAACTTAGCAGCGCTGGGAACGATGATTTTGCCGTTGCGTGCCGTCCATTCACCTCCGGCACCACCGTTACTTACCAGGTCCGTGAAACCTACGCCTTGATCATCGGGCGGCTGTAACGCTTGCTTTTCACCATCAAACCAAATGATGCGAACGAATAGACCGGCGTTGGTCACGACATCAGTCTTGTAGAAAACCTCCCAATACAAGGCCCCGTTGCTGCCCACGGCAATCGGTGCCCCGCTAGCATAGACCGAAGTCGCTCCGGCTACTGGCTTTGCGAGCCGCATATACGTTTTGCCGGAAACCGCGTTCGCGACGTCGGTTACCCACGTAAGCGTGCCCCCGGCCTCACCTTGTAGGTAATAGTAATCAGTAGGCGGGCTACCTACGTCTTCCCATTGTCCGTTGGGGACAAGGTTCTCCCAGTCCTGCAAGACAATGTTTTTCGCAACGATAGCGTTGGCTGCAATCTTGTCTGTCGTGATCGCTTTCGCTGCAACTTTGGCAGCCGTGATTGCACCATCCACGATCAACTCCGCGCCAGACGCGCGGCGCATCACCGGCTTCGACCATGCTATTCCTGGCGCCGGCAGCGCACCGCCATGCGCATTGTAAAGGCCCATACGAACCTTGGCGACACCTGCCGGAACCGTGGCTTGCCCCTTGAGGCGAACCCACTTGTTCTGAATGGACGTAACCCCATCAACATATGTGTTGAAGATACTGGCGTTGTTTGCGTCGTATCCGAACAACCAGATCGAAGCCCCTTCCGCTGAAGCATTGTTCTGGACCCAGACATCAAGGAAGTATTGCTCGCCGGGGTTCACCGCGATCATGCGGCTCAAAAACTGGGCCCATTGAGCCGTTGATCTCGCGTACCACCCGGAAGCGTCACCCTCGCCGTTAGAATAGGCATAGGCGTAAAGGCCAGAGAACTCCCAACCTTCAAGGTTGCCGGCCTGCCAGCCGTTGTCGGCCATGTTCGACGTATCGGCCAGCACGAGATGCTTTGCGGTGATGTTATTGGCTGCGATCTTGTCGGCCGTAATCGCATTGGCCTGCAGCTTGGGGGTCGAGATCGCGCCGTCCGCGATCTTGGTCACGGTGATTGCGGAATCGGCCAGCTTGGTGGCGTCAATGGCAAGGGCCGCCAGCTTGCTGTTGGTGATAGCGCCGTCGGCGATCTTTGACGGAACTATGGTGCCATCGGCAAGCTTGCTCGCATCGACGGCGAGCGCGGCAAGCTTGTTGCTGGTTATGGCATTGTCGGCGATCTGCGCACTGTTCAGCGTGCCG
Organism: Rhizobium sp. ASV8; assembly: GCF_016429255.1. Classification (GTDB taxonomy): domain Bacteria; phylum Pseudomonadota; class Alphaproteobacteria; order Rhizobiales; family Rhizobiaceae; genus Rhizobium. The sequence continues at coordinate 80,383 of NZ_JAELUG010000013.1, forward strand.
TTAACATCGCCGGCAGCAACCGCCGTCGTCCAGGCGCCGTTGTGGTAGCGGTAGAGCTTGCCATCTGTCGTTAGAAAAACCTGCCGGCCTTCGGTGTTTCCCGTTGTCGGCAAGGCGTTCACGACCTCGACTGCCTTGATGCCAATGGCAAGAGCGGTCGCATCCACCGCGCCCTGGGCGATCGCTCGCGCCGTGACCGCACCATCCGCCAACTTGGAGGCGATCACCGCATTGCTCGCCAGCACATCGGCGGTAACGGCAGCCACCTCGATCTTCGCCGTCGAAACAGCCTTGTCGGCAAGCTTCAGATTGGTGATTGCCTCATCCATGATCTTCGCGGCCGTCACGGCTGCATCTGCGATCTTCGACTGGATGATCGCGCCGTCGAAAATATCGACCGCTTGAATGAGGACATTAGGGGTCTTGACGGTCAGCCAGGCCGACCACTCCGTTGGCCGGTTTGATTGCGGGAGATAGCGGCCGCGCGCTTCATAGTCGACGTTCGGCAAGGTCCATTGCCCGGAGAGAACCCACGAATAAGGCGCAGCATAGGGATTGCTGTCGCTGTCGAAGACCATGTCGCCGCTGGCCTTCACGCGAACCTGCACCCACACGCCTGCAACGTCATCGAGATCCGGCGCGCAGCTGATCTTGATCGCCGGGCGGCGGTCAATCCCGCCGGCGTCCTTGATCGTGGAGGGTTCGACAGTCCAGCCGATCATCGACTGTGACGGAGGAGTGATAGGACCTAGCCAGCCTGTGGCAGTCGGCAGTTGCAGTCCCGGATGCCAATCGTAATCAGCGGGGTCGATCTCCTTCAGGGTGACGACGATCAGGAAATTGGCTTGCGGCTCGACTTTGACGACGAGGAATTTCTTCTCGTCATAGCCATTGCGCGCCGAGGACCAGGAAACGACGTCGTTCGGCTCGAGCGGATAGGCATCCGGCGGCAGCGAAATCTGATGCACCCGAAAGCGCCGATAGTCCTGGATCATCGCCACACCGACGCGCTGCACCTGATTGGCGAACGGGACTGCGAGCAGCTGTACCTGGGCCGGCAGGCGCCGATAGCCATCCTGAGCTTCGAGATCGGCGTTGTAGCGTCCCGGCGCATCCTTCGTTGCCCATTTTTCGGCAGGCTCGGGATAGGTGGCTTCGATGGCGTTGTATGTCGCGGAAAGCGAAGGGAACGGCTCGAAATCCTGCCCCTCAGTAACGATGATATCGTCATCCGTGAAAGAATAGACCGCACCACCCGGCGCACCCACGAGCATCTTGAAGACGCCGCCGACTTCCGCCATACGACCGTTGCAGCCCTTCAGCAATTCGGAAATGACATCGAGCGGCTCGCGATCGCACTGCACGTCGTAGCCGGCACGATAGGCGGCTTCGTTGACGCCGCCACCGATTGGAACCGCCGCATCGCAGGCATTCGCCGCGGCCATCCAGTTGGCCGCCGGCAGGCAGAAGGCGCCGATATTCTGGCCGCCATAAACCCATTCGGGGCCGTAATAGATGCCGCGGACAAGGTTGTAGATCATCACGGCCGGGTTGGTGCTTCGCTCCCAGGTCGATCGATCATTCCAACGATGCGGGCCATTGCCGCCCATCGAAGAATCCTTGCGGATGTCATAGAGCGGCAGCGGATGCGGCTCAAAAAGGCCCGAAGGGACACCGGAAAAAAGGTCCCTGTTGTAGCGCGAGGTCAGGATGGCGATCTGGCAGCCGCGACCGACCATGCTCTGCCGCCACGGCCGGTCGCCGAGACCGCCGAATTTGGCCATCAGGAACGGATCGGGCGCTCCTTGCGTACCGTCGAGGAACTTGACCCATAGATAGTCCTTGCCCTTGACGCGATACTCGATCACCGGAAAGCCGCGACCGTCCGGATGTGGCTCTTCCCACAGGACGCCAACCTTACGATCGTCGATCCAGAGGCTGCTGAGGCCGCGCTCGCCACCACGGTTGGGAAGGCTGCCGATCTCGATGACATCGGTGAAATAGGCATTCGGCGTCTTGCCGTCCTCACCCCAGGTGCCGGCATATTTGCGCCGGCCGGCGGTCGCGTAGCTTCCGATGATGAAGGACATGGGGTGATCGTCCCCCATGCTGATCTCGAGCTTGGTGCCGGCCGGCTGCTGATCCTTCTTCGCCATCGCCTTTTCGATCAGGGACAGGCCGATATTAAGGGCGACCGTCAGGAAAAGCTTGCCGATAGCGCCTATTGGCAGCAGTTGCGCAATCGCGCCGATTGCCGCGACGAGAGGGCCGGCATGCGCCACATCCGCCATCAGCCAGAAGCTGAGGACGTTCAAAATCAGAATGAGATATTTCATGGATCGCACGACCTCGATTGGCGCATGGAAAAGGATC
>NZ_JAELUG010001249.1 GCF_016429255.1 Rhizobium sp. ASV8
GCTCCGGGCTCATCAGATAGCCGCTATCGGGATGGCTCCAGAGCGCTATGCCGATATCGACCTTGTCGGCAATGGTTCGGTAGTAGTTCAAGAGCGTCTCGTCCTGCTCCTTGAAGAAATGCAGGATCTGTCTCTTATACACATCTCCGAGCCCACGAGACGGTCTATTAAATCTCGTATGCCGTCTTCTGGGTGGAAAGGGGGGGGGGGGGGGGGGGGGGGGGGGGGGGGGGGGGGGGGGGGGGGGGGGGGGGGGGGGGGGGGGGGGGGGGGGGGGGGGGGGGGGGGGGGGGGGGGGGGGGGGGGGGGGGGGGGG
>NZ_JAELUG010001250.1 GCF_016429255.1 Rhizobium sp. ASV8
GCCGAATGCGGCGATGGAATCGGCCACGGCTGTCTTGATCGTGGACTTGTCGGTAACATCGACGCGGAGCGCCAGGGCGCGCCCTTCGTGCTCGGCGACAAGCGCTTCCAACTGTTCGGGCTGCCTCCTGTCTCTTATACACATCTCCGAGCCCACGAGACGGTCTATTAAATCTCGTATGCCGTCTTATGCTTGGAAAAGGGGGGGGGGGGGGGGGGGGGGGGGGGGGGGGGGGGGGGGGGGGGGGGGGGGGGGGGGGGGGGGGGGGGGGGGGGGGGGGGGGGGGGGGGGGGGGGGGGGGGGGGGGGGGGGGGGG
>NZ_JAELUG010001251.1 GCF_016429255.1 Rhizobium sp. ASV8
CCCCCCCCCCCCCCCCCCCCCCCCCCCCCCCCCCCCCCCCCCCCCCCCCCCCCCCCCCCCCCCCCCCCCCCCCCCCCCCCCCCCCCCCCCCCCCCCCCCCCCCCCCCCCCCCCCCTCTTTCCAAGCATAAGACGGCATACGAGATTTAATAGACCGTCTCGTGGGCTCGGAGATGTGTATAAGAGACAGATGCAGGACGGCGCCATCTTCAGCCGCAAGCTTCAAATAACCCATAATCGCCGCTTCGGGCCGGACATAGCCGCCCTGCGGATCGAGCAGTCCGATCTCGCCCTCTTCAAGCGCAAATGCCGGAAAG
>NZ_JAELUG010001252.1 GCF_016429255.1 Rhizobium sp. ASV8
CCCCCCCCCCCCCCCCCCCCCCCCCCCCCCCCCCCCCCCCCCCCCCCCCCCCCCCCCCCCCCCCCCCCCCCCCCCCCCCCCCCCCCCCCCCCCCCCCCCCCCCCCCCCCCCCCCCTTTTTACAAGCATAAGACGGCATACGAGATTTAATAGACCGTCTCGTGGGCTCGGAGATGTGTATAAGAGACAGGTCTGCGGTACTTGGGACACGAACCTATCTCGGACGTGCCTATCAATATCAGTGCACGACGCCGGCTGGCGATATTGTCGCCAACGGCGCACTGTCCGAACCGTTAGCGGCGGGCAGTGCTGCGGTG
>NZ_JAELUG010001253.1 GCF_016429255.1 Rhizobium sp. ASV8
CATAACTATATTGCTTTGTCTGTCCCAATGCGTCGAGGACACTCTTCAGGCGGCTCGTCGTGTTTTCGTAAGTGTAAGTAACTTGACTATTGTCGGCATAAGTCTTCGCGATCTGCCGATCCTGAACCTGTCTCTTATACACATCTCCGAGCCCACGAGACGGTCTATTAAATCTCGTATGCCGTCTTGTGGGTGGAAAGGGGGGGGGGGGGGGGGGGGGGGGGGGGGGGGGGGGGGGGGGGGGGGGGGGGGGGGGGGGGGGGGGGGGGGGGGGGGGGGGGGGGGGGGGGGGGGGGGGGGGGGGGGGGGGGGGGGG
>NZ_JAELUG010001254.1 GCF_016429255.1 Rhizobium sp. ASV8
CTCTGTTTCGCTCCAGCGCGCAGGTCGCGCTTGCCGGCTTTCTCGCCTGGGCATTTTGCGGCGCCTATTTGTGGGACCATTTCAACCAGTGGAAGGGCGCCATGCCCTGGGTGCCGTTGTTGATGGCCTGTCTCTTATACACATCTCCGAGCCCACGAGACGGTCTATTAAATCTCGTATGCCGTCTTGTGCGTGAAAAATGGGGGGGGGGGGGGGGGGGGGGGGGGGGGGGGGGGGGGGGGGGGGGGGGGGGGGGGGGGGGGGGGGGGGGGGGGGGGGGGGGGGGGGGGGGGGGGGGGGGGGGGGGGGGGGGGGG
>NZ_JAELUG010001255.1 GCF_016429255.1 Rhizobium sp. ASV8
CCCCCCCCCCCCCCCCCCCCCCCCCCCCCCCCCCCCCCCCCCCCCCCCCCCCCCCCCCCCCCCCCCCCCCCCCCCCCCCCCCCCCCCCCCCCCCCCCCCCCCCCCCCCCCCCCCCCTTTTTCACCCATAAGACGGCATACGAGATTTAATAGACCGTCTCGTGGGCTCGGAGATGTGTATAAGAGACAGATACCGCACATACAACTCTCCGTCTGGCCTCAGATATGAGCGCAAGTCCTAATCATTCCTGCGATTTTCTCAATCGGTAAAACGGTCACTTTCGATTTCCGACCGTTACGGGGCACTGATGGGTTCA
>NZ_JAELUG010001256.1 GCF_016429255.1 Rhizobium sp. ASV8
CGATCTTCTTGAGAGCAGCGCTCACACCCTTCAGCGAATAGGTGTAGGACGTCGCCGTACCCTTCTTCGAAGTCGCCGTTACCTTCAGGGAATGGCCCGATTTCAGCGCCGCTACCAGCGCTGGCTCTGTCTCTTATACACATCTCCGAGCCCACGAGACGGTCTATTAAATCTCGTATGCCGTCTTGTGGTTGAAAAGGGGGGGGGGGGGGGGGGGGGGGGGGGGGGGGGGGGGGGGGGGGGGGGGGGGGGGGGGGGGGGGGGGGGGGGGGGGGGGGGGGGGGGGGGGGGGGGGGGGGGGGGGGGGGGGGGGGG
>NZ_JAELUG010001257.1 GCF_016429255.1 Rhizobium sp. ASV8
CCCCCCCCCCCCCCCCCCCCCCCCCCCCCCCCCCCCCCCCCCCCCCCCCCCCCCCCCCCCCCCCCCCCCCCCCCCCCCCCCCCCCCCCCCCCCCCCCCCCCCCCCCCCCCCCCCCCCCTTTACAAGCCGAAGACGGCATACGAGATTTAATAGACCGTCTCGTGGGCTCGGAGATGTGTATAAGAGACAGGTGCAGCCGCGTTCCGCGATCCTTGCCATGGCCGGTCCGGTGCAGGGCGACGAAATTCCGCTCACCAATTGCGATTGGGTGATCCGTCCGAAGACGATGATCGCCAATCTCGGCATCGAAGATGT
>NZ_JAELUG010000140.1 GCF_016429255.1 Rhizobium sp. ASV8
AGGCCGTCGATAGGATGCTCGCGCCGAGATCGGTCCGACCGACGCCCGCTGCCTGCCAATGAAGCAGCAATTGCACGAGGCCGAAAACGCTTCCGATCAGGAAGAGCGGATAAAGGCGCGCATAGCGTGCTTTCATGAAGGCTAACACGGTCATGCCGCCTGCAAGTTTTTCACCATAGGCTCGGGCGATGACGAAGCCGCTGAGTACGAAGAAGAAATCGACGGCGATATAGGCCGACGGCGCATAGGGCCTGTCGAGATGATAAACGACGACGGCGAGTGCCGCGAGGCCGCGCATCGCATCCAGGGCGGCGTATCTATGTCTTGGTGTAGCAGCCGTCATGGGGCAAAACCTCTCTGGATAACAGCGCAGCTTGGGTCCTATCCGACCGTGCAGGCACCGAAGAATTCTCTTCGCAGGCTTTGATCCAGAGGGCGTACGCGCGAGAGATTGGAGAGGAGCTGGCGCGGCCGGCGCAACACGGATGCGTTGAGAAAGTGCGTGCGGATGAGATTGGAGGACTTGCTGTGCGCGCCTGCGTGCCCAACCCGGTAGATGGCACCGCGGAAGGGGAGCGATCCGAGTGGGGAGCCGGCCTCCGCGAGTATCTTGCCGATGCGGACATGGCTGCCGAGCATGGACTTGATGTAGTCGATATCGGCCTCCTCGAAGGTTGCCGGCAGCCCGTACAGGTCGGAGCGGATGATCAGTGAGGTGCCGCAGAAATTGGCGAAGTCATTGTGATGCAGCAGCAGCCGGCCTCCCTCGTTCCAGAGATAGCCGCGGTCGATCTTCCAGCCATTGGCAGTGCTGTTCTTTGCAGCGAACTCGACGATGTTGGCGCTGACGAAATCATCGTCGTCGACGATCATGAAAAAGCGTGAGTCACGCGCGGACAACATGCCGCTGAGCACCCGGCGCCCTTTGTCCAGCCGGAAGGCGTCATAAACCCTTTCCCGGTCGGCGCCATTGATGTCGTGCAGCTGGTTCGGCGGAAAGGTGACGCGCTCGACGGAGAATTTAGGCGGCAGGTCCGGCAGATCCGCCCCTTCATTGGCGACGATCACGCCGCGCCAGTCACCGTTGGATTGCCCGGAAATGGAGGCAATCGTTTGGGACAGCCGGCTTTTCAGCGAAGTCCAATCATTGGAATTGGCCTGATGGCGAACGGGGATGATGAAGGTAACCAGTGTCATGACACGCCCTTTTCACGGGAGGTACGGCTGTTGCGGGAGCTGAAGAGGCGCTGCAGACCCCAGTCTTGCCTGAGGCCTGCATCCGCGGCATTGCTATTGGGTTCGGGCGCGGCGACCTTGCAAAGTCGTGCGCACCAGGAAGAGGATTCTTTCCCTGCATAGTAGGAAGATCAGGGCCGAGTAGGTGATGCCGCCGACAAGGATCTCGCTGACGAGGCGCGCGGCCATCGACCAGTCGCTGAGCGCCGACGACGTCGCGAGGACGGCGACGAGCATGCCGAGATAAGCGGCGATCGGTCTCAGGAACTGACCGAAATATTCCGGAATGCTGAGCCCGATCAACCGGGAAACCATCCACAATGTGGCGGGCCACAGCATCAGCACTTCGAGCATCAGCGCGAAGACGATGGTCGATACGCCGTAAGGGTAGAGAATAAACACGGTCGCGATGGTGACGATGTTGCGCACCAGCTGATAGTAGAACCACCAGTCGGATTTACCCTGGCTGGTGATCAGTGATGCCTGGATCACGCCGATGCCGCCCATGAGGCCGATTACGCAGAAGAAGCGAACCGGCCAGATCGCCGCGGTCCAATGTGCCCCGAAGATCAACGGAATGGCGTCGTCGGCAACGGCGGCAAGCCCCATGAAGGCGGGGAAAGACACGAGAGAGCAGCCGAAGGTCGCCATCAGGAAGGCTTCGCGGACCTTGTTCTGGTCGTGCTGCAAAGACGAAAGCAGCACGTGGCTGACCGAGGTCAGGCCGCCGGCGACGACATTGTTGAGCATTTCATAGAGCCGCCGGGCGAAATTATAGATGCCGAGGGCCGCCGGGCTTACCAGCGTACCGATGATCAACTGGTCGAGATTCATCGTCTGCAGGAAGCGGTTGCCCGAGGCAAAAATGCCGTAATGCAACAGCTCTTTCAGGCTCGAGAGCTTGATCCGGACGCCGGGCAGCCATCTGGCGCCCCAGAAGGCCGCAATGCAGGCCGCAGCAGGTGCCGCGATCTGCGCGATTGCGAGCGCCCAAATCCCGAAACCGGCGAGGATCAGCGATAGGCAAATGGTCGCGGATACGGCGGTTGCGATCGCGGTGCGCGCGGCCGCCAGATGAAAGGACATCGTCCTGCCGATGAGGGCATTGGGAACGATGATCATCATGTCGAAGAAGATTTTCAGTCCGATGATCATCAAAAGATTGACGATCTCATCGTGTCCGACCCAATGGGCAACGGTCGAAGATAGCCCAAACAGCGCGGCATAAAGAATGGCGGCCGAGAAAAACGAGAGCCAGAAGACCGTATCGAGATGGCTGCGCCGGATCGATTTCTGCTGGATCAGCGCCTCACCGAAGGCGGTGGGGCCAAAGCCGGCGGTGAAGCTGACGATGGCGAAGGCGAGGGCCACGAGGCCGAAATCCTGCGGCAGAAGAAATCTCGAGGTCACGACGAAGACGAGACTGTTCAGCGCTGTCGGGATCAATGTGTCCAAGGCCGACCAGAATGCGCCTCTCAAGGCTGCCCGCGATCGGTTTTCACTCAGATGGTCAAAGACGATTTCATCCGCTTCGGAAGCCAGCAACCGCATACCCCGCCTTTTCGATTGTCGACCGAGGCAGGCATTCTCCCGCATCGATCAATTGCCGTGCCGCCATCTTGCGATGGAACAGCTGGCGTACTGGAGGCTTGATCTAGGCCAGGTCTTCTATTTGTCTAGGGACGATTATTGCATTGCAACATTGCGTTGCTGAAAATGATCTCGCGATCAAGGTAGACGCGAAATCTGTTTCCTGAAGGCGACGGGAACGTGCGATCTATTGCGCGGCAGAGCGAACCCGCGGCTCTTCCCATTCGATCTCTGCAGCGGCGTCCACCTCGGAATGGTCCTCGAAGCCGTCCATCTCATAGAGATAGCCTTCCAGCATGTCGCAGGCGCGTTCGGTGGCGCCGATCTTTGCCTGCGTTTCGCTGATGGCGGTGGCGATCGCCTTGATGCGCGCGCGCAGCATGTGGCCGACGACATCCTTGCCCGGGCGCTGGCCCAACCGGTCGAGATGAAGGCTGATGCGGTTGGAGTGCCGCTCAAGCTCGCTCTTGCTGAAATTCGCCTTGCGAATTTCCTCGAGAAGGCTCGCGCGCATCTTTGCGACGGGATCGAACGTGCCCGGCGCCCGTTCGTCCAGCACGATTTCGGTGATGAGTTTCTCGATCGCGACCAATGCCTGCAGGTCGACGGCATCGGTCAACTCGACATCATAGCCGGTGTCGTCAAACACCTTGCGGCGCACGGGGTCCAGAAGCAACTCATAGGCTTTTTGCAGCCGTGCGAAGGCATCGGTGTCGCCGCCGGAATCCGGATGAGCCGCCTTCGCGCGCTTGCGATAGGCAGCCTTGATCTGTTCCTCGTTCGCATCGCGCGCAACGCCGAGAATATCGTAGGGATCAGTCACTCCAACTCCTGCCGCCGCTTAATCCTGTTTACCGGGCCTGTGCCGCCGATCTGACCGGTAGGGCTTAGACTTCCTGTCGAGCCGTTTCAATCGGCCCCGTGCCTATTTGTACCATCACAAAGGCAGAGTTTGGACAAAAAGAGCTGTGTGTCAAAGACGAATTGCCTCTTCTGCGCAATTGGCCTGTCTCAAATCGTTCGGTCGAAGAAGGCAGTCGAGCGCGCTTGCTTGAGTTGGTAAAGTTGGGCGGGACGATTGCTGCCGCGGCGCATTTTCCCCGCGAGCGGCTCGATGAAATCAACTTCCGCCATGCGCTTTCTGAAAGCGGATTTATCAAGAACGCGGCCAAGAAGCCGCTCGTAAACGGTCTGCAGTTCGCTCAGGGTGAAGGCTTCCGGCAAAAGATGCACGGGCAAGGTCGTGTATTCCACCTTGTTGCGCAGCCGCGTGACAGCCGCCTTCAAAATCGCGGTGTGATCGAAGGCAAGCGAGGCCATTGTCGCCTCGTCGCTGATCGAATGCCAGGCGACGTCGGTGACATTGCCGCCTTGCGTGGGGATGACGGCATTCTGCGTGATCAAGGCCATATAGGTCACGCTCAGGCTCCAGCCGCGTGGATCGCGTGTCGTATTTCCGAAAACGCCAACTTGCTCGAAGTAGGGCGTCGCGACCCCTGTCTTATCGGTCAGCACACGTTGCGCCGCCGTTTCGAGGTCCCGGTCTTCATCGACGTGAATCCAGCCGCCGGGCAGGGCCCAGCTGCCGACAAACGGCTCCGCACCGCGCTTTGTCAGGAGAACTTCAAGTCCGTCCTGCGTCAAAGCGAAGATTGCGAGATCAACCGAAACGATCGGTCTTGGGTGAATATCTTCAGGGTTGCTCATGGCTTCGACCATACGGCAACGGGCTCTTAGTGTAAAGTTGCAACTAACTTAGTTGACAAAATACAATAAGTGATGTTTGTTCGCCTCATCGCAGTTTGCAGCGCCACTTTTCAGGAGGCAGTCATGTTCGGATTTCGTTTCATTAAGGCTCAGCCGACACAGTATGTGATCCAGTACCGCAGCGGCCGGCCGCAGCGAGAGGGCGCAGGGCTTTCGTTCTGGTATTTCGCCCCGTCGACCTCGCTGGTCGTGGTGCCGACGGCAAGCGTCAACGAGCCGTTCATCTTTCCCGAGGTGACTTCGGACTTCCAAGAGGTGACCGTTCAAGGGCAGATCACCTATCGCATTGCCGAGCCGAAACGGACCGCCGAACTGCTCGATTTTTCGCTGAGCGCCAAAGGTGTTTACGGATCGGAAGATCCACAGAAGCTGTCGCAACGTTTGATCGACCAGGTTCAGGTCGTCATGCGTGCCGAAGTTCAAGCCTTGTCGCTGAAGGAGGTGCTGGCCGCCGGCGAGTTGCTCGTCGGGCGCGTGGCGGCGGCGTTGCATGATCACCCGGTGCTGCGGGCGCTGGGTCTCGAGCTGCTCAGCCTGTCGATCCTGGCGGTGAAGCCCAAACCGGAAACCGCAAAGGCTCTGGAAGCCGGGGCGCGCGAAGCGCTGCTGCGCAGCGCCGACGAGGCGATCTACGCCCGGCGCAACGCAAGCGTCGAGCAGGAACGAACCATCAAGGAAAACGAGCTGGCGACTGAGATCGCCGTCGAGAACAAGAAACGTCAGGTCCGCGAGGCGCAGATGGATGCGGAACGTTCGGTACAGGAACGGCGGCTGCAGATCCGTCAGGAGGAGATGACCGGCAAGATCGCGCTTGAAGAGCAGAACAAGGCTCTGGTGGCTCTCGCTTCGGGTAATGCTCGCGAGGAGGCCGACGCGAAAGCTTATGGGCTTGCCGCCATGATGAAGTCGTTCGGCGACGCCGATCCCAAGATGCTGCAGGCACTGGCCTCGGTCGGCATGGATCCCGGCCAGCTGATGGCGCTCGCCTTCCGCGACCTTGCCGACAACGCCACCAAGATCGGCCAGCTCAACGTTACTCCCGATCTCCTGCGCGAAATACTGCAGCCACAGGCAAGGGGGTGAGCCATGTCGGCCTCGGACGATAAAAGGGTTGCGGACAGGAAGATCGTCCTGATCGTGCGCGACACCCGTCTCGACGAACTTGTCGCGCGCTTCAACACCGTTCAGCAGGCGCAATTCTATGTCGAACATTTAGGCGCGGATTTCGACGACTATCTGGCGGAGCAGCAGCACTATCAGGCGGCGGTCCGCGATGTCGAGGCCAGCCTGCGAGACATTGCCAGGGTGCAGAGGCTCAATCGGCGTTATCTCGCTAACTTCATCTTCGGCGCCGATGATCTCGTCGTCGTGCTGGGGCAGGACGGGCTGGTCGCCAACACGCTGAAGTATCTCGACGGCCAGAATGTGCTTGGCGTCAATCCCGATCCCAAACGATGGGACGGCGTCCTGCTACCGTTCCAGGCGGCCGATGTCCGCAAGGTTCTACCCGAGGCCTTGGCCCAGCGCCGGCCACTTAAGCGCGTCAGCATGGCAAAGGCTGCGCTCAATACCGGCGAGGTGCTCTACGCGGTCAATGACCTCTTCATCGGCCCGCGCAGCCATGTCTCGGCGCGGTACGATCTGCATGTCGGCGAAAGGCACGAACGGCAATCGTCGAGTGGTATCATCGTTTCCACAGGCATGGGGTCGACGGGATGGTTGAAAAGCCTCTATGCCGGTTGGGCAGGAGCGGCCGCGAGTTGCGGCCTTGAGTTACCGGTGGGCATTGCCGACGCTTCATTTCCCTGGGACGCCGAGTTCCTGCACTATTTCGTGCGGGAACCGTTCCCGAGCCGTACCACAGGCGTTTCGCTGGTCTCGGGGCAGATTGGAACGGAGATGCCGATGACTGTGATGTCGGAGATGGCCGAGCATGGGGTCATCTTCAGCGACGGCATCGAAGCGGACTTTCTGCCGTTTAACGCCGGAACCTTGGCGACGATCGGTCTCGCGGAACGCCAGGGATTGCTGGTGACGTAACGACAATCGGCCCGCTTCCTGGAAGAAAGCGGGCCGATCATGAGGGATTTCAGGCCTTTAAGCAGCCGAGAAGGGTACTGCAACGAAGGTCTTGTCGCCGTCACGTTCGATCAGCAGCAAGACGGATTTACGGCCATCCTTGCCGGCCTTGGCGACGGCCGTCTGCACCTCATGGGCGTTGCGCACCGGCTGGTCGTTGACGGAGACGATGATGTCGCCGGTCTGGATGCCGGCGGCGGCGGCCGGCTTGTCCGGGTTGACGCTGGCGACTACCGCACCCTCGACGCCACGGGGCAGATTCAACTGCTGGCGGACATCGGGCGTAAGGTTGGCGAGGCCGACGCCGATGCTCGGCTGGTTTGAAGGCTGCACCTTGCCGTCGCCATTCTCGTTTGAAGCCTGCTTGGTGTCGTCATTGCCGCCGATGGTGACGCTGACATCCATGCTCTTGCCATCGCGCCACAGGGTGACCGAGCGCTTGTCGCCAGGAGCAAGATCAGCGACGAGCCGTGACAGGTCCTTCGGCGTTTTGACTGTCTCGTTGCCGACAGCGGTGACGATGTCGCCGCTCTTGATGCCGGCACGGGCGGCCGGCGTATCGTCGGTGACATTGGCAACCAGCGCGCCTTCCGTCTTCGACAGGCCCATGGCGTTGGCGACATCGGAGGTCACCGGCTGTATCGCGACACCGAGGTAGCCGTGATCGATCGACCCGTTCTTTTCCAACTTGGCAACGATCGCCTTGGCTTCATCGGAAGGAATGGCGAAGCCGACACCGACGCTGCCGCCGTTTGGCGAATAGATCGCGGTGTTGATGCCGACGACATTGCCTTCACGGTCGACCAGCGGGCCGCCGGAATTGCCGTGGTTGATCGGGGCATCGATCTGGATGAAGTCGTCGTACGGGCCGCTGTGCAGGTCGCGGCCGCGAGCCGAGACAATGCCGGCGGTAACGGTCGTGCCGATGCCGAACGGATTGCCGATCGCCAGGATCTGGTCACCGAGTTTCAGCTTGTCGGAATCGCCCCATGCGATGGTTGCGAGCGGCTTCGGCGCTTGAATTTTCAATACGGCGAGGTCGGATTTGGCATCGGCGCCCAAGAGCTTGGCCGGCAGTTCGGTGCCGTCATCGAGTGTCACCTTGATGTCGACGGCGTTCTGGATGACGTGATTATTGGTGACGATGATGCCGTCAGGGCTGATGATGAAGCCGGAGCCGAGCGCCATCGCGTGCTGGCTCTGCTGCTGGCGCGGTGCCTGCTTCGGGAAGGGAATACCTTGGTTCTCGAAGAATTGGCGGAACTGTTCATCCATCGGCGAATTGCTGCTGTCGGCGCTCGTGTCGGTCGCCTTCATGGTCGTGGTGACGGTGACGACGGCGGGCTTGTCGGCATCGACGATCGGAGCAAAAGAGCCGCCGGGTGCGATGATGCCTGCCGGCTCGGCAGCGGCGGCAACGCTTGCCGAGGTGCTGAAGGCGAAAGGCAGGGCGCCTGCGCCGACGATGATGGCGGCGCCGACGATGGCGGCGGTGCGGTGTTTGCGAAGAAGAGATGACATGGCAAAAGTCCCTTGCGAGATTGTTGGCGAATTGGCGTCTTGTCCATGTCCGGGACAGGCGTCGAATGGAGTCGCGCCAATGCGTTCCGGGAGCCTTTGTTTCCCGATTTTACTTTGGGGAAGCGAAGTATAAAACTGAACTGGCGCTGACGTTTAATATGATCCGCCAAACGACTTTTACAAATTAAATATTGATCATGTTTTTATTGCCGAATTTTAAGATATTACATGAATTTAATGTTGTTCGGCCGGAAAATCTCCATATTTAAGGCTGCGATGCAGGCCATCGCTTGAGCGCTTCCGTTCCAAGCTCGGTCAAAGCGTAGACGCCGCGATCGACGCGCTCGAACCAGCCGTAGACGTTATCTCTTAGAATTTGCGGGGCCTTCGGTGCGGTTTCACGCATCTCCTTGGGGCGTTGCGCGCCGTTTTCGATCGCAGCGGCGCAGGCAAGGGCCTGCTGGCGATAGGCTGTCATGATCGGCTTGCGCGTGCTGCCGCCGAGGGCCGGATCGCCCTTGCGCCGGCGGTGTTCTTCAACAAGGCGTGATCTGCGCCGTGCATTCTTGCGTGGCATCGGCGCGACCGGGCTGACCAAGATATCGACGACATCGCTGTCCGATACCGTCAGCATGCCGAAGCCGAGCCTTCGGCAAAGATCGCGGAAGCGGCGATCACCTTCTCGCCCCTTGCCCTTTGCCGAGACGCGGGCGGCGATCCAGACCTCGTCACTTGCAGCGGCCCGATCCACAGCTTGCAGGATGAGCTCGAGGTTGAAGCTCATCTTCAGTTCGCAGATGACGACAAGCGGTGGCTCGCCGTCATTCAGCCCGACGAGGTCGCAGCCACCGATCTCGCCCTTCACGGCATAGCCCGCGGCTTCGAGAAATGTCTTGATGGGGAGATAGAGCGCCGTTTCCAAATCTGCCTCCGGGCTGTGCACATCCGGCTATTTCTATCCGATTCGGTTAACCAGAAAGTCGATAAAGGCGCGGATGCGGGCCGCCAGGTGCTCGTGGCCGGCATAGACGGCATGGACTTGCTCTATGTCTTCCGGGTTGAAATCTTCGAGAACCGTCACGAGCCTGCCGGCGTCGATATCCGACTGGGCATGGAATTGGCCGATCCGGGCGAGGCCCATGCCTGAAACGCAGAGGCTGCGGACGGTCGGTCCATTATTGGCCTGCAAGTTCCCCTGCACAGTCTTGACGAAATGTGTGCCGCTCCTTGGATCGCGGAAGCGCCACCCTTCTGCGGTCGGGCGAAAGTTGAAGGTCAGGCAATTATGATCGTCGAGTTCGTCCGGTGTTTTCGGCAGGCCGTTCCGCGCGGCATAGGAGGGGGCGGCAACGATGACGCGGCGGCTCTCCATGAGCTTGCGAGCCTTGAGTGAGCTGTCCCGCAAGGCACCGGCGCGGATGGCAACGTCGGCACGCTCCCCGACGATATCGATGACGCTGTCCGTCAGGGAGATATCGAGTTCGATCTCCGGATAGCGCTGCAAGAAATCGGGCATGATCGGGACAATGCATTGCACCCCGAAAGCAACCGAGGCGCTGACGCGCAACAGGCCGCGAGGGATGGTGGCGCCGCCGGATGCCACGATCCGCTCCGCCTCCTGAATATCCGCCAGGATCGCCCGCGCTTTTTCGAGGTAAATCTCTCCTTCGGACGTCAATTGCAGCGAACGGGTTGTGCGCACCAACAGGCGCGTGCCCAGCCGCTCCTCCAACCGGGTAACGAGCTTGCTGACGGCGGAGGGCGAAAGGCGCAGTTTGCGGCCAGCAGCCGAAAAGCTTCTCAACGTCGCTGCCTGAACGAAGACATCCATCTCGCCGGCACGATTGTCCAAGCTTGCCTCCTGGCTTTGAATTCAATTCATAAGTGTTGAGGCAATATAGGTGATTATCGATTGAATGTCCCGGCCTCATATTCCCTCTCGAACAAGAACCAGCACAGCCGAGATTTCCGGCTGCCTTCTCGATCGGGTGAACCCATGCCTCTCGCACTTTTTGCGTTGACGATCGCGGCCTATGCGATCGGTACAACCGAATTCGTTATTGTCGGCCTGCTACCCACCGTGGCGAACGACCTCCATATCAACCTGCCGCTTGCCGGCCTCATTGTCAGCGTCTATGCGCTTGGCGTCACCTTCGGCGCGCCGATCCTGACGGCACTGACCGGCCGTATCGAGCGCAAGCCGCTGCTGCTTGGCCTGATGGCGCTGTTCATCATCGGCAACAGCATGGCGGCCTTGAGCCCGTCCTATGCGCCGCTGTTGGTCGCGCGCGTGCTCTCAGCCTTCGCTCACGGCGTATTCTTCTCCGTAGGCTCGACGATCGCGGCCGATCTCGTGCCGGAGAACCGTCGTGCCTCGGCGATCGCCATGATGTTCATGGGTCTGACCGTTGCCATCGTCACCGGCGTTCCCCTGGGTACGTTCATTGGCCAGACCTTCGGCTGGCGCGCGACTTTTGCGGCTGTCGCGGGCCTCGGTATCGTCGCTTTTGCCGGCATCTTGCTGTTGCTGCCTTCCAATCTCAAGAAAGCGCCGCCTGCGAGCATTGGTGAGCAGATTGGAGTGCTTGCCAGTGGTCGGTTGCTGATCGTCTTTGCCATGACCGCGCTCGGTTACGGCGGCACCTTCGTCGCTTTCACGTTCCTGGCTTCCATCCTGCAGGAAGTCACCGGGTTTGCCGCCTCGGCCGTCAGCCTCATCCTGGTGGTTTACGGTATTGCGATCGCAATCGGCAACGTCGTGGGTGGTCGCCTTGCCAACGGCAACCCGGTTCGGGCTCTGATTTGGCTGTTTGCCGCCCAGGCGGTCGTGCTTGTCCTCTTCAGCTTCACCGCCGTCTCGCCGTGGCTTGCAATCCCGACGCTCGCAGCTCTCGGCTTTCTGTCATTCGCCAATGTGCCGGGCCTGCAGCTTTATGTCGTCCAGCTTGCCCGGCAGGTTCGCCCCGCCGCCGTCGATGTAGCCTCGGCGCTCAATATCGCCGCCTTCAACCTCGGCATAGCCGCAGGTGCCTGGGTCGGCGGTCTGGTGGTGGAATCCTCGCTGGGCCTCGGCGCCACACCCTGGGTCGGTGCGATTCTCGTCGTCGCTGCCCTGCTGTTTACCCTCTGGAGCGGCGCACTCGATCGCCGCTCGGCTTCCGCAACGCAGGCCGTTTCCTACGCCGCCTGATCACGATCTAAAGTAAAGGACTATTCCAATGGAAATCGTCAACGCCAACGGCGCATCCATCCCAGCTCTCGGCTTCGGCACGTTCCGTATGCCTGGCCCGGATACCCAGCGCATGGTGGACTATGTGCTGCGTAATGGCTATCGGCACATCGATACCGCCCAGATCTACGGCAACGAGGCTGACGTCGGCGACGGTATTCTGCGCTCGGGCATCGCTCGCGCAGATCTGTTCCTGACGACGAAGGTCTGGGTCGAGAACTACTCTCAAAACGCCTTCGTCGCTTCGGTCGACGAGAGTCTGAAGAAGCTGAAGACAGACTACGTCGACCTCCTGCTTCTGCATTGGCCGAACGATGCCGTGCCGCTTGCCGAGCAGATCGGTGCATTGAACGCAGTCGCAAAGGCAGGCAAGGTTCGCCATATCGGCGTTTCCAACTTCAACCGGACCTTGATGCGCGACGCGGCGCGCCTCAGCGATTTGCCGCTCGTCAACAACCAGGTCGAATATCACCCCTATCTCGACCAGTCGCTTGTCATGGAGACTGCCGCCAGCCTCGGCATGTCGGTAACCGCCTATTACGCCATGGCTGATGGCAAGGTGCTTTCGGACCCGGTGCTGAAGGAGATTGCCGGTCGACAAGGAAAATCGATTGCCCAGATCGTTCTGCGCTGGATCGTCCAGCAGGGGTTGATCACCCTCTCCAAGACGGTGTCGGAAACCCGCGCGGCAGAAAATGCTGCCATCTTCGATTTTGCGCTTTCGCAGGACGAGATAGCTGCAATCCACGCGCTCGCGCAGCCGAAGGGTCGGCTCGTCAGCCCTGATGGGCTCGCGCCGGTCTGGGACGAGGCCGCTTTAACTCTCGGAAGATAATGAAGAAGGGAGCCGCTCAGCGGCTCCCTTCTTATTGATCAACTCAGGCCTCGAAATCCAGCTTGACGTCGCAAGCACCGATCGAGGCTGGCAGGAGCGGTTGGCGGATCCGCTGGCCGAATTGCCGTTTAAAGCCGAAGATATTGCCGATCAGGCTCTTGGTATAGAGGCCGGGGCCGCTGGAATAAGTGCGCCAACCTCCGTCGACGGCTATATCGCCCGCCTTGACGCGAGCCCAGTCCGCAGAGGCGCGATAGCGGTCGTCGAAGGCCGCGTCGCTGCTGCTGAAATAGGTGTTGCGC
Organism: Rhizobium sp. ASV8; assembly: GCF_016429255.1. GTDB lineage: Bacteria > Pseudomonadota > Alphaproteobacteria > Rhizobiales > Rhizobiaceae > Rhizobium. The sequence goes on from NZ_JAELUG010000140.1 coordinate 12,560, forward strand.
TGGCGCAGCGATGCATGCTCCAGCCTGCCGCTGACGGCGATCGGATTGGCGAGCGCCAGTGCTTCCCACACGGCTTCCGCGTCGTCGTCGAGTGCCAGCGCCTCGCAGTAGCGCAAATGGGCATGCACATACATGAGGCCGATTTCGCGGCCGAAGAAGGATGAGGATTCGGCGCGCCGGAACAGCTTTTCCGGGCCGCCGGAATAGGTCGCCGGCTTTTCCATCAAACGCACGCCATCCGGGAACAAGAGGTTCTCGCGGATGATCTTCATGTGCGCATGGCGCTGATCGGGCGTGAACAATCCGCCGATCATCGGTTGGGTCATTGCGATCAACGAATAGTGCAGTCCCGTCCTTGTATCGTCGGGATGCAGCAGCAGTTCGACACCGTCATGGCTCGGGTCGAAGACGCCGTAGCCGGCAACGATGCCGTCGCGCATCAGCAGCCGGTTGAAATCGGCGCGCATGGCGGCGGCCGTCGCCTGGAGCGACTGTGCCTCCTCGTTGCGGCTGGCAAGCGTCAGGATATTGGCATAGCGCACCAGCTGTTCATACAGGAGCGAAACGGTCCAGCTGCTGACCATCCAGTCACGCAGGTGCGGATCGGCAGGCTGCAGGCTGTCGTTCCAATCGCCTTCGCCATAGCGAATGAGGCTGGTCCCCGGCACGAAGCGGCTGCGCACGGTGTCGAGGAGCTTCTCGACGTGATCGGAGATCGTCGCACGTTCCGAGGTCAGTTGTACGGTATCGTCGGCCCGCCAAGGCACGGATTCGGCAAGCAGGGTGATGTCGCCGGTGGCCTCGATATAGTCGCACAGGGCCTTCAAAGGCCAAACGACGATGTCGCCATGCGCCTCTCCGGCGCGGATATTGGCGTAGGGCTCCAGCATGAACCACTGAGGCCAGTCGCCGCGATCCCGATACTGCTCGGAGAACAGTGTGATGAGGATCTGTCGGACCTCTTCGTCATGCTCATAGGCGAGCAGGAACTCGATCGGCCCCTGGCAGACATCTCGCGTTCCCCAGGCCGCGCCCGTATATTGCTCCAGCCCATGCGGCACGCTCAGATGCACGATGGCGTCATGCGCGATCCAGGGCACCATGATGGACTGTGCCGCCACATCCCGACCATCGCCTTCGATACGCGCACCACGCGTCACGTGGCTCCAGAAGCGTTGCGCGGGCGCCAGCATCTCGCTGCTCTCCACACCCTTGGCATAACGTGCCGCAAAGGCCTCACCGGCCGCGGCGTCGGCCATCGAACCGGTAACGGCAAAGCGGAAGGTCTGCGTGGGATGCGACTTCAGCGCGATGAACGGACCATTGCGCGAGATTCCGTCGCCATAAAGCAGCTCGTCGCCGCCGATGGCCTCGAAGGCATCCGGCGTCGACGTGACGAGATGGTAGGCCGCATTCGGATAGCGGTCCCACAGCCAGGAGGGTTGCGGGCGGAAGGAAATCTTCTTGTTGACCGTGTCGATGGCGATATTGGCCACGGCTTCATAGTCGCGTTCGCCAAGGACGATATGGCCGAAGACGAGGAAGCGGCAGGCGTCGCCTTCGACGGTGACGCTCCACTGCATGGCCGGATCGTCGCCGGACGCGATTGCCGATACGGAAATGGTGCGGCCCAACAGACGATAAGTCCAGCTCACGTCGCTGAGGCCCATCTCGAAAGCCGAGGGTACGCCGAGCAGACGCCAACCTTCGCCGAGATCGACGAGAATGCGCAAACCGCTCGCCCGCGTCAGATTGTAGGGGTCGCGGGAGACGGAGAAGAGCTTATGGAAAGAGGTGTTGCCGATGGTCAGCTGCGCGGCGAAAATACCCTGCATCCAGCAGGTGGCTGCCAAGGTCTTGTCGTCGAGGAGCATGTTCTGCCCGCTGCGGATGATGGATCCGTGGCGGCGAGCCACAAGATGTTCCTTGTCAGCGAGCACGACATGCCGGTTGTGCGCCCCGTCGGGCACAAAGAAGGAAACGAGCTTTCCGTCCACGTGCTCCTCGAGCATGCGCTTGGGGTAAAGCGCATCGATTTCGGACTGACCGAGGCTCGCGCTGACGGCGAGAGGCGCGTCCTGAACGAGGCTGCGGGCAGGTTGCGTGGCGGCGATCGTGTCCTTGGCCAGTGCGCCATGTAATGCCGCGAGCTTGTCGAGGCGGGCAAGATCGGCATCGCTTGAGGCCGCCGAATGGTCGGCGACGAACAGGCCAAAGAAGGTCGTGGTCGCCGGGGTGGCCGGTGCCAGCGTCAGCGGCTTCGACTGGATCGCCGGGCAGGCAACCTCGTGCTGCCTGCGGATGCTCGGCAAGCCGGTGCCGAAGTCCGGCACCATGACGCCGTCATTGTCTTTCGATGGGACGAGGAGCTGGATTGCGTCTGTCGCGTAGGCTGCGGCTCCTTCCAGGCAACCTTGCGCCAACCACGGATTGCGTCCACCGCCTTGCTTGAGGTTCTGTCTGTTCATGATGACAGGCCCGAAGACGGCATGGCCGGCAATATGGTGGTCGATATATTGCGAGGCATAGGCTTCGCTGTTCATCAGGAAGCCGCGGTCGCCCAGGCCGACATCCTGAAGAAGGACAACATCTGCCTCGATCGCCGCACCGGTTGAATTTTCGAGCGACACTTGCCAAAACCATGCGGTCTCGCTCGGATGAAGCCGAAGGCTGACGGTGTGTCTGATGCCTGCCGTTTCGCCGCTCCAGCAAAAGCCGCCTTCGGTATGGCCGAAACGCACTGCTGCCTTCGGTCCGACGATTTCAGCCGTTCTTGGCCTGGTGCCGCCAACGCGCAGATAAAGCCTGCCGATCCCGCCGTAAACGGGCGAGCCGAGGACCTGGTTGATCATGACGCCGCCCTGCTGGTCGGCGAAATCGATTGAGAACAGCGTACCGTTCGGCAAAGCCGAGGCCGAAAGACCGGCGCTGTTTCCAAGTGTGAGAAGACCGAGTTCTTCGCGACGGGGCGTTTGAAAGCTGCGATTGGCGTCGGACGACATAAGCGGTGTCTCGCTGATTCATGGATCGGATAAGGTGCACTAGATCACAAGGCGGCGCCCGATCATAGAAGGCAATTCGCCCTTCATCCGCGCAATCTTTCGTGACGGTCTGCACGCGATTTCCGCCCCGATCCGGCGCTATTCACGGGATATAGGGCGCAAACCGGGCTCGGATTCAGTGATGCGGAGGGTCTGCAACTTCATTGGCCGTGCGAAGCACGGTCGATAGATCGGCATCGTCAAACGCTTCCTTGGAGATGCCCTTTATCTTGAAACTCCTGCTTTCTCCGGCCGCGAGAGTGACGAGCATGTCGTCGACTTCGGCATTGGGGTTGATGCGATCGACGAACAGGCAGAGGTCACGCAGAAGCGATTGCGCCGTGACGGTCACGGTGATCCCATCGGGTGTCTCGGCGCTCTCGATGTCGAGGCGAGGCAGCGGATATCGCAACTTCATATCCTTTTCGAAGAACCACCAGGCTTCGGCATCGCCGAGACGGGCGCGCAGATATTCCCGGCTGGGATCGCCGGGCTTGGCGACATCGCTCGGAATCTCGATGTCGGTGTTCTCGAAGCGATCGCATAGGATGCGCCAGACATGGTGGCGAGCAAGCAGCGTTCCGTTGAAATCGAAGCGTTCGACGGTGAAAGGCACCCGCCAGAACAGCGTTGCATCGTTGACGGCGACGGCAGACAAGCCGTCGCCGCGCGGCTGGATGGTGAGGAGATGCGGCGCATAGCTGTGGCGCAGCGCATACCAAAGCGGCTTCTTTCTGCCGGCGCCGTCGATAGCGGCCCAGGAGGTGACAGGCCAGCAATCATTGAGCTGCCAGACGATAGTGCCCATGCAAGTCGGCCGGTGCGAGCGCATGTGGTCGATGCCGTAGCTGATGGCGCGCGCCTGGTTGAGCTGGGTGACGAAAAGCCAGTCGTCGAAATTTTGTGGATGCGGGAACCAGCCCTCCAATCCCATCAGCAGCTTGTCGTTGCCGCTTGTCGCCTTTTGATGATGCAGGACGCCCGGCGAGGCCGGGGCACGATCTCTCTCGCGCACGGATTGGCCAAGCGTTGCAAAGGTCGGCGGCGCCTGCCAGCCGAATTCGGAGCAGAAGCGCGGGATGTAGTTCCGGTAGGTCTCGTAGCCGACTTCGTTCCAGACATCCCAGATATGCCGGCAGCCATGCTCGTCGGCATTCGGCGCAATCTCCATGGAACCCGAATAGGGGCTTCCCGCCCAGTAGGGGCGCGTCGGATCGATCTCGGCGACCAGTTTCGGCAAGAGATCGAGATAGTAGCCGGCGCCCCAGGGGCGATTTCCGAGAACGTCCTGCCAGCCCCAGTCGAAGTAGCCCCAGATATTCTCGTTGTTGCCGTTCCAAATCACCAGCGAAGCATAGGGCATGAGCCTTGTGATCGCCTCGCGCGCCTCTGCTTCGACCTCGCTGTAGACTGGTTCCTCTTCCGGATAGGTCGCGCAGGCAAACAGGAAATCCTGCCAGACCATGATGCCGGCGGCATCGCATTCCTCGTAGAAGGTGTCGGTCTCGTAGATGCCGCCACCCCAGACGCGCAGCATGTTCATGTTGGCATCACGGGCCTGGGCGATCCGTTCGCGGTAGCGCTCGCGGGTCACGCGCGGCAGGAAACAGTCGTCGGGGATCCAATTGGCGCCGCGGGCAAAGACAGGCACGTCGTTGACGACGAGCGTGAAGGCAGAACCGATTTCATCCGGCGTCGTGTCGAGCCGCACGGACCGAAATCCCACCCGGCGCTTCCAGCCGTCGAGGGTTGTCGAATCCGATCCGACCAACTGCAGGTCAAGATCGTATAACGGCTGCCCGCCCATCCCATGCGGCCACCAGACCTGCGGATTGTCGATGCGGCACTCGACAAGAGCGTGGGTCTCGCCTTGTGCGACCCTGACCTCCGAACGCTTGCCGGCTACCGACAAGACG
>NZ_JAELUG010001258.1 GCF_016429255.1 Rhizobium sp. ASV8
GGGGATATGCTCGCCATTGCGTGGCTCGCTGGTAATGATGCGCTCCTTGCGTGGCGTCACCGCAAAGCCGGCAACCTGGGAGACGGGACCGAGCAGGTTGACGAGATCGGTGATGTAGTAGGGACCCTGTCTCTTATACACATCTCCGAGCCCACGAGACGGTCTATTAAATCTCGTATGCCGTCTTGTGCGTGTAAAAGGGGGGGGGGGGGGGGGGGGGGGGGGGGGGGGGGGGGGGGGGGGGGGGGGGGGGGGGGGGGGGGGGGGGGGGGGGGGGGGGGGGGGGGGGGGGGGGGGGGGGGGGGGGGGGGGGGG
>NZ_JAELUG010001259.1 GCF_016429255.1 Rhizobium sp. ASV8
GCCAAGTGATCGCCAAGGCCCTGGCCGATGATCTCAACCTGTCGGAAGACACGATCCGCAGGGATCTGCGGGAAATGGCTGCGGAGAAGCTGCTGAAGCGCGTGCATGGCGGCGCGCTGCCGCTTTCTGTCTCTTATACACATCTCCGAGCCCACGAGACGGTCTATTAAATCTCGTATGCCGTCTTGTGCTTGGAAAGGGGGGGGGGGGGGGGGGGGGGGGGGGGGGGGGGGGGGGGGGGGGGGGGGGGGGGGGGGGGGGGGGGGGGGGGGGGGGGGGGGGGGGGGGGGGGGGGGGGGGGGGGGGGGGGGGGGG
>NZ_JAELUG010001260.1 GCF_016429255.1 Rhizobium sp. ASV8
ACGCCTGATGTAATGCGATGGAGCGGGGCTGGCTCATCTGTCCAAGGACAGGCCGGCCCCGAACCGATGGGATCAACGCGCGCGAGAAGCGGAACGAGACAATGAAGACATCAGTCCTGTTGATGACCTGTCTCTTATACACATCTGACGCTGCCGACGACGTGTCGTGGGTGTAGATCTCGGTGGTCGGCGGATCATTAAAAAAGGGGGGGGGGGGGGGGGGGGGGGGGGGGGGGGGGGGGGGGGGGGGGGGGGGGGGGGGGGGGGGGGGGGGGGGGGGGGGGGGGGGGGGGGGGGGGGGGGGGGGGGGGGGGG
>NZ_JAELUG010001261.1 GCF_016429255.1 Rhizobium sp. ASV8
CCCCCCCCCCCCCCCCCCCCCCCCCCCCCCCCCCCCCCCCCCCCCCCCCCCCCCCCCCCCCCCCCCCCCCCCCCCCCCCCCCCCCCCCCCCCCCCCCCCCCCCCCCCCCCCCCCCCCTTTCCAACCAGAAGACGGCATACGAGATTTAATAGACCGTCTCGTGGGCTCGGAGATGTGTATAAGAGACAGGTCCAATATGGTCAAGCGTGGTCTTGGGAGGTTAACATTTTACTAACGAGTGTTCCGTCTTGAGGCGTCTTGTGATCCGCAGCCGACGAGACGGCAACTTCGGTTGCGACTCGCTCCGCACATCAA
>NZ_JAELUG010001262.1 GCF_016429255.1 Rhizobium sp. ASV8
CATTCCTCTTTCCGGCGGCATGACGAGGGTGCCGTCCGGCGTGGTCGCCAATACCACGCCGGAAAAGCCGTAGAGCAGCTGGGCACGACGATGCTGATGCGGCTCGACGCGATGTCCATCTTCATACCTGTCTCTTATACACATCTGACGCTGCCGACGACGTGTCGTGGGTGTAGATCTCGGTGGTGGCCGGATCATTAAAAAAAGGGGGGGGGGGGGGGGGGGGGGGGGGGGGGGGGGGGGGGGGGGGGGGGGGGGGGGGGGGGGGGGGGGGGGGGGGGGGGGGGGGGGGGGGGGGGGGGGGGGGGGGGGGGG
>NZ_JAELUG010001263.1 GCF_016429255.1 Rhizobium sp. ASV8
GCCGGTTCCCGCGTTCATCTTTACGGTTGCGAAAAAGGATACAAGTGGTGTGACGTCAGGGTCGCGGGCCGGCGGGGCTGGATGTCGGCTCACTATGTCAGCATCGCCTATCGTGACTCAATGGTACCTGTCTCTTATACACATCTGACGCTGCCGACGACGTGTCGTGGGTGTAGATCTCGGTGGTGGGCGGATCATTAAAAAAGGGGGGGGGGGGGGGGGGGGGGGGGGGGGGGGGGGGGGGGGGGGGGGGGGGGGGGGGGGGGGGGGGGGGGGGGGGGGGGGGGGGGGGGGGGGGGGGGGGGGGGGGGGGGG
>NZ_JAELUG010001264.1 GCF_016429255.1 Rhizobium sp. ASV8
ATATCGCTTTCCGTAGCAGCGGCTGGATTTCCCGCGGCAATTTGCATCGCCTCTCCCGCCCCCGCCAATTCGTCGGTCGCATAGGCCGGGGCGTCCGCCATCTTTCCGTCCACACTCTTCATCGCCCTGTCTCTTATACACATCTCCGAGCCCACGAGACGGTCTATTAAATCTCGTATGCCGTCTTAGGCGTGAAAAAAGGGGGGGGGGGGGGGGGGGGGGGGGGGGGGGGGGGGGGGGGGGGGGGGGGGGGGGGGGGGGGGGGGGGGGGGGGGGGGGGGGGGGGGGGGGGGGGGGGGGGGGGGGGGGGGGGGG
>NZ_JAELUG010001265.1 GCF_016429255.1 Rhizobium sp. ASV8
ATCGCGTACCGAACATGCTGTCGGCACCGTCAGCGCGCTGGAAAACAACCTGCTCGCAAGCGTCAACGGCATCATTGCCCGTCTCGCGGAAAACAACTCCGCGATCACCGGCCTGCTCTCCAACGCCTGTCTCTTATACACATCTCCGAGCCCACGAGACGGTCTATTAAATCTCGTATGCCGTCTTGGGCTTGTAAAAGGGGGGGGGGGGGGGGGGGGGGGGGGGGGGGGGGGGGGGGGGGGGGGGGGGGGGGGGGGGGGGGGGGGGGGGGGGGGGGGGGGGGGGGGGGGGGGGGGGGGGGGGGGGGGGGGGGG
>NZ_JAELUG010000141.1 GCF_016429255.1 Rhizobium sp. ASV8
GGTGCTATTCAGCGCATTGATCGCCTGCACGGTCATATGTTCGGGATTTCCGGTGCCGATACCGACGATATGAATGTGCCGCATATGCTGATCCTTATTTTCAGCGCTGTTTGCCGGAAGAGGCAGCCCGTTTCAAGGCATGGCTATGAGATTGGTCGCACGGACCTAAGCCTGTCGCTCGAAGGCCCAGCGGTTGATCGTATAGGCACGCGGCGAAGCGCCGAGCATGCGCCGGAACATGGTGGTGAAAGCCGCAACGCTTTCGTAGCCCGCTTCGAGCGCGACATTGGTTACGGTAGCGCCGCCTGCCAGGCGCGGAAGGCAGGCGAAAACGCTTGCCTGCTGGCGCCAGGTGGTGAAGCTGATGCCGGTTTCCTTGCGGAACTGGCGCGTGAAGGTCCGTCGGCTCATCGCGAGTTTTTCGGCCCAATCGTCCAGCCGGGCGTTGGGGGATGGATTGGCAAGATAGTCCCGGCAAAGCGCGGTCAGCCGGCGGTCGGAAGGGAAGGGAAGGCCGAGCGGGCGCTCCGGCAATGTGGTGATTTCCTCGACAAGCAGCGAAAGCACCAACTTGGCCTTTCGATGGCTGACCGGCGCCTCCCGCAGCCGGATCGCTTCCAGCAGCAGACTGCGGGCAAGATCCGTTACTTCGACGACGCGCGGAGCCTCATCCTTCTGAGTCTGGCTGCGCGGCGCTACGTAGACGGATTTCATGCTGACATCGCTCAGGATCTCGATGGAATGCTCCAGCCCGACAGGGATGAAAAGGGCATGGCCCGGCGGCACCATCCAGCGACCGCGCGCGGTCATGATCAGGGCGACCCCGGAGAAAATGCAGAGCAATTGCGTACGGCGATGATGATGCCACGGAACGGTGTAGCCACGCGGAGGCTCGGCGCTGTGAACCAGCACATCCGCATCCGAATCCTCCATCCAGCGCATGTTCCGGACATGCACGTCGTCGAGGGTTGCCAGCAATTGCTTCGACAGCTTTTCCATAATGGCCCGATCGAGAAACTATTGGACCAAAACACGAAAGAAGGTCACTCGCAAGCCGTGTAAAAGGCGGATCGATCAATTTGGCTGGCAAGACCGCCGGCGCTGGAAGGATTCCCCCATGGTTGCCGCGTTTTCGGGTGCGCAAACCCGCTTCGAGAAGACAACGCTCTCGGTTGTCATTGCTGTCAGCACCTGCCATCTGCTGAATGATATCATGCAATCGCTGCTGACATCGCTCTATCCGATGTTCAGAGAAAATTACGCGCTCGATTTCGTGCAGATCGGCCTGCTGACGATGATGTTCCAGATCACGGCGTCGCTGCTGCAGCCGGTGGTTGGCATCGTCACCGATAAATGGCCCATGCCCTATTCGCTGCCTGTCGGCATGATCAGCACGTTTTCGGGGCTCGTGCTTCTCGGCTATGCCGGCAGCTTCCCCATGCTGCTCGTCGCTGCCTGCCTGATCGGGTTCGGCTCGGCGGTCTTCCACCCGGAAGCATCGCGCGTGGCGCGTCTCGCATCCGGAGGTCGTCATGGTCTCGCCCAGTCGCTGTTCCAGCTTGGCGGCAATGCCGGCTCGGCAATCGGCCCGCTGATCGCCGCGTTCTTTGTTATTCAGCACGGCCAGAAAAGTGTTGCCTGGCTTTCGGTGCTGGCCGTCATCGGCTTCATCGTTCTGAGCTGGGTCGGCACCTGGTACATCAACCATCGCCGCGCGCAGGCTGCCCGTCCCGCGCCGAACCGCACTTTGCCGATCGCACGCAACAAGGCGATGTGGGCACTCGCAATCCTCATCCTGCTGACGGCGACCAAGAACGTCTATATGGCGAGCATCTCGAGCTATTTCACCTTCTATGTCATCGAAAAGTTCCACCTCGACGTTCGTGAGGCGCAGCTGATGCTGTTCCTTTTCCTCGGATCGGTTGCTGCCGGTACGATCATGGGCGGCCCGGTCGGCGATCGCCTTGGCGCACGTTTCGTGATCTGGTTCTCGATCCTCGGCGTCATTCCCTTCGCGTTGCTGATGCCCTATGCGGACCTGTTCTGGACCTGCGTCCTGACCGTCATAATCGGGCTCGTTTTCGCCTCGGCATTCCCGGCGATCGTGGTGTTCGCGCAGGAATTGATCCCCGGCCGCGTTGGATTGATCGGCGGTATTTTCTTCGGGTTTGCCTTCGGGGCCGGTGGCCTCGGTGCGGCGGCCCTTGGGGAGTTCGCCGATACGCATGGTATCGCCTTTGTCTACGCGATCTGCTCGTATCTGCCTTTGCTCGGTCTGTTCACGATCTTCCTGCCGCGCATTCCAAGGCATTGATCGAGAGCTGGCGCGTGGTGAGCGCGCCGGTTATCCGCTTCCCGCAGAATTCGCCTCAACACCAAAAGGGCCGTATCCTCGCGGATACGGCCCTTGTTTGCATGTAATCGGGCTAAGCAGGATCAGGCGTAGCGGCTGATCGCAAGATCCGTCGCGTCGATGTCCGGCTTGCGGCCGCTGACGAGATCGCTAATGACCCGCGCCGAGCCGGAACTCATCGTCCATCCAAGCGTGCCGTGTCCGGTGTTGAGAAACAGTCCCTTGATCTTCGTCGGTCCGATCACCGGCGTTCCATCCGGCGTCATCGGTCGCAGGCCCGACCAGAACAAGGCCTTGGCGACATCGCCGCCGGGGAAAAGATCGGTGACGGAATGTTCGAGCGTCTGCCGCCGGGCAAGGCCGAGATCGTTGGTATAGCCGGAGATTTCAGCCATGCCGCCGACGCGGATGCGATCGCCGAGGCGGGTGATCGCGATCTTGTAGGTTTCGTCCATGACCGTCGATTCCGGCGAACGCGAGGGATCGGTGATCGGGATCGTCAGCGAATAGCCCTTGACCGGATAGACCGAAAGCTTGATGCCGAGGGGCCTGAGCATGATCGGCGAGTAGCTGCCGAGCGCGACGACAACGGCGTCCCCATCCACACGACCGCGATCGGTCACGACGCCGCGAACCTGACCACCCTGTACGTCGAGACCCTTGATGGTGGTCCCATACTGGAAGCGCACGCCGAGTTCGACCGCCTTGGCGGCAAGCGCATTGGTGAATTTGAAGCAATCGCCGGTCTCATCCTTCGGCGTCAGCAGGCCGCCAACGATCTTTTCGCGAACATGCCGCAAGGCTGGCTCGACGCGGATGCAGCCCTCGGGATCGAGCACTTCATAGGGAATACCGTCGGCGGCCAGAGCCTTGACGTCCTTGGCGGAGGCATCGAGCTGCTGTTGCGTACGGAAAAGCTGCAGCGTGCCCTGCATGCGCTCGTCATAGGCTATGCCGGTTTCCTCACGCACTTGAGCGAGCGAGGTGCGGCTATAATCGGCAAGGCGCAGCATCCGGCTCTTGTTGATCGCGTAGCGCTCAGACGTGCAGTTCGACAGCATCTTCACGAGCCAGGACAGCATCGCGCCATCGACCTTGGGGCGAAGGATGAGCGGTGCGTGATGCATGAACAGCCACTTGACCGCTTTCATTGGAATACCGGGCGCAGCCCATGGCGAGCAATAGCCGAAAGAGACTTCGCCCGCATTGGCAAAACTCGTTTCCAGCGCCGGCCCCTGCTGCCGGTCGACGACCGTGACCTCGTGGCCCGCCTTGGCGAGTTGATAGGCAGATGTGACGCCGACGATGCCGGCCCCCAGAACGACGACTTTCATGATGTCCTCAGTGAATTGAGCAATGGGAAGGTCAGCGGTATTGCCTGGTGTAGCGATCGCCGAGACTGGTTAGGATTTCGTAGGAAATCAAGCCGGCGTCCCGGGCGAGATCATCGATCGTTTGATGGTCTCCCAAAACTTCCACCAGGCTACCCAACGACAGGGTTCCTTCGGGCAAGGCGCTGATATCGATTGTCATGCTGTCCATCGACACACGGCCGACGATCGGTAGCCGCATGCCGTTGTAATAGACCGATCCGCGATCGCTGAGGCTGCGGGGAAGGCCATCGGCGTAGCCGGCAGCGACCGTTGCAAGCCGGGTTTCCGCTTTCGTCACGTGTACGCCGCCATAGCCGACGCGAGCGCCGGCCGGAACGGTGCGCGTCTGAACGACGGCAACATCGAGCCGCACGACGGGCTCCATCGGATTGGCTATGCCGCCGGTCGGGGCGCCGCCATAGAGCGCAATACCTGGCCGTGCCAATACGCCGTGAAAATCACCGCCGAGGAAGATGCCGCCGGAATTGGCGAAGGAGAGATCATAGCCCTCAAATTCCTTAGCGACGCGGCGCATCTCGGCAAGCTGGTCGCCGTTCTGAACGTTGTCGGGCTCGTCTGCGGACGCCAGATGGCTCATAATGAACAGGATATCGAGATGGTCGGTGGCTGCAAGGTGAGCTGCGACGGCAGCTCTGTCTTCCGGAGGGATGCCGAGTCGCGACATGCCGGTATCGAACTGCAGAACAGCCGGGAGCTTGCGCTGCAGAGAGCGGGCGGTCTCTGACCACAGTCGCAGTTGCTCAAGTGAATTGACGACCGGAATGAAGCCGCCTTCCGCACAGGCCGTTTCGTTGCCAGGCAACAGGCCGTTCAGCACGAAGATCGACGCATCGCGCGGCAGATGCGGGCGCAGCCGTAAGGCTTCGACGAAGTGCGCGACGAAGAAGTCACGGCACCCGCGTCCATAGAGGGTCTTGGAGACCCGGTCCGCTCCGAGTCCGTAGGAATCCGCCTTGACGACGGCTGCGGCACGCGCCGGCGCAATGATGGACGAGAGCTTGTCGTAATTTCTGCACAGAGCGGTCAGATCGATTGTCAGATAACCGCAAGCACCGCTGTCGATCGTCAGTTTTGACGTCCGCGAATCCACTAAACCGCCGTCCATGTCCACCCTCGCTTTTCCGCGGCGAGATTATTGAAATGATCGTGAAATTACCCATCAAACAGTGATTGATTATTGTGTAGTTGCAAGGATATTGAAAGAAACGGCGAATTTTTGAAAGAATCCACATGACGGCTCTCGATGCCATCGACCGTAATATTCTTCGGCTGCTGCGCCTCGATGCGCGCGTCAGCAATGCCAGCCTGGCGAGCGAGGTCGGGCTATCGCCATCTGCCTGTTTACGACGCATCAAATTGATGGAGCAGGCGGGCGTGATCCGCGGCTATACCGCACTGGTGGACACGTCGCAGGCCGAAGCGGCGATAGCTGTCATCATCAACATCACGCTTGAGCGGCAGACGGAAGATCACCTCGATCGTTTCGAGGCGGCCGTCCGCAAACATCCCGAGATTCGCGAGTGTTTTCTGATGACAGGCGGCTCCGATTACCTGCTCCGCGTCGAGGTTGCTACGGCTGGCGACTTCGAGCGCATTCACAAGGAAATCCTCTCGGCATTGCCGGGGGTGCTGCGGATCCATTCGAGCTTCTCGATCCGCAACGTGCTTGCGACGCGGCCGAAAAATCTGCGGTGAACAAGCGAATTCCCGCGCAATAGACAGAGCCTGGTGCCGAGGGGCGCCTGGGGATTTTGGACGACACCCGGCTCTGGGTCGCCTCAAGCCTGTTGTCAGGTCTGATCCCAGCCCATGCCGGTTGCCGCATGAACTTCGCAGATCAATCCGCCCGGATCATAGGTGATATTGACTTGGCCGTTCAGCTCCGCAGCCAGCAGATTTTCGATCAGCCGTGAGCCGAAGCCCTTGCGCGTCGGCGGCGTCACGACGGGGCCGCCAGTCTCCTGCCAGCGCAAGACGAGCCGTTCTGCCTCCTGGGTTTCCAGAGACCACACAATGGCAACGCGCCCGTCGGATGTGGACAGTGCCCCGTATTTTGCGGCATTTGTCGCCAATTCGTGCAGCGCAAGCGAGATGGAAACCACCGTTCTCGGTGCGAGCTTTATGGCCGGCCCGGAAATCTCGAACCTCTCCCTGGGATAGGGCGACAGCGCCTGGCTGATGACGGCCATCAGGTCGGCTTCCTCCCACTTTCCATGGATCAGCAGATCGTGCGCGCGTGCCATGGAGGCCAGCCGCGCCTCGAATGTCTCGACGGATGTCTTGCCGACATCCTCACGTCCCAAGGTCTGACGCGCTATGGCCATGACGGTTGCAAGCACGTTCTTGACGCGGTGGTTGAGTTCGCCAACGAGAACGCTCTGAAGGTGTTCGGCTTCCTTCTTGGCGCTGATATCGTGAGCGATCTTCGATGCTCCGACGATCCTGCCATAGGTATCGTAGATCGGGGAAACGCTGAGCAGGACGTCGACCAATTGGCCGTCGGCGCGCCGCCTCTTGGTCTCGTAAGGTTCCACCTTCTGGCCCGCGCGGATCTGCGCGAGGATTGCCGGTTCCTCCTCGCTGCGATCATCGGGAACGAGCATCATCACCGACTGGCCGATCGCTTCCTCGGCCGAGTGACCGTAGAGCCTCTCTGCGCCAAGGTTCCAGCTCGTGACCGTCATGTTGAGATCGGTGCTGAGGATCGCATCGTCCGACGATGCGATGATGGATGCAAGCCGTCGTTCCACTTCCTGCGCGCGCTTGCGCTCGCTGATATCGATGACGACGCTTACGGCGCGCCGCACCTTGCCGGCAGATCGGTCTCGTACGCCGGACGCCGAATTGGTTACCCAGACGAGGCTGCCGTCCTTGCGGACGTAGCGCTGCTCGATCTCGAAACTTTCTCCATTCACCAACATGACGTCGAATAATTGCATGATATCGCGACGATCGTCCGGATAGATGATGTCCTGAATCCGCAGGTCGAGAAGTTCGTCTTGCGAATAGCCGACAATCTCGCAAAATCGCTTGTTTACAAGGGAGAAGCGGCCATCAAGCTCATACTGGGCAATTCCGGTCGCCGATTGGGAAATAATGGCACTGACCCGCTCTTCGCTCTCCCGCAACGCCTGTTCCGCGCGAACGCGCTCTGTCGTTTCGTTGACGATGCAGAACACGCCGCGCACTTTGCCGTCGCCATCGCGCACTGGCGAGTAGGAGATGTCGAAATAGGCTGTCTCAGGGTAGTCATGGCGTTCGATGTAGAACGGCCGATCCTTGGCAACGACCGTCTTGCCTTCGTCCAGTACGTTTCGCAAGAGAGGTTCGAGATCGTCCCATAATTCAGACCAGTTCTCTCGTGCCGGGCGCCCGAGCGCGCGAGGATGCTTCTCACCGATGGTCGGTGCATAGGCGTCGTTATAGAGCGCGATGAAATCCTCGCCCCAGAACAGGACGATCTGTGCTTGCGCCGAGAGCATGATATCGACTGCCGCAGTGAGGCAAGGCGGCCAAGCCGATCTCGGCCCCAGACCGGATCTTGTCCAGTCGAAGCCGGAAATGAGTGCTGCCATCTCGCCGGTGTGGGCTGCCAGTTCGGGCATGACGTTCAGGACAACTTCCTCTCTTCAATGAGAGCGGCCGTACAGGGCTGTCTCATCTTCCCCTTATTCGCGAGGACTCATAGCATAATCTCCGCGCCAAAGTGCAGGGGGGAAGCGTGCAAATTTCGATGTATTCTAAGTGACATAGGCGAATTTTGCTATGTATGCCTTGCCTCGATCCCGGGGCGGCAAAAGGCCACTTGCCCCACGGGCACAATCTAACCGGGTTGGTCATATCGCCGGGTATCATCAACGGCGTAATGCCGGTTGTGCCGCCGCGCGGAATTGGCAGGTCAGCAAGTGGCCGGCCGAACTCTTTTGTCGTTTGCCGGTGCTGGCGAAATGCCCTTTCAAGGTATGACATTCCCGGCATGTCACATCGACTGTCATTTTGAGGTGCACCCAAAAGAAGTAGGGCGGCAAGGTTGTCGCAAAAGTTTTCCTGAATCGCTGGCCTTTTGCGCGCGACATTTGTGACGAGAATTTGCCGCGCAGTGTCAACGAGCCGCAATTCGCGTCGAAAGCTCAGAATTTGCGTGACGTTGAGGGCACCAGGCACGCCAACCATTATGCGTGCCGTTTGGGGTTCCAGGCTTTGCGCACGAATTCTAGGCGGTTGCCGTCGAAATCAGCGACATTGGCAGCATAATAGCCGGGAGCGAAGTAGGTGCGATCTGCTGGCTGACCCTCATCGATGCCTCCGGCTTTGATTGCAGCCGCGTATGCTGCGTCCACCTGTTCATTGGTATCGCAGACGATGCCGAGATAGAGCCCGGTTTCGCCTGGCTTGCGCCGACGCAGCCATATGCTTGACCCGACGGCCTTTCCGCTGCCGTATATGTCGTCCCCGAGGCCGTAAAGGTCGGGAACACCCTTCGGGCCTGAAGCCGAGTCATAATTGCCAAATATGCTCCACCCGAGTGGCTTCAAGGCTTCAGAATAGAAGGTCAGCGATTTGTCGATGTCCGCTACCGAGATGTAGACATGATCGATCATCTGGGTGTCTCTCTATGTTTACCGATGGGGTCGCAAAATTCTCGATTAAAATTAGGCTTTCGCGACCTTTTATTGCAACCGCTTTTCTGACTGCTCATGCGTCAACTACCATTATGGAGTTCCCACAATGTTCTTCACTTGGCCAAAATCGCAGCTTCGGGCCGGCTGGGCCTGTATGGCTCGTATCGCTGAAAAGCAGACGGCGGCCGATGGCCGCCGTCTTGGAGGTCTAGTAAAAGCGATGCAGCGTGATGCGGCCGGATCAGACTGCCGATCTCGGCGCCTGTTTACTCTGCCCGCTGGAGCATGCCGAAGAGATCGCGGGGATCGTCCGGGTCGGCGATAATATCTAGCTTCTGGAAGTAGTCCGTGCCCGCCAGCTTTTCGCGTACATAGCGCAAGGCAGAGAAATCCTCGATGGCAAAGCCGACGCTGTCGAACAGCGTGATCTGCCGCTCGCTGCTGCGTCCCTGCGCGCGCCCGTTCACCACCTGCCACAACTCGGTGACCGGATAATCCGGATCCATTTGCTGGATCTCCCCCTCGATGCGGGTCTGCGGCGGATATTCGACGAAGGTGTCGGCACGCAGCAGGATATCGCGATGAAGCTCCGTCTTGCCCGGGCAGTCACCACCGATGGCGTTGATATGGACGCCGGAGCCCACCATGTTATCGGTCAGGATTGTGGCAAATTGCTTGTCCGCGGTGCAGGTCGTGATGATGCCGGCGCCTTCGATGGCCGCTTGCGCGGTCGTGCACGAAACCAGCCGCAGACCTTTCCCCGCAAGATTGCGCGCGGTCTTTTCCGTCGCCTTCGGGTCGATGTCGTAGAGGCGAACTTCCTCGATCCCGAGGACTGCCTTCATTGCGAGCACCTGGAATTCGGCCTGTGCGCCGTTGCCGATCATCGCCAGCGTTCGCGTTCCCTTTGGCGCGAGATGGCGCGCGGCCATGGCCGAGGTGGCGGCGGTGCGCAGCGCCGTCAGCAGCGTCATTTCCGTCAGCAGCAGCGGATAGCCCGTCGATACTTCCGCCAGCAGGCCGAACGCCGTGACGGTCTGCAGCCCTTGCGACATGTTCTTCGGGTGCCCGTTCACATATTTGAAGCTGTAAACCGTGCCGTCGGAGGTCGGCATCAGTTCGATCACGCCATCATGAGAGTGGGAAGCGACGCGGGGTGTCTTGTCGAAAAGGTCCCAGCGGCGGAAATCCGCCTCGACGGCATCCGTCAGTTCGACCAGCATGGTTTCGATGCCGACATGATGCACGAGTCTCATCATATTCTCGACGCTGACGAAGGGAATATAGGCTTTTTCCGACGGAAGCGGTGCGGGCATTTGGGTGTCCTCGATCAGATTGTTGCCACAGGGTAACAAGCAGGCCGATTGACTGAAATCGCAAAACTGTGCCAGTTCTGGTACGATGCTGTGCAGATTGTATAGCAGTTATTGTGAAAATGACAGAGTCTGGATTCGACAATGGCATCTGCCAAATATATTCCCGATGATCTCGATCGACGTATCATCGGCCATTTGCGGGCCGACGGCCGCGCCTCCCTTTCCAAGCTTTCGGACGTTTTGGGCGTGGCGCGCGGCACCGTTCAGAACCGACTGGATCGCCTTATCGAAACCGGCACGTTGATGGGTTTTACGGTGCGCGTGCGGGAAGACTACGACGAGCAGACCGTACATGCCGTTATGATGATCGAGGTGGTGGGGAAATCGACGACCCAGGTTATCCGCAAACTTAGGGGCTTGCCGGAAATCTATTCGCTGCACACGACGAACGGCAATTGGGACCTCGTGGCCAATATCCGGGCGATCAGCCTTTCGGATTTCGACCGCGTCCTACGCGAGGTCCGCATGATCGATGGCGTTGCCAACAGCGAGACCAGTCTGTTGCTCAGCAGCCTCTGAGGCCACGCCGGTTGGAGGGGGGGCGTCGAGGACAGCGGCCCCCGTTTCTCCAAGCTCACTGACGGCGTGCGCGGAATATCCGTTTCCAGATCGTGCCGCCGAGGTAACGGTTGAAAACCACGAAATAGACGACGATCAGAGCGAACAGGAGAAGAGCCGGCAAGCCATTCAGCCGAAAGCCATCCTCGGTCTTGCCGCCGAAGATCGAGGCGATAGCGTAGCCTAAAACAAAAAACGCTGTCAGGAAGTCGAATATGGCGGCAAGGACGATGCGCCAGGTGGCTGGTTGCGGCTGGGCATTTGCATCAGGCATGTTTAGGTTCCACCGTATCCATTTGATGTGTCGATACAGTCAATCGGAAGGCCGTTTGTCAATCGTCATGACAGGTATTTCGGTGAGGCGAAGCTGTTGGAGGCGAGCCATTATTGGGGTCTTCCCGGGCGCGTCTCCTGATCAACGGCCAGCGTTTGGCAGTGCCCATCCTGCGCGTCTCAGTGCAACTTGAAAACTTCCGGCTTGTTGTTATGATTTCGTATGGAACTTACTTTGCTCGCTCACGGTCTTGCCTGGGCCGTACTCGGTCTAGTCGTGCTGACGACTGTCGTCCCCGTCAGGACGAAGTATCCATTCATGGCAATGGCGAATATCGACAGCGTGATCCCATTCGGACTTTTAGGGTTTCTGTTCGTTATGGCTTACCCCGAAGATCGCCGGATTATCGCGCTTGTATGTATATCCGTAGCTGCGGCCAGCGAGGCGATGGCGCTGGTCCTGCCTGAAAAGTGTCTGCGGATCGAGCGCGCTATCCTGAAAGTGCTCGCCACGGTATCGGGGCTGCTTCTGGGGGCACTGTTCATGGAATGCCTGCTGCAGGTATCGTAGCTTTTACGCCCGTTTGCGAGCTCCGGGCATCCCATGCGGGATTTCCCCGCCGACTACGCGGCCCTATCTTCCATATACAACTAGCGATCCGAAAGTTTGCCGCTGTGGCTTTCCAGGCGATAGCGATGTCCCGGATAGACGAGGCGTGCCAGGGAAACGACGCCGCGTGTAGACCATGTGCGTCGCCGGATCGTCAGGCAGGGTTCGGTCTTCAGGATCGTCAGCAGCTTGCATTCCCAGGCCTGCGGCATGATGGCCTCGACGACGTGCTCGGAACCGCTGAGGGGTGCGACGCTCGAAAGATAGGCGTTCGGCGTCATGACTGTAAAATCCTGCTGCAGGTAGTCGGGGGCTGCCTCGGGGTGCACGTGGCGGTCCTCGATCTGTACCGGCACGCCATTCTCGCTATGCACGATCAGTGAGTGAAATACCGACGATCCGATAGGCAGTTCCAGTGCATCGGCAACGTCGGGCGACGCTGCTTCGCGGGCCAGAACAACTACCGTTGCTTGGTGAGAATGGCCGCGTTCGGCGATTTCTTCGGCGATGTTGCGCACTTCGAACAGGGCTGATGCGCCCTTGCGTTCGGCAACAAAGGAGCCGACGCCCTGGATGCGGATCAATTCGCCCTCATTGGCAAGCTCGCGCAACGCGCGATTGGCCGTCATCTTGCTGACGCCGAGTTCGGTGACAAGTTCGTTTTCGGAGGGAACGCGGTACTTGGGTGGCCACTCGCCGCTATGGATGCGGTCGAGTATCATTTGCTTGACCCCGGCATAGAGAGGCGATGCGTCGTTTTCCGCCAGTTCGCGTTTCATCTCGCCGGAGCGCTTCATTGACTATTCCCTTTGCGCGGACTGATATCTGCCTCGAAAACAACTTTCCCACTTGCATATCATAAATTATCTCATATGGTACCCTATACAACCTCGCAATCAATCCTAAAAATAAATTGGGAAAAGCGGGCAAGCCGGCGAAGATCGGTAGGAAGTGCTGCAAGGCCTGTTTCAACCTCAGAGGAGCTCAACACGATGAAATTCAGTGCAATTCTCTTGTCAGGCGTCATGGCTGCCGCCGCCTTTGCGGCTCCGGTTGCCGCCAAGGACTGGAAGACCGCAACGATTACCCTGGAAGGCGCCTATGCGCCGTGGAACATGACGAATGCCGATGGATCGCTCGGCGGCTTCGAACCGGAACTCGCCAAGGTTCTGTGCGAGCGCGCCAAGATCGATTGCAAGCTCGTCGCTTCCGATTGGGACGGCATGATCCCGGCTCTGAACGCCGGCAAGTTCGATGTGATCATGGATGCGCTGTCGATCACCGACGAGCGCAAGCAGGTCATCGGCTTCACCATTCCCTATGCTGCGACCCCGGCTGCTTTCGCAACCGCCAAGGATAGCCCGCTTGCCAATGCCGCCGGCACCGGCAGCACGATCAAGATGACCCCCGGCCAGACCGGCGTCAAGGAAATCGACGTGCTGAAGGAAGCCTTCAAGGGCAAGACCATCGGCATCCAGGCCGCAACTGTTTACGCCAAGTTCGTCTATGACAATTTCGGCTCGATCGCCACGATCCGCGAATACAAAACCGGTGCCGACCGCGATCTCGATCTGCAGAACGGTCGTATCGATCTCGGCTTCGACGACGCCGTCTACTTCGCGAACGCCTTTGCAAGCGCCAACGACTCGCTGGCCTTTACCGGCCCCGAAATCGCCGGCTCCATTTGGGGCGAAGGCGAGGGCCTCGGCATCCGCAAGGCCGATACCGATCTGCGCGACAAGCTCAATGAGGCCATCAAGTCGGCTCTTGCCGACGGCACCATCAAGACCCTGTCGATGAAGTGGTTCAAGGTCGACGTCAGCCCGAATTGATCGGTGCGACCTCCGGGTCGCAGCCGAGGTCTCCGGCTTTGCTGCCGGAGACCCTATGATATCCTGACGCTTGAAACTGCCACAGACGGGGAATGGACGCTATGGCAACCTTGCAACTGCTGGGCTTCGGCTCGAACGGATGGGGCGCTCTGCTGCTCGTCGCAGCCTTGATGACGCTCGCCGTCACGGCAACGGCGTTGCTGATCGGCGCCGTACTTGGCGCGATCGTCGCCTCCGCCAAGCTTTCCGGCAGCCTGATCCTAAAGACGCTCGGCAATGTCTACACGACCGTCTTTCGCGGCGTGCCGGAACTTCTGATCATCTACCTTATCTATTTCGGCGGCTCGTCGGCCGTCACCTCCGTCGGCAAATGGATGGGCTATGATGGCTTCCTCGGTCTGCCGTCCTTTGCTGCGGGCGCGCTTGCCGTCGGCATCATTTCCGGGGCCTATCAGGCAGAAGTTTTTCGCGGCGCCTATCTCGCCATTGCCAAGGGAGAGCTGGAAGCGGCCTCGGCGATCGGTATGCATGGCGGGCTTCGCCTTCGCCGCATCATCATTCCGCAAGTAATACGCTATGCCATTCCCGGTCTCGGCAACGTCTGGCAGCTCAGCCTCAAGGATTCCGCCTTGATCTCGGTAACGGGCCTTGCCGAACTGATGCGTACTAGCCAGGTCGCCGCGGGTTCGACCCGCCAGTATTTCCTGTTCTTCATCGTCGGCGGTATTCTCTACCTGATCCTGACCAGCCTGTCCGATCGAGTTTTCAACAAGGCGGAGCGTCGCGCCAATCGCAGCATGCCGGCTGCCACCATCGGCCAGGCCTGAGGAGGAAAACATGGATTTCGATTTCCTCTCAAGCACGATGATCACCTTGCTGCAGGCGGTGCCGATGACGCTGCTGCTCTTCTCGCTGTCGATCGTGACGGGCGGCCTTCTGGCGCTCGTCATCGTCTCCATGCGCGTGAGCGGCAATCCCATCCTGTCGGGCTTTGCCAAGGGCTATATCTTCGTCTTTCGCGGTTCGCCGCTGCTGATCCAGATGTTCCTTATCTTCTACGGTTTGGCGCAGTTTTCCATCATCCGCTATTCCTTCCTCTGGCCCTTCCTGCGCGAACCCGTGGTCTGCGCGATCCTGTCGCTGGCGCTTTGCACGGCCGGCTATACGGCCGAGATCTTCCGCGGCGGCATTCGCGCCGTTTCGCCGAAAGAGATCGAGGCGGCACGCTCGATCGGCATGTCGCGGCTCCTGCTGGTGCGCCGCATCATCGCGCCGATCGCCTTCCGCCATGCGTTGCCGGCCTATTCGACCGAGATCGTGCTGATGATGAAGTCGACGGCGCTCGCCAGCCTCGTGACCGTCTGGGAGGTAACCGGTGTTGCGCAACGGCTTATCTCGCACACCTATCGCACCATGGAAGTTTTTCTGTGTGCAGCGATCATCTACCTCGTGCTGAATTTCATCATTCTGCAGGGCATGGCCCTGCTGGAATATTCGCTGTCCCGCCATCGCCGCGCCGCGCCGCCGGCGTTGAAGGCCTAAAGACGTCATTGGAGCAGGCAAATCATGCCAGGTGTCACCCGACTTTCAGTTCGCAACATCCGCAAGAGCTTCGGTAATCATGAGGTCCTGCGCGGCATATCGCTCGATGCCCAGGATGGCGATGTGATTTCGCTGCTCGGTGCCTCTGGTTCCGGCAAGTCGACCTTCCTTCGCTGCATCAACCTGCTTGAAATTGCCACGGACGGCGAGATCTGGGTGGATGGCGAGCAGATCCGCATGATCCACAAGAACGGCAAAAGCCGTCCGGCCAGCCACAAGCAGGTGGATCACATTCGCTCCGAACTCGGAATGGTGTTCCAGAGCTTCAATCTCTGGTCCCATATGACCATCCTGCAGAACGTGATCGAGGGACCGATCCATGTCCTGAAGCGTTCGCGCGCCGAGTGTATTGTCGAGGCTGAAGCGCTTCTTGAAAAGGTCGGCATTGCCGACAAGCGCCATGCCTATCCGGCGCATTTGTCCGGCGGGCAGCAGCAGCGCGCGGCGATTGCCCGCGCTCTTGCCATGAAGCCCAAGGTCATGCTGTTCGATGAGCCGACCTCGGCGCTCGATCCGGAGCTCGTCGGCGAAGTGCTGCGCGTCATGCGCGCCCTTGCCGAGGAAGGCATGACCATGCTCGTCGTGACCCACGAAATGAGCTTCGCCCGTAATGTCTCCAATCGCGTCGTCTTCATGAAGGAAGGCCTCGTCGAAAGCACGGGTACGCCGGACGAGATGTTCGGTGGCGGTGCATCACCTGCCTTCCGTCAGTTCATCGGCCATTTCGGAAACGGCCAATGACCGTCACCATCGACAAGCCACTATCCTGGCGGGACGTCGCGCGCGTCAGCATCGGCGAACCGCTGACCCTGTCCGAAGCTGCGTGGAAACGCGTTAGCGAGGCAAGTCGCATCGTCGAGCGCATCGTCGAGACGGGCGTACGCGCCTATGGCGTCAATACCGGGGTTGGCGCGCTGTCCGACACGGTCGTCGACCGCCCCTCGCAAAGCCGCCTTTCGCGCAATATCATCATGAGCCACGCCTGCGGCGTTGGTCCCCTTCTGCCGGCGCGGGAAGTGAGGGCCATCATCGCGGCGCAGATCGGTAATTTCGCTCATGGTCATTCCGGCGTCCAGCCTGAAATCCTAAGCCATCTCACAGCATTTCTGGAGCACGACTGCATTCCCGAAGTGCCGTCGAGAGGATCTGCCGGCTACTTGACCCATAACGCCCATACGGCGCTTGTCCTCATTGGTGAGGGACGGGCTGTCGTCAAGGGCAAGGCCATGACCGGCGCGCAGGCGCTCGCCGCCATTGGTCTTAGCCCGCTGGTGCTTGGCGCCAAGGAAGGGTTGAGCCTCGTCAACGGCACGGCTTGCGCCACCGGATTGTCGGCTCTTGCGGTCTATCGCGCCGAGCGTCTGCTTGATTGGGCTGATGCCATTGCTGCGTTGACGCTGGAGGCTGCGGGATGCCAGATGGCCGCCTTCGACGAGGCTGTGCTGGCACTTCGTCCATCAGCCGGCATTGCCAAGGTCGGTCGCAAGCTGCGCAATCGCTTGCGGGGCAGCGGCCTCGTCGCCGCCGCTCTCGGCCGGCGGACGCAGGATGCCTTGAGCCTTCGGTCCGTGCCGCATGCCCATGGCGCCGCCTGGGATGTCTTCGAGCAGACTGCGCGCATCGTCGATCAAGAATTGGCCTCGGTCACGGACAATCCTGCGGTTTCGGGCACACCGGAACAGCCGGTCGTTTCCTCCGAAGCCCATGCCGTCGCCCCTGCGCTCGGCCAGGCCGCTGATAGCCTGGCGATCGCGATCGCCCAGATCGCCGCCATGAGCGAGCGGCGGATGGATCGCCTGGTCAATCCGCTTGTCAGCGGATTGCCGCCATTTCTCGCAAGCGATGCCGGTAGCCATTCAGGCTTCATGATTGCGCAATATACGGCCGCTGCGCTCAGCAACGACAATCGGCGGCTCGCCGCACCGGCCTCGCTCGATGGTGGCCTCACATCGGGGTTGCAGGAGGATTTTCTCGCGCATCCAACCGCGGCGGCAAGCAAGCTCCTCGCGATCCTCGACAACGCCGAATATATTCTGGCGATCGAACTGATGGCGGCGGCACAGGCGCATGATTTCCTGGCTTCGAAGGCGACAAGAGCTCCGGGAACGGATCGTCTCTATGTTGCGGTTCGGTCGCGCGTTCCCCTGTACGGTGATGACCGTCCATTGAATACCGACATTGAGAGTCTGCGGGACCTGCTCGCGCAAACTGCGCCACCCGCTGAAAGTGACACTGGAGTCTGACATGTCCGTGGAGTTCGACGTTGCCGTCATCGGCCTTGGTGCGATGGGAAGTGCTGCCTTGTCTTCCGCCGCCGCCCGCGGCGCAAAGGCGATCGGCATAGAAGCGCATTTTCCGGCGCATGCGCTGAGCTCCTCACATGGCGACAGCCGCCTGATCCGCCTCGGCTACTTCGAGGATCCGTCCTATGTCCCCCTGCTGCAGCGGGCCTATCAAAACTGGCGCTCGCTCGAAGCACGGCTGCGGGCCGAGATTTTGACCGTTACCGGCGTTCTGCAGATCGGGGCGCCCGACAGCAAGATCGTCAGCGGCACGCGCGCCTCCTGCGACATGCATGGCTTGCCGCATGAGATCCTGGACAGGGATGCCATGAAGCGGCGCTTTCCGGCATTTGCGCTTGAAGAGGGCGAGATCGGACTGCTCGATCCGCAGGGCGGCTATGTCCGGCCCGAAGCGGCGATTATGGGTTATTTGAAGCTTGCGGCTGAAGATGGCGCCGTCCTGCAT
>NZ_JAELUG010001267.1 GCF_016429255.1 Rhizobium sp. ASV8
GCCTACGGCACCCATTCGGCGCGCCGTGCCCGTCGTCTCCTCAGCTATTTCGAGGAACAGGGCAGCGTCGTTGTCCACACGGATTTCTCAGGCAAGCGCATCGTTGCCTTCCCGGATATGGGATGCCCTGTCTCTTATACACATCTGACGCTGCCGACGACGTGTCGTGGGTGTAGATCTCGGTGGTGGCCGTGTCATTAAAAAAGGGGGGGGGGGGGGGGGGGGGGGGGGGGGGGGGGGGGGGGGGGGGGGGGGGGGGGGGGGGGGGGGGGGGGGGGGGGGGGGGGGGGGGGGGGGGGGGGGGGGGGGGGGGGG
>NZ_JAELUG010001268.1 GCF_016429255.1 Rhizobium sp. ASV8
GCTGCCCTTCCCGATCTCCGGCGGCACAATTGACCGCAGTCACCATGGTCTCAAAGCCGTTATCGGCTATGTTGGCCGACAACAGCCGGAAATTACGTGGATCCGGCTCGACGCTGACAATGCGGCCTGTCTCTTATACACATCTCCGAGCCCACGAGACGGTCTATTAAATCTCGTATGCCGTCTTATGCTTGAAAATAGGGGGGGGGGGGGGGGGGGGGGGGGGGGGGGGGGGGGGGGGGGGGGGGGGGGGGGGGGGGGGGGGGGGGGGGGGGGGGGGGGGGGGGGGGGGGGGGGGGGGGGGGGGGGGGGGGG
>NZ_JAELUG010001269.1 GCF_016429255.1 Rhizobium sp. ASV8
CGAGAGGACCCGCATAGGAGCGTAATCATGGCTACTGTAAAGAAAGACGACGTTTTTTCAACGGCTGCATTCGATCCGTCCAAGTTCTCCGAATCCTTCCGCGATTTCGCCGAAAAGGGCGCAACGCCTGTCTCTTATACACATCTGACGCTGCCGACGACGTGTCGTGGGTGTAGATCTCGGTGGTGGCCGGGTCATTAAAAAAGGGGGGGGGGGGGGGGGGGGGGGGGGGGGGGGGGGGGGGGGGGGGGGGGGGGGGGGGGGGGGGGGGGGGGGGGGGGGGGGGGGGGGGGGGGGGGGGGGGGGGGGGGGGGG
>NZ_JAELUG010001270.1 GCF_016429255.1 Rhizobium sp. ASV8
TTGCCTGATGTCTCGCGGTACACCAAGGCCATGTTCAAACATCAGACCTATATTGTTTTCTGCGGCAGCGTCGCCCTGCTCGGCAGCCTTACGGAGCCAAACGATGGCCTGGGCATAGTCTTGAACCTGTCTCTTATACACATCTGACGCTGCCGACGACGTGTCGTGGGTGTAGATCTCGGTGGTGGCCGGATCATTAAAAAAGGGGGGGGGGGGGGGGGGGGGGGGGGGGGGGGGGGGGGGGGGGGGGGGGGGGGGGGGGGGGGGGGGGGGGGGGGGGGGGGGGGGGGGGGGGGGGGGGGGGGGGGGGGGGG
>NZ_JAELUG010001271.1 GCF_016429255.1 Rhizobium sp. ASV8
ATGATCGCCCCGCAATACATATCCGCCTGGCACCTTAGCGACGGCCCGATAGACCGCACGCGAAAGTAACAACTGTTACTACTCTGTCCTCCGTTTTTCGGCGAAGTCGGTCGACGCTGTCTCTCATCTGTCTCTTATACACATCTCCGAGCCCACGAGACGGTCTATTAAATCTCGTATGCCGTCGTCTGCGTGAAAAAAGGGGGGGGGGGGGGGGGGGGGGGGGGGGGGGGGGGGGGGGGGGGGGGGGGGGGGGGGGGGGGGGGGGGGGGGGGGGGGGGGGGGGGGGGGGGGGGGGGGGGGGGGGGGGGGGG
>NZ_JAELUG010001272.1 GCF_016429255.1 Rhizobium sp. ASV8
CGCTATGCGCGCCTTTATCCGCTCTTCCTGATCGGAAGCGTTTTCGGCCTCGTGCAATTGCTGCTTCATTGGCAGGCAGCGGGCGTCGGTCGGACCGATCTCGGCGCGAGCATCCTATCGACGGCCTGTCTCTTATACACATCTCCGAGCCCACGAGACGGTCTATTAAATCTCGTATGCCGTCTTGGGCTTGAAAAGAGGGGGGGGGGGGGGGGGGGGGGGGGGGGGGGGGGGGGGGGGGGGGGGGGGGGGGGGGGGGGGGGGGGGGGGGGGGGGGGGGGGGGGGGGGGGGGGGGGGGGGGGGGGGGGGGGGG
>NZ_JAELUG010001273.1 GCF_016429255.1 Rhizobium sp. ASV8
GGCGATGACTTCACCCTTAGGCGCTTGATCCGACTTGGCGGACTGTTCCTCATTCGCCTTCTTCGAGGCGCTTGAGACCTGAACCTGCTTGGTCCAGAAATCCGGATCGAAGGGATCGCGATAGGCCCTGTCTCTTATACACATCTCCGAGCCCACGAGACGGTCTATTAAATCTCGTATGCCGTCGTCTGCTTGAAAAGAGGGGGGGGGGGGGGGGGGGGGGGGGGGGGGGGGGGGGGGGGGGGGGGGGGGGGGGGGGGGGGGGGGGGGGGGGGGGGGGGGGGGGGGGGGGGGGGGGGGGGGGGGGGGGGGGG
>NZ_JAELUG010000142.1 GCF_016429255.1 Rhizobium sp. ASV8
GCTTAGAAGATACCGCATCACATCCTCGATCGGCGGTCCGATGATCGAGCGGATATCCATCTCCGGGTCAGTTTCGTAGCCGAGGGCACGTAGCGCCGCGCGGCAGCTCGACAAAATACCGGGCTGGGAATCGACCAGCGTTCCGTCGAGATCGAGAAGGAGGTTGGAAGCGGTGTGGGACACGTGAACTCGCTTTCTTGTTGTGAGGCAGGATAGGGCTGTCCATAAATGCTGGTATCGCGGCAACGGGTCAACGGAAGCTATCGGCAATATGACGACGGCGGCGCTTTTCCCAAGGCGAGCGGCTAGCCGGCAGCTGTTCTCTTGCTTGATCACCGTTTCCGTGCGGTCATCTCTCGTCGAAATACAGCCGGGCTTCTTGCCGTCCATTTCCGAAATGCGCGATGGAAGGCACTGGGTTCGGAAAAGCCAAGGCGTGTGGCGATCTCTCCGACGCCGAACTCGGTTGTTTGCAGCATCTCGATTGCCAGGTCACGGCGGATCTCATCCCTGATCGCAGCGTAATTCTGACCCTCGGCGTGCAGGCGATGCCGCAGGGTCGAAGGCGACATGCGCATTTGCGCAGCCAGCTCATCGAATGCCTTCCAGGATGCAGGCGGTATTTGCCGGAGCCGCTTGCGCACGCTTGCCGCAAGGCCTGCGTCATAGCGATAGCGCACGAGGATATTGGCCGGCGCATTGCGCAGAAACTGTTTTAGAGCCTGCTCGCTGCGCGTTACCGGGAGTTTGAGCAAGGCGGCATCGAATGCCAGCCTGCTGGCCGGTTGCGAGAAGCGCACGGGCGCCCCGAAAAATTGCCGGTAGTCGGCGCCATGATCCGGCTCGTCGCAGCGAAAATCGACCATGCGAAGGGGAATGCGCCGGCCGATGAGCCAGCAGGCGATGCCATGCAGCAATATCCAGTATGTTCGGTAGGCGAAGGCCGAGCGCGCGCCCGTCAAATCGGTCAGGACCACATGCGCCAGCCCGTCGGCCACTTCGATACGCCCTTTCGGGTCCTCCAGCACAATGTTCAAAAACCGGAGCGCCCGCTGCAGCGCCTGATCGAGGGTCTTCGCGTGGAGGATGCAATGGCAGAGCAGCGTGAAGCTGCCTCGGTGCATGGGCCTGCCGCCCAGGCCGAAGAATTCGTCGTCGATTTCGGCTGATATCGCAAGCCAGAGCGCACCGTAGTTTTCGGCTGATATCGGCGCATCGACCCGGGTGGAGAGGCCAAGCGCCGTCAGAAGCTGGTCGGGCGATTTTCCTTGCCGCCGGACACAGTCGAGCGCCTCTTGCACAAAGAAAGGTGATATCATCCGCCGCGCGGCTTCCGTCATCGTCATGACCTATGAAACATGGTAAAACTGGCCGCTGGTTTGAGACGCTTTTGTCATCGAATGCAATATCGAGCGGAGATAGAGTAGGGCAAGGCATAAGGCAAATCGCGCCTTGCCAGGGGATACGATATTGCGGGCGACTGCATGACGTGTGGAGGCCCTCAGTTGAAATCGACTGCGCTGGAGGAGAGCGACCATGTTGATCCGCGGCAAGACCTTTGTCGTTACCGGTGGCGGTTCGGGCCTTGGGGCCGCCGTCGCGCGCATGCTGATAGCTGAAGGTGCAAATGTCGTCATAGCAGACGTCAATGCGGATGCCGGTGCCTTGATTATCGGCGAGCTTGGCGCCAGCGCCGCCTTCATCAAGACGGATGTCACGCAGGAAAAGGATGGCCAGGCGGCGATCGACATGGCGTTGGAGCGCTTCGGCCATCTGCACGGGTTGGTCAATTGCGCCGGCGTCGCGCCGGGCGAAAAGGTGATCGGCCGCAACGGGCCACACCGGTTTGACAGCTTTGCCCGGACTGTCGGCATCAATCTCATCGGCACCTTCAACATGATCCGGCTTGCGGCGGCGGCAATCGCGAAGCAGGATCCGGACGCAGAAGGCGAGCGCGGTGTCATCGTCAACACCGCCTCGGTTGCCGCTTTCGACGGGCAGGTCGGCCAGGCAGCCTATGCAGCTTCCAAAGGCGGCGTTGCCGCCATGACGTTGCCGATCGCCCGTGAATTGGCCCGCAGCGGCATTCGCGTTGTTGCCATTGCACCCGGCATTTTCGAGACGCCGATGATGGCCGGTATGCCGCAGGAGGTGCAGGATTCGCTGAGCAAAAGCGTGCCTTTTCCGCAGCGCTTCGGAAAGCCGGTGGAATTCGCGGCATTGGTACGCCACATCTGTGAGAACGTCATGCTGAATGGCGAAGTTATCCGCCTTGATGGCGCGTTGCGTATGGCGGCGCACTGAGGCAGGCTTGTTACGGGAGGTTTTGATATGATGCGAGAGGATCCGATCGTCATCGTTGGTGCGGCCCGCACTCCAATGGGCGGCTTCCAGGGAGATCTTAAAGATTGCACTGCGCCGGAACTCGGTGCTGCTGCGATTCGCGCTGCACTCGAGCGCAGCGGCATCAGCCCGGACGCGGTGGAGGAGACGGTTTTTGGTTGCGTTCTGCCCGCCGGCCAGGGTCAGGCGCCAGCCAGGCAGGCTGCGATCGGCGCCGGCCTGCCGTTTGCGGCGGGAGCGACCACCATCAACAAGATGTGCGGATCCGGAATGAAGGCCGCGATGCTGACACATGATCTTATTTCCGCGGGCAGCGCATCGATTGCCGTCGCCGGCGGTATGGAGAGCATGACGAATGCGCCGTATCTGCTCGATCGCGCCCGTGGCGGCTATCGGCTTGGGCATGGCCGGGTCATCGACCATATGTTCCTTGATGGGCTTGAGGATGCCTATGACAAGGGGCGTCTCATGGGCACCTTTGCCGAGGATTGCGCGGAAGCCTACCAGTTTACCCGCACGGCGCAGGACGACTATGCTGTGACATCGTTGACCCGTGCCCGCAACGCGATCGAAAGCGGCGCATTCGACGCCGAAATCGTACCGGTGACGGTGAAAACGGGGAGGTCGGAGTCGGTCGTCAGCCAGGATGAACAGCCCGGCAAGGCAAAACTTGAGAAGATTCCGACGCTGAAGCCGGCATTTCGCGAAAACGGCACTGTGACTGCCGCCAACGCCTCGTCCATCTCCGATGGCGCTGCCGCACTGGTGTTGATGCGGCGCTCCCAGGCCGAGCGTGACGGCATCACTCCGATTGCCACCATCATCGGCCATGCCACGCATTCCCAAGCGCCCAATCTCTTCGCGACCGCGCCGATCGGCGCGCTGCGAAAGCTAAGTGAGCGCACAGGCTGGAACCTTCGGGATGTGGATCTGTTCGAGGTCAACGAGGCCTTCGCGGTTGTCGCCATGGCTGCCATGCGGGACCTCGACCTGCCGCATGACAAGGTCAATGTTCACGGCGGCGCTTGCGCACTCGGCCA
Organism: Rhizobium sp. ASV8; assembly: GCF_016429255.1. Lineage (GTDB taxonomy): Bacteria > Pseudomonadota > Alphaproteobacteria > Rhizobiales > Rhizobiaceae > Rhizobium. The sequence continues at coordinate 3,384 of NZ_JAELUG010000142.1, forward strand.
TCCGATCGGTGCATCCGGCGCGCGCGTGCTCGTCACATTGCTTTCCGCATTGAAGCGCTATGGCATGAAGCGCGGCATGGCGACGCTCTGCATCGGCGGCGGTGAAGCGACCGCGATGGCCGTCGAACTGAATTGAACGGTTTCGAGGAGGAGACCGGACTATGATCCTGAGCGAAGACCAGATTCAGATCCGCGACATGGCGCGGGATTTTGCCCGCGAGCGGCTGGCTCCGGGCGCGGCCGAGCGCGACGAGAAGAGCCGCTTCCCTCGCGAGGAACTCAAGGAGATGGGGGAACTCGGTTTTCTCGGTATGCTCGTGCCCGAAGCCTATGGCGGTTCGGAAACTGGCGTGATCGCTTATGCCGTGGCGCTGGAGGAAATCGCCGCTGGCGACGGCCCTTGCTCCACCATCATGAGCGTGCATAGCTCGGTCGGCTGCGTGCCGATCCTGAAATACGGCACGGAAGAGCAGAAGCAGCGTTTCCTGCCGAAGCTTGCAAGCGGGGAATGGATCGGCGGCTTTGCGCTCACCGAGCCGCAGGCCGGTTCCGACGCCTCTAACCTGAAGACCCGGGCTCGCCGCGACGGCGATCACTATGTCATCGATGGCGCCAAGCAGTTCATCACCTCGGGCAAGAATGGTAATGTCATCATCGTCTTCGCCGTCACTGATCCCGAAGCCGGCAAGAAAGGCATTTCGGCCTTCATCGTGCCGACCGACACGCCCGGCTACGAGGTCGTGCGCGTCGAGCACAAGCTTGGCCTCCACTCGTCCGACACATGTCAGATTGCCTTTACCGGCATGCGCATCCCTGCCGATCAAAGGCTCGGGGAAGAGGGCGACGGCTACAGGATTGCCCTATCCAATCTGGAGGGCGGGCGCATCGGCATTGCATCGCAATCCGTCGGCATGGCGCGTGCGGCTTTCGAGGCTGCGCGCGACTACGCCCGCGAGCGCACGGCCTTCGGTTCGCCGATCATCGATCATCAGGCGGTTGCCTTCAGGCTCGCCGATATGGCGACACAGATAGAGGTGGCGCGTCAGATGGTGCTGCATGCGGCCCAGCTGAAGGAGGAGGAGCAACCCTGCCTTACCGAAGCATCGATGGCCAAGCTGTTCGCGTCGGAAATGGCCGAAAAGGTTTGCTCCGACGCCATCCAGATCCATGGCGGTTATGGGTACATGGCGGATTATCCGGTGGAGCGCATCTATCGGGACGTTCGCATCTGCCAGATTTACGAGGGAACGAGCGACGTTCAGCGCATCGTTATCGCACGCAATTTGTAGAATGTCTGGGATCGTGTTCGCCGTGGGGAGCAATCGGCGGCACGATCGACAATGGAGGTATGACAGGGCATGAACGAGGTTCCAAATCTGAGCCTGCACGTCCCCGAGCCGGCGGTTCGGCCCGGTGGCCAGCCGGATTTCTCCACCGTCAAGATCCCGAAAGCCGGGTCTGTGCCGCGGCCGGCGATCGACGTGGCGCCGGAGGAAATCCGCGATCTTGCCTATTCCATCATTCGCGTTCTCAACCGCGACGGCGAGGCGGTCGGTCCGTGGGCCGGACTTCTCTCCGATGAGGAACTGCTGACCGGCCTGCGCAATATGATGAAGCTCAGGGCCTTCGATGCCCGCATGCTGATGGCACAGCGGCAGGGCAAGACGTCCTTCTACATGCAGCATCTGGGCGAGGAAGCGGTCAGTTCCGCCTTCCGCAAGGCGTTGAACAAGGGGGACATGAATTTCCCGACCTATCGGCAGGCAGGACTTCTGATCGCCGACGATTACCCGATGGTCGAGATGATGAACCAGATCTACTCGAACGAGGCGGATCCCCTGCGTGGCAGGCAGCTGCCGATCATGTATTCGTCGAAAGACCATGGCTTCTTCACCATCTCCGGCAATCTTGCCACCCAATATGTCCAGGCCGTCGGCTGGGCCATGGCGTCGGCCATCAAGAATGACACCAAGATCGCTGCCGCCTGGATCGGTGACGGCTCGACTGCCGAATCCGACTTCCATTCCGCATTGGTCTTCGCCTCCACCTACAAGGCGCCTGTTATACTCAACATCGTCAACAACCAGTGGGCGATCTCGACCTTCCAGGGCATTGCCCGTGGCGGCTCCGGCACCTTTGCCGCCCGCGGCCTCGGCTTCGGCATCCCGGCGCTGCGTGTTGATGGCAACGACTATCTCGCGGTTTATGCCGTCGCCAAGTGGGCCGCCGAGCGTGCCCGGCATAATCTCGGCCCGACACTGATCGAATATGTCACCTACCGTGTCGGCGCCCACTCCACATCGGATGATCCGAGCGCCTACCGCCCGAAAACCGAGTCCGAAGCCTGGCCCCTCGGCGATCCGGTGCTGCGGCTCAAGAAGCACCTCATCGTGCGCGGCGTCTGGTCGGAGGAGCGCCACGCCCAGGCGGAGGCGGAGGTGCTTGATGAGGTCATCGAGGCACAGAAGCAGGCCGAAAGCCACGGCACGCTCCATGCCGGCGGCAAACCGTCGGTGCGGGACATTTTCGAGGGCGTTTATGCGGAAATGCCCGCTCATATCCGCCGCCAGCGGCAGAAGGCAGGATACTGACATGGCAAGAATGACAATGATCGAGGCGGTGCGCAGCGCCATGGACGTCTCGATGGGACGGGATGACAATGTCGTCGTCTTCGGCGAGGACGTCGGCTATTTCGGCGGCGTCTTTCGCGCCACGCAGGGGCTGCAGGCAAAGTATGGCAAGACCCGTTGCTTCGATGCGCCGATCAATGAATCCGGCATTCTCGGCACCGCAATCGGCATGGCCGCGTATGGCCTGAAGCCGTGCGTCGAAATTCAGTTCGCCGACTACATGTACCCGGCCTACGACCAGATCACCCAGGAGGCGGCGCGTATCCGCTACCGCTCCAATGGCGATTTTACCTGCCCGATCGTCGTGCGCATGCCGACGGGCGGCGGTATTTTCGGCGGACAGACGCATAGCCAGAGCCCGGAAGCACTGTTCACCCATGTCTGCGGATTGAAGGTGATCGTGCCCTCCAACCCCTATGACGCCAAAGGTCTGCTGATCGCGGCGATCGAGGACCCGGACCCGGTGATGTTCCTCGAACCCAAGCGGCTCTATAACGGTCCTTTCGACGGCCATCACGAGCAGCCGGTCACGCCCTGGTCGAAACACGACCTCGGCGAGGTCCCCGAAGGGCATTATACGATCCCGATCGGCAAGGCGGAAATCCGCCGGCCCGGTAGCGCGGTGACCGTTGTCGCCTATGGCACGATGGTGCATGTGGCGCTGGCCGCAGCGGAAGAAACGGGGATCGATGCCGAGGTGATCGATTTGCGCAGTCTTCTGCCGCTCGACCTCGATACGATCGTCCAGTCGGTGAAGAAGACCGGCCGCTGCGTCGTCGTGCATGAGGCAACGTTGACCTCGGGCTTCGGTGGCGAAATCGCCTCGCTGGTTCAGGAATACTGCTTCTACAGTCTCGAGGCGCCGATCGTGCGCGTGACCGGTTGGGACACGCCTTATCCGCACGCCCAGGAATGGGACTATTTCCCCGGTCCCGCCCGTGTGGGAAGGGCGTTGAAAGAAGTGATGGAGGGCTGAAGATGGGTGAATTCGTCATCAAGATGCCCGATGTGGGTGAAGGTGTGGCCGAGGCGGAACTGGTCGAATGGCACGTCAAGCCTGGTGATCCGGTCCGCGAGGACATGGTGCTCGCAGCCGTCATGACCGATAAGGCGACGGTGGAAATCCCGTCTCCTGTCGAGGGGGTCGTGCTTTGGCTTGGCGCCGAAGTCGGAGACACGGTCGCCGTCAAGGCGCCGCTCCTTCGTATCCAGATCGCCGGAGGCGATGGGGGAGAAGCCGAAGTGGCTTCTCCAGCCGCGATGGAACCAGCTCTGAAGGTCGAGCCGGCCAAAGACCCGCCTGCCGATGCCAAACCGGCCGCGTCGCCGCCGGCCAGACCGGCCATTGAGACCAAGATCATTCAGCCGGAAAAGATCGCGGAGCGCCCCGCCGCTCGCGAACCGGCAGAACGGCCGCTGGCTTCTCCCGCCGTACGTTTGCGCGCTCAGGAGGCTGGCGTCGATCTGCGTCAGGTTATCGGCACCGGTCCGGCCGGGCGTATCGGCCATGAAGACCTCGAGCAGTTTATCGCGCGCGGCGCACAGCCGGCCGCCGCTGTTGCCACAGGTCCCGCGCGGAAGACTGATGTCGAGGAGATCAAGATAACCGGCTTGCGCCGTCGCATCGCCGAGAAGATGCGTCTTGCAAGCTCGCGTATTCCCCACATCACCTATGTCGAGGAGGTCGACGTCACCGACCTTGAGGATCTGCGCGCAACGATGAATGCCGGGCGTAAGTCCGACCAGCCGAAGTTGACGATCCTGCCCTTCCTGATGCGGGCGCTGGTGAAGACGATTGGCGAGCAACCTGGCGTCAATGCCACTTTCGACGATGATGCCGGTGTGGTCACCCGCTACGGTGCCGTCCACATCGGTATCGCCACTCAAACGCCATCCGGTCTGACGGTGCCTGTCGTCCGGCACGCCGAGGCGCGGTCGATCTGGGATGTTGCCGCCGAGCTTACGCGCCTCGCCGATGCCGCCCGCAACGGCACCGCCGCGCGCGAGGAGCTGTCCGGCTCCACCATTACCATCACTTCGCTCGGCGCGCTCGGCGGCATCGTTACCACGCCGATCATCAACCATCCGGAGGTGGCGATCGTAGGCGTCAACAAGATCATGACCCGGCCGGTCTGGGACGGCACGCAGTTCATTCCGCGCAAGATGATGAACCTGTCATCGAGCTTCGACCATCGGATCGTCGACGGCTGGGATGCGGCTGTCTTCGTCCAGCGGATCAAGGCGCTGCTCGAAACCCCCGCACTGATCTTCATCGAAGGCTGATGACATGAAAGAAATCGTCTGCAAGCTCCTCGTCATCGGCGCCGGCCCCGGCGGCTACATCTGCGCCATCCGTGCCGGCCAGCTCGGTGTCGACACGGTCATCGTCGAATCGACGAAAGCCGGGGGCACCTGCCTGAATATCGGCTGCATCCCGTCGAAGGCGCTCATCCATGCGGCCGAAGAGTTCGAGAAGGTCCGCCACATGACCAGCCCCAATGCGCTCGGCATCACGGTCGAGGCGCCGAAGCTCGATCTCGCTCAGACCATTCGCTGGAAGGACGGCATCGTCGGTCGGTTGAACAGCGGCGTGCTAGGCCTCCTGCGCAAGGCCAAGGTCAAGATCGTGCACGGCCAGGCGAAATTCCGAGACGGCAAGACGGTCGAGGTCGAAACCGAGACGGGGACCCAGATCATCCGCGCGGAAGCGGTCGTCATCGCGACCGGATCTGAACCGGTCGCACTGCCATCGTTACCCTTTGGCGGCGCAATCCTTTCGTCCACCGAAGCGCTGTCGCTGACAAGCGTTCCGGCCAAGCTTGCCGTCGTCGGTGGCGGCTATATCGGCCTTGAACTCGGGACTGCCTTTGCGAAGTTGGGTGCTGAGGTCACTGTGGTCGAGGCAACACCTCAGATCCTGCCGCAATATGATGCCGAGCTCGTCAAGCCGGTTGCCAAGCGCCTCAATGAACTTGGCGTACAGGTGCTGACCGGCGCAAAGGCAAGGAGTTATTCCGGGGAGGCTTTGGTGATCGAGACAGCCACCGGCGAGGAACAGCGAATAGCCGCTGACAAAGTGCTCGTGACTGTTGGCCGCAAGCCGCGCACCGAAGGTTGGGGTTTAGAAGAACTCGATCTCGATCGCGCCGGCCGCTTCATCCGTATCGACGAGCGTTGCCGCACCTCAATGCGCGGTGTCTACGCGATCGGTGACGTCACCGGCGAGCCGATGCTCGCGCATCGCGCCATGGCGCAAGGTGAGATGGTTGCCGAGATCGTTGCGGGTCGCAAACGTGTCTGGGACAAGCGCGCCATCCCGGCCGTATGCTTCACCGATCCGGAGATCGTTACTGCGGGCCTCTCGCCCGACGAGGCGCGCTCCCAGGGCTACGAAGTTCGCGTCGGTCTCTTCCCGCTCAGCGCCAATGGCCGCGCGATGACGACCCAGTCGGAGGACGGTTTCGTCCGTGCGGTGGCGCGCACGGACACCAATCTGGTTCTCGGTCTTCAGGCCGTCGGCGCCGGCGTCTCGGAGCTTTCAGGTGCCTTTTCCCTGGCGCTTGAAATGGGCGCGCGACTGGAAGACATCGCAGGCACCATCCATGCTCATCCGACACGCAGCGAAAGCCTGCAGGAGGCCGCATTGAAAGCGCTCGGCCACGCCCTTCACATTTGAGTCAGTTTATAGGCGCCGGTGAGGGGAGCGGTAGGCGCGCGTTGCGGAGATGAAGAAGGGCAGGAAACGGGTGGTTTCAGCCTGAGAATGGAGCAACCTTGTTGGCGAAACCACGTCAACGAGGATCTCCGTGAATAGCTCCGTTCCATCTTTTTCCGATGCGTTCCGCCGCATCGGTTGGTCCAATCTGCTTGCGCAATTCTCCGAACAGATTGCGCTTGCGGCGGCGCCACTCGCAGCCGTCTTGCTCCTGTCCGCAGGGCCTTCCGAAACAGGATGGCTGCAGACCGCCCAGACGCTGCCGTTCCTCCTGCTTTCCATTCCGGCCGGTCTCGTCGTCGATCATGCGTCGCGACGCAAGCTGATGGTGGCATCGGAGCTGCTGCGCGCCTTGTCGCTGGCAGCGATTGTTGCTCTGCTGTTGCTCGGCGCAATGAACCTGCCGTTGCTCGCAGCTCTCGGCTTTGTCGGGGCGATCGGCACGGTATGTTTTAGCGTCGCTGCGCCGGCGCTGGTCGCCTCTCAGGTGCCGCGGGCGCAGCTTTCGGATGCCAATCGCTGGCTCGAGCTTGCCCGCAGCGCCGCGTTCACGGCAGGCCCGGCGCTGGGTGGCGCTCTTGTCGGCTGGACCGGGGCGCCGACTGCCTATGTGCTGGCGACTACGCTCTCGCTTTTGGCTGTATTCTGCCTCGCCGGTCTTCCCCGGGATGAGGTCTTAGCCAAGCAGAAACGCGACCTGCTTCATGATCTCAGAGAAGGGGCCGGGTTTGTTCTGCGTCACGATCTCTTGCGGCCAATTCTCGTCACCGCCGTTTTCTTCAATATCGGCTGGTTCGTTCTCCAGGCGATCTATGTCGCTTATGCAGTGCAGGATCTCGGCTTGACGGCTACCGAGGTCGGGATCACGCTCGGCATCTATGGCGGAGGTATGATCGTTGGCGCGTTGATGGCGCCAGCGCTGGCTCGCCGGGTATCGTTCGGCACCACCATCCTGCTTGGGCCGATCGGAGGCTTCGGCGCCGCATTGATAATGCTGCTGACCTTGTGGCTGCCCTCGGTCTGGATTGCCGGCCTGAGCTTCTTTCTCTTTGGCGCAGGACCGGTCCTGTGGGCGATTTCGACGATGACGCTTCGGCAGGCGGTGACACCCAATGCCATGCTCGGGCGCGTTTCGGCCTTTGTCATGACGGCGACCCTCGGAGCACGGCCGCTCGGCGCCGCCATGGGCGCTGCAATTGCCGCGCATGCCGGAGTGACCGCATGTCTCTTCGCTGCGGCTGGGTGCTTTGCCATTCAACTGCTGGTCATCGTCGGATCCAGCGTGCCGAAATTGCAGCAATTGCCAGATGCAATCTAAGCTTCTCCAGCTGTCCTGGAATTCTAACGCAATCTCTGCCTTCTTGTTTCTTTCGAGTTCGGAGAGAACGTGCGGTAGCACCTCTTATGCAATCGTCCCGTTGTCACGGATCATCGCAGAGAGCAGGTGGGCTCGGATCCAAAGCAGTCCTGCCCATACGGGCAGGTCGTTAAGCTCGTTGTAAGTGCTAATATTCCCAACGCCGGCCTGGATGCCACCTCGGGCCGGGACTGTACAGTGTCCGACGGCGATAACCATGCCTCACCATTGTCGTCGGACGCTTATCCCCTCCATGAAGTTTCACCGCTTGTGACGGCATAGCCCGGCCGTCATTTTAGAGCATGTCGCGCAAAAGTGTGCAGCGGTTTTGCGGCTGCGACATGCGTGAAATCAAAGAGCTAAAGCGCGTGAAGCGAATCTTAGAGATCGCGACGCGCTTTAGGTGTCGCGAGCAGTGCGGACCACCAGCGGCACGCAGACGTGTCCAACATCGCCACAAAAGCAAAAGCGGTCCAGTCTAGGGAAAAACTGGGCCGCCTTTCGCTGGACTGGAGGTCAATCTAATTCAGCACCCTAATGATAAGATCGACTTAGTATTTGTCAACCACTAAAATGGGCATGAATTCGACATGGCAGATGCTTTCCATATTGATGTGGAATCGAGAGGTTGATGAGGCGTGCTGGGGACCCGCCACCGCTGGCTCGATGGCCCTGGAGAGCTAGACGTCGACCTTGTTTTCTCGACCTGAGGCGGCTCAACAATGAGCTAGCTGGCGGCTCTCCAAGGAGCGCTTGTGCAACTTGAAAAAAATCCCGGCCTGGATGTCGGAACCGCTCTTTCTCCGTCGTCCTTGCAGCATCAACAGCTTCAATTTGGAGGAACATCGTGGAAAATGCTCAATCGGCTTGGCAGACTGCCGCCATTCTCATCGCTCGTCTGATCTTTGCTGCCGTCTTTCTGATGGCGGTCTCGTTCAAATTCATGGATATCGGGGCTACCGCCACCTACATCGCGGCTGCGGGTTTTCCGTTCCCGCTATTTCTGGGTTGGTGCGCCGCAATCCTGGAGGTGCTGCTGGTTATCGCTTTCCTCACCGGTGCTTTCTTTACCCCGGCGGCGATTGTCGCAGCCGCCTATGTCGTCTTCCTTGGGTTTTCCTTTCACGGTCCGGCGCACTGGGCCGCCAACCAGGCGGAGTTTGGTTTCTTCGTCGACCATTTCACCTTCCTGGCGGGCCTGTTTTTTGCCGCCGTGCATGGGCCAGGCAACGTGCTTGCCTTGAGGGTCGGTGGGCCAGCCAGGGCGTGAGCGTCCTGCGTCGTACCGGTTGAGGCGCCGCGCTTAGTTCTAATGCGTTTTTCCCGCAGCGAGCCGGTGCTCCAGCCATAGACTGTACCGAGACGCAGCAAAACTGATCGCGAAATAGATCGCGCCGGTGAAGACGTAGGCCTCGGTGTAGAAGCCGAGCCATAGGGGATCGGTTGCTGCGATCTTGCCCGTGTTCAACAGGTCCGAAATGCCGATGACGGCCAATAGCGAGGTGTTGAGCAAAATTCCGATCGAGAGATTGACGATTGCCGGAATGACCGCTCTCAGAGCCTGTGGGAGAACGACAAGCTGGGTCGTGCGCCAGTATCCGAGACCAAGAGAATAAGCGGCCTCGAGCTGGCCCGTGGGTATCGATTGCAAGCCGGCCCGGATTACCTCCGCAAGATAGGCGGAGACGAACAGCGTAATGCCGATTTGAGCCCGCAGCAGCTTGTCGAGCAAAGCACCGTTCGGCAGGGCCATCGGCAGGATCAACATGGCAACGTATAGAACGGCAATGAGTGGGATACCTCGCAAGCATTCAATAAATGTCACGGCAAGCACGCGCAGGATGCCCATTGACGAACGGCGTGCCAAGGCGAGAAGCAACGCGACCGGAAAAGCAGTTGCAAGGCCGATGACCGACACAAGCAGTGTAATCGGAAGCCCACCCCATTGATTGGTCGGCACAGGCGGAGAAACCACGACACCCGCCATGAGAAGCCAGACTAATAGCAGCGCAATCGGCCAGAATATCAGAAGCTTGAAACCCCAGGATCTCGGATCGGCCGATATGAAAAGCAACGCAAGAATACAGACGATCGCGAGTGCAGGTCGCCACTGCAATACTGGGGGATAGAATCCAAAAACAATGAAACGGAACTTGGCAGCGATGAACGCCCAGCAGGCGCCTGCGCCCTCTGCGCTGCAATCAGTACCGGCTCCGCTCCAGATCGCGGCGCTGCCTGCCCAGCGCAGGAGAGGAGCCGCCATCCAAAGCAGGATTGCGAGGCTGATAATGGTTATGACGGCGTTCGGCCAGTTGTCGAAGAGACCTTTGGAAATCTGCCGTCGACGCCATTTGGAGAGGCCGATCTGCAATTCACTCATTGACGCTGGCTCCCCGTCTGCGTGACGCGCCTGTTGAAGAGATTCATGCCGAGAGAGACGATCAGGTTGAGCGTCAGATAAGCCCCCGCGATGATCGCAATCGCCTCGAGCGTCTGTCCGGTGGTATTGGCGGTCGTGTTGCCGACGTTCACCAGATCCGGATAGCCGATCGCAACGGCGAGGCTGGAATTCTTCGTCAGATCGAGATAGCTCGACGTCATCAGCGGCGTTATCACCCGCAGTGCCTGTGGGAGAACGATGAGGCGCATGATGTGGCCGGGTCGCAGACCAAGCGATCGAGCCGCTTCCCATTGTCCGCCTTGCACCGACTGGATCCCGCCCCGCACGATCTCGGCAATCGTCGCCGCCGAGTTGAAAACCAGACCGGCAAGTAGCCCGGCGAATTCAGGAGTTAGCGATAGCCCGCCAGATATGTTGAAGCCGCCTTTGATCGGCAGATCGAGATCGACGGCACCGCCGGTAAGCCAAAAAGTCGCTGCTGCAGCAATGACGGCCGCAACGCCGATCTGAGTGGCATAGAACGGGCGGCCGAGGAGGAGGCGCCGCAATATGGCGACGACGACAAGGCCACATAACAGGGCCAGGCCGATGCTGACGGCCGGAGTGTTTCCGACGAGCACGAGCTTCGGAATATAGACGCCGCGGTTGCTGAGATAGGCACCCGCTATCTCCGTTGCTCGCCTGGCGGCTGGAAGATTGTGAAAGATCGCGCTCCACAGGAAAAGCTGCAGCAAGAGCGGCGTGTTGCGAAAGATCTCGACATAAAAGCGGACAGCCGATGTCAGAACGAGGTTGCGGCTCATCTGCGCAACGCCGAGTGCGGTGCCAAGCACTGTCGCGATGATGCAGCCGACGAATGCAACATAGATCGTATTGACAAGCCCGGTGAGCAGCGCCCGTCCATAGCTGTCAGACGAGGAATAGGCGATCAGGCTCTCGCCGATTTCGAAATTCGCACGCTGCGACAGGAAAGCGAAACCGGGCTCGATGCCGAGCCGATGCATGGTGGCGACGATGTTGTCGCCAAAATACCAGAGCACTGTGCCCAAGGCCAAAAGAACGGCCAATTGCGCCGCGGGAGCAGGGCCAAGCCAGAGGCGAAAACGGCGAAGGGGGCCGGGCTTCGAAAAGCCCGACCCCGAGTGACGGGAATGCATCTGCAGCTGATCCATCGAGCCTGTCTCAACGGAAAGGCGGCGAATAGATCAGGCCACCTTTGGTCCAGAGCTGATTGAGACCCCTGTCGAAATTGAGGGGTGTACCCTTGCCGACATTGCGCTCGAATATTTCTCCGTAATTGCCGACCGCCTTGATGATATTGTAGGCGAATTTCGGATCGAGGCCGATTGCCTGGCCGAGGGAAGGATCGACGCCGAGGAAGCGCTTGATGGCCGGATCGTCGCTGGTGAGGAATGTATCGACATTGTCCTTGGTGATACCGAATTCCTCGGCCTGGATTGTCGCGTAGACCGTCCAGTTGACGATTTCCAGCCATTGGTCGTCGCCCGCGCGGATGGCAGGCGCAAGAGGTTCCTTGGAGAGTCGCTCCGGCAGCAGGATATAGTCGTCCGGCTTCTTGAGCTGCGTGCGTTTGGCCGCAAGATCGGTCGAATCCTGTGTCAACGCGTCGACGCGGCCCGAATCCAGCGCCTTGGTGAACTCTGCCGTTTCCTCGATCGTCACGGGTGTAAACTTCTTGCCGGTCTTGCGGAAGAAGTCGGCGATGTTCAGCTCACCCGTCGTTCCGCTCTGGATACCGATCGTGGCTCCGTCCAGATCCTGACCCTTGGTGACGCCGAGATCCTTGCGCACCAACAGACCCTGGCCATCATAGAAGACGACCGGTCCGAAATGGAAGCCGAGCTTGAATGCACGGGTGATGGTTTCCGTCACGCCGGAAAGCAGAATGTCGAATTCGCCGGACTGAAGCGCAGGCAGGCGCTGCTGCGGCGAAGAGTTGGTAAATTCGACCTTGTCCGGATTGTTGAAAACGGTCACGGCAAGTGCTCGCCCGAAGTCGATGAAGAACCCTTGCCAGCGGCCGTTGCTATCAGGCGTGAAGAAGCCCGGTGTCGTTCCGACGCCGACCTTGATGAGGCCGCGTTCCTTGATCTTGTCGAGCGTTGGGCCTGCAGTTGCCATGTTCGGCAACAGTGTTGCGGCCGCGATCATCGTTGCCGCGATAGCGCCTGTCACGCGCCTGTGCACGTTGGTAATTGCTTGCATGAAATCTCTCCTGAAAGTGCCTGTCCCCAGCCCGAGGCGTTGATTGTTGGGAGGATCAGTTGGCCCCGGGCGTCTCTAAGTTATGTGCTTATAATCTATAGAATAGGTATATTACTTTAATGATGGGCCTCCCAAAGAAACAATTTGCTCACTTGACGCCTGTTCTTCCGTCGCCCTTCAAGACTGGGTGCATGAAATATATTTCACAATGTGAATTATATTGACATAGAGTTTCCCGTCGCGCTAACTACGCTCACCGGGGTTCGAGGAGGAAACCCGGTTTCACGAACAAGGCGCGATACGCGCTCTCGGCTTTTTGGGGAGGGGCTTCGGCCTCGAGGAGGAATCTTGCGCAATTTTCTAAGCACGACCGCAATGGCTGTCCTGGCTGCGGCGGCATTCGTTTCCACAGCCGCGGCAGCAGAGACGGATAATCCGTTCCGCTGCAAACCCGGTGAAAAATACGTCATGAACGTGATGGTTTCGGGCGTCGAATACTGGTTCCCGGTCTATGAAATGTTCAAGCAAGCCGGCAAGCAATTCGGTTGCGAGACTGCGTATACCGGCACGCCGGAATATGACGTCAACAAGCAGATCGCTACGTTCGATCAGGCGCTCGCCCAGAATCCGGCCGGAATTCTCGTTCATCCGATGAACTCCGATCCCTTTATCGAGCCGATCAACCGCGCGATCGATCAGGGCACGGCGGTCGTCACCTTTGCGGCGGACTCGCCTCTCTCAAAGCGCATTTCCTTCATCACCTCGGACAATTCGCGCGAAGGCGCCTACGCGGCCGACGCGATTGCCGCGAAGCTTGGCGGCAAGGGCGAATATGCGGTTCTGGAAAATCCGGGTCAGGACAACCACGACAAGCGCATCGCAGCGTTCATCGCCCGCATGGAAAGCAAATATCCAGAGATGAAGCTCGTCGGCCGCGCCGCATCGAATCAGGATCCGAACAAGGCTTATCAGGGACTCATGAGCCTGGTTCAGGCGCATCCGAACCTCAATGCCGTGTTCATGCCGGAGGCGAACTCCGCAATCGGCGCTGCTCAGGCCAACAAGGAAAGCGGCGGCAAGATCCTCGTCATGTGCGCCGACGTCAACGCCAACATTCTCGACATGATCAAGGCCGGCGAAGTCTTCGGCTCTATCAATCCGAACCAGGGCATGCAGGGCTACATGGGCTTCATGATGCTGTGGCTTGCCAAGCATCCGGAGCTGATCGATCCCATGAACGACGCCAAGCGCTCCGGCTTCAACCCGATGAGCATTCCCTTCGTCGACAACGGTCTGTCGATCGTCACCGCCGCCAATGCCGATGACTTCTACTGGGACAAGTATCTGAAGCGTCGCGGCACGAAGGGCATCGAGGAGTAAGACCTGAAACGTCGGCTGCCCGGGGCGAGACATCTCGGGCAGCCTACGCAGGGTTCGAAAAGGAGGGGATGTTCATGACACAGGCGCCAGTCTTGGAGATACGTAATGTCAGCAAGCGTTTCGGTGCGATCAAGGCACTGACGGATGTGAAGTTCACGCTCGAAAGAGGTGAGGTGC
>NZ_JAELUG010001274.1 GCF_016429255.1 Rhizobium sp. ASV8
CCCCCCCCCCCCCCCCCCCCCCCCCCCCCCCCCCCCCCCCCCCCCCCCCCCCCCCCCCCCCCCCCCCCCCCCCCCCCCCCCCCCCCCCCCCCCCCCCCCCCCCCCCCCCTTTTTTAATGATCCGGCGCCCACCGAGATCTACACCCACGACACGTCGTCGGCAGCGTCAGATGTGTATAAGAGACAGGCGTCAGGACGAGGTTGTCGCCGTCGGCCTTGATGTCCTTGATCGACTTCATGACACCGAGTGCGCCCGATTCCGATTTCGAATCGGTATGGCGCTTGAGCGTGGCAACGACGTCGTCGATCGTCAG
>NZ_JAELUG010001275.1 GCF_016429255.1 Rhizobium sp. ASV8
CCCCCCCCCCCCCCCCCCCCCCCCCCCCCCCCCCCCCCCCCCCCCCCCCCCCCCCCCCCCCCCCCCCCCCCCCCCCCCCCCCCCCCCCCCCCCCCCCCCCCCCCCCCCCCCCCCCTTTTCACGCCGACGACGGCATACGAGATTTAATAGACCGTCTCGTGGGCTCGGAGATGTGTATAAGAGACAGATCTTGGACCGAGCAATTGGATGCGAGCTCCTATGGCAGCGCAGGCGCCGCCGGCGGTGGCGAAGCGGTTGGCGCACTAAAGGCATTGCTCTTCCGCATTTACCGCATCGCTCTTTCAAGAGACGCA
>NZ_JAELUG010001276.1 GCF_016429255.1 Rhizobium sp. ASV8
GCACCTCACCTCTTTCGAGCGTGAACTTCACATCCGTCAGTGCCTTGATCGCACCGAAACGCTTGCTGACATTACGTATCTCCAAGACTGGCGCCTGTGTCATGAACATCCCCTCCTTTTCGAACCCCTGTCTCTTATACACATCTCCGAGCCCACGAGACGGTCTATTAAATCTCGTATGCCGTCGTCTGCTTGAAAATGGGGGGGGGGGGGGGGGGGGGGGGGGGGGGGGGGGGGGGGGGGGGGGGGGGGGGGGGGGGGGGGGGGGGGGGGGGGGGGGGGGGGGGGGGGGGGGGGGGGGGGGGGGGGGGGGG
>NZ_JAELUG010001277.1 GCF_016429255.1 Rhizobium sp. ASV8
TCTGATCACAAGCGGCTCAAGCCGTGTTACAATTGGCCGCTGCTCAAGCGGCCTTTGTCGCTTCTGAAAGCTTCTTCTACGAGACCCTGAAATCAAAGGTGTCTCGAAACAGGTGCGGTCCATAAGGCTGTCTCTTATACACATCTCCGAGCCCACGAGACGGTCTATTAAATCTCGTATGCCGTCGTCTGGTTGAAAAAGGGGGGGGGGGGGGGGGGGGGGGGGGGGGGGGGGGGGGGGGGGGGGGGGGGGGGGGGGGGGGGGGGGGGGGGGGGGGGGGGGGGGGGGGGGGGGGGGGGGGGGGGGGGGGGGGG
>NZ_JAELUG010001278.1 GCF_016429255.1 Rhizobium sp. ASV8
CAAGGTTCGAATGACGCTAGCCGGAATATCGGAACCCATTTCCTGATTGGTCCCACCGCCAAGAACAACGGCAACGGTGGGAGAGCCCGCCGCCCGCAAGGCCGCCTCGAAGCCCGCGGCCATGGAGCTGTCTCTTATACACATCTCCGAGCCCACGAGACGGTCTATTAAATCTCGTATGCCGTCGTCTGCGTGTAAAAGGGGGGGGGGGGGGGGGGGGGGGGGGGGGGGGGGGGGGGGGGGGGGGGGGGGGGGGGGGGGGGGGGGGGGGGGGGGGGGGGGGGGGGGGGGGGGGGGGGGGGGGGGGGGGGGGG
>NZ_JAELUG010001279.1 GCF_016429255.1 Rhizobium sp. ASV8
GGAACTCGGCGGCGTGCTGATGACGCATTCCATCCACCTGCACGACATGCTGACCTATTTGATGGGGCCGATCGCGGGCCTCTTCGGCCGCGTCGCCACCCGCGTCAACGATATCGAAGTCGAGGATCTGTCTCTTATACACATCTCCGAGCCCACGAGACGGTCTATTAAATCTCGTATGCCGTCGTCTGCGTGAAAATGGGGGGGGGGGGGGGGGGGGGGGGGGGGGGGGGGGGGGGGGGGGGGGGGGGGGGGGGGGGGGGGGGGGGGGGGGGGGGGGGGGGGGGGGGGGGGGGGGGGGGGGGGGGGGGGGG
>NZ_JAELUG010001280.1 GCF_016429255.1 Rhizobium sp. ASV8
CCCCCCCCCCCCCCCCCCCCCCCCCCCCCCCCCCCCCCCCCCCCCCCCCCCCCCCCCCCCCCCCCCCCCCCCCCCCCCCCCCCCCCCCCCCCCCCCCCCCCCCCCCCCCCCCCCTTTTTCACCCAGACGACGGCATACGAGATTTAATAGACCGTCTCGTGGGCTCGGAGATGTGTATAAGAGACAGCTATGAGGCTCAGCAGGCTGAAGGCGGCGCTTCGGGCGATCACTCGGCAGCCGGCAAGGACGATGTCGTCGATGCCGACTACGAGGAAATCAAGGACGAAGGCGACCACAAGCGGTCTGCATAAGCG
>NZ_JAELUG010001281.1 GCF_016429255.1 Rhizobium sp. ASV8
CACGCCTCATTGAAGACATGCTGCCGCTCTCCGGCCAATACCAGCGCGCCTCCGATACAGCGAAGCTCACCATCTCCCGGCTCGCCGGCATCGATGCGCCGCGTTTCGAAGACAATGAGACCACGATCTGTCTCTTATACACATCTCCGAGCCCACGAGACGGTCTATTAAATCTCGTATGCCGTCATCTGCGTGAAAAAAGGGGGGGGGGGGGGGGGGGGGGGGGGGGGGGGGGGGGGGGGGGGGGGGGGGGGGGGGGGGGGGGGGGGGGGGGGGGGGGGGGGGGGGGGGGGGGGGGGGGGGGGGGGGGGGGG
>NZ_JAELUG010001282.1 GCF_016429255.1 Rhizobium sp. ASV8
GGCCGAGACCACGACGATTGCCGCATCGAGCAATTGCAGTACACGCTCGACTTCGGCGATGAAGTCGGGATGGCCGGGCGTGTCGATGAGATTGACAACGAGGTCATCGATCGTGAACGACACCACCTGTCTCTTATACACATCTCCGAGCCCACGAGACGGTCTATTAAATCTCGTATGCCGTCTTCTGCGTGAAAATGGGGGGGGGGGGGGGGGGGGGGGGGGGGGGGGGGGGGGGGGGGGGGGGGGGGGGGGGGGGGGGGGGGGGGGGGGGGGGGGGGGGGGGGGGGGGGGGGGGGGGGGGGGGGGGGGG
>NZ_JAELUG010001283.1 GCF_016429255.1 Rhizobium sp. ASV8
CCCTTCTCGCCCGGCCGGGCAAACCAGGAGGAACGATACCACAGGCCGGCTTCGACGAAGCTCGCGCCATTCTTCTTCGCCCAACCATGCAGCGGCGACTCCCTCACCGGCTGCGCGTGCTTGTCCCTGTCTCTTATACACATCTCCGAGCCCACGAGACGGTCTATTAAATCTCGTATGCCGTCTTGTGGGTGAAAAAGGGGGGGGGGGGGGGGGGGGGGGGGGGGGGGGGGGGGGGGGGGGGGGGGGGGGGGGGGGGGGGGGGGGGGGGGGGGGGGGGGGGGGGGGGGGGGGGGGGGGGGGGGGGGGGGGG
>NZ_JAELUG010000143.1 GCF_016429255.1 Rhizobium sp. ASV8
CCCCCCCCCCCCCCCCCCCCCCCCCCCCCCCCCCCCCCCCCCCCCCCCCCCCCCCCCCCCCCCCCCCCCCCCCCCCCCCCCCCCCCCCCCCCCCCCCCCCCCCCCCCCCCCCCCTTTTACAAGCAGACGACGGCATACGAGATTTAATAGACCGTCTCGTGGGCTCGGAGATGTGTATAAGAGACAGGACCCAGCGTCAGGAAGCGAGTCTCTCGCGGACGCCTTGAAGAAGGTCAGCCGAAACCAAAACAAAGCCGCTAGAGCGGTGCGGCTACCAACTTTTGGTCGCCTGTCCATTTTTTTCTTGAATTTTGGTCATTTGACCAATATCCGTATTGAAATCGATCGCCACACGTCGCGCAGGCCGCAATACGTCATTCAATCGTGATCGAACTAAAACGCAGCGCTTTGGGAGGGTAATGCGGATGAATACCAAAACTGACCGGCGGCGAACCGCCGCCGATCGAACGGTCGTTCCTTTGATAAACGCATCCGGTACGGTGCCAAGCACGATCCGTGACGGTGTCGCAGTGCCAAATGAGCAGCCGCTCGTTGCGATCACGAATATCTCGAAAAAATTCGGCGCAGGCGAGCATCCGATCATTGCATTGGACGATGTCTCAATCCGAATTTCCGACAACGAGTTCTTCACGTTGCTCGGCCCATCCGGCTGCGGGAAGACGACCCTGCTGAGGCTACTTGCCGGATTCGAATATCCCTCGAGCGGAAGCATCGCAGTCTCGGGCAGCGACCTCATCAGCTTGCCGCCGAACAAGCGCCAAGTTAACACCGTTTTCCAGTCCTACGCGCTGTTTCCCCATATGACGATCGAACAGAACGTCGCGTTTGGCCTGGAGAGAAAAGGGCTGCGCGGCACCGAGGTGTCGGAGCGCGTACGAGAGATGCTTGCCCTGGTTCAGCTTCAGAACATGGCAACGCGCCGCCCCGATCAGCTTTCCGGCGGTCAACAGCAGCGCGTGGCGCTGGCGAGGGCGCTTGCCCCATATCCCCGTCTGCTGTTGCTGGATGAACCTCTCTCTGCCCTTGACCTCAAGCTTCGCAGGAACATGCAGGTCGAACTGAAGCGTCTTCAGCGGGAGACGGGCATCACATTCGTGCTGGTGACCCATGACCAGGAAGAGGCGCTGTCCATGTCGGATCGCATCGCCGTCATGAGCCGGGGTAAGGTTTTGCAGATCGGCACCCCTGCGGAAATATATCGAGGTCCGAACTGCCGTTTCGTGGCCGATTTTATCGGCGAGGCAAACGTGTTTCCGGGCGACCTCGCAGCCCTAACCTGCCCCTATGTTGCCATTCGACCGGAGCAGGTTCTACTGGCGGATTCGGCTGGCAGCGACGGTCTGCGCGGAACCATAGCCGATATTACCTATCTCGGCTCTACCCTCTTGTGCACGGTCAATCTCGACAGTGGACACACCATCCGGATCCAGAGGGGAGACCTGTCCTTTGCGCTCTCGGTCGGCCAGGTCGTACGATGCGTTCTCCCGCCGGCCGCCTTGATTCCGCTTGAGGATTGAACATGTCGATCTCCTCATCAAGACGCGACAAGGCTTTATTGCTGGCGGGTCCCGCACTTCTTGTGATTGTCGTGTTCATGCTCATGCCCATGACAATCGCCTTGGTCTATTCATTCCTGTCGCCCAGTCCCTATGGTGGTGTGGAACCGCCGGTGAGCATCGCTTCCTACGTCCGGTTCTTTTATGATCGCGACCTGGACGACGTGCTGGTATTCGATCCGACCTATCTTGCGATCTTTGGCCGGTCGATCGGTCTCGCCATCGTCACGACGCTGATATGCATCGCAATTGGTCTGCCGTTTGCCTGGTACATCGCGACCAGAACTATAGATGTTCGTAACAAGCTGATCCTGCTGGTCACGATCCCGTTCTGGACCAATATGTTGATCAAGACCTACTGCTGGGTCCTGCTGCTGCGCGATGAGGGTCTTGTCAACCAGCTGCTGACGCGCATGGGCCTTATTTCCTCGCCCATCACCTTCCTCTATTCGGACGGAGCCGTCCTGCTGGGTCTCGTCTATACCAGCCTGCCCTTCATGGTCCTGCCGATCTATGGAGCCCTGGAAAAGGTCGACCCGCGCCTCGTCGAAGCGGCCTATGACCTCTATGCCGGCAGATGGGCCATCATGCGCAAGCTCGTTTGGCCACTCGCCAAACCGGGCATCGCCGCAGGATCGCTGTTGGTCTTCGTCCCGACTCTTGGCGCCTTCCTGCAGCCAGACATTCTGGGCGGCGGCAAAAGGCTAATGATCGGCAGTCTCATTCAACAACAATTCACCACATCCCGCGATTGGTCCTTTGGAGCTGCGCTGTCGATGATCCTGATGGGCTTCGTACTGGCCGCATTGATGTGGGAAGCCTGGCGCCGAACGAAGAAGGTGGTCTCGCCATGAAAAAACGTCCATTCGACTGGCGCCGCATGCCGGAAGCCAAGGCGATCAGCATGCTTTCGCTATTGTTTTTATACGCGCCACTATTGGTTCTCGTGGTCTACGCCTTCAACGCCAATCGCGTGGCGATGATCTGGAGCGGGTTCAGCGTCCAGTGGTTCGCAAAGGCGATCGGCAATGATGACCTGCGCAGGGCCACCCTGAACAGCCTCATCGTTGCGGGTATCGCCGCCCCGATTTCGACTATCCTCGCAATCCCCGCCGCACTTGCCTTCGAGCGCGGAAAGTTCTTTCCCGGTCGCGCGACCGGCGAGGCCTTCGTGTCGCTGCCGCTCATCGCCCCAGAGATCGTGACAGCGATTGCAACGCTGATTTTCTTCGAGACGATCGGTCTGAAAGCAGGCCTGGGCAATGTCGTCATCGCTCATATCGTCTTTTGCATTCCGCTGGCAATCTTGCCGATCCGGGCACGATTGCGCGACATGCCGAGAACGATCGAAGACGCAGCGCTCGACCTCTATGCCAGTCCGTGGGAAGTGCTGACGCGCATCACCCTTCCGCTGCTGATGCCGTCGATTGTCGCCGGTATCACCCTCGCCTTCGTCGTATCGCTCGATGACTTTCTGATCAGCATGATGGTCTCGCCCGCAGGTGCCACGACGCTTCCCGTCTACCTCTACGGAATGCTGCGCGTCGGCATTACGCCCGAAGCAAACGCGGCCGCCACCATTCTTCTTCTCGTCTCGATAGCAGCCGTCTCTTTCGCGTTCACGCTGGCTGCCAAAGGTGCCGCGCACTCTGAACATCACTAGGTCATTGGGAGGACCAACCTATGAAGAATAGCCATCTAAGAAAACTGGCCTTCTCCGTCATTTTAGCCATGCTGACCTTTTCTGGTCAGGCTTACGCCGCAGGCGATCTCTATATCCTGAACTGGACGGACTACACGTCACCCGATGTCATCAAGAAGTTCTCGAACGAAACGGGGATCGCCGTTCATCTCGATACGATTGATTCGAACGAAACGATGCTGGCCAAGCTGAGGTCCAGCGCTACGGGCTACGACATCGTGATGATCTCATCCGATTTCGTACCGATCTTCGCCGGCGAGGGCCTGCTCAGCACAATCGACGCCCCGCATCTGGTCGGATACGACAATATCGAGCCGCGCTGGCGCAAGCCGGCCTGGGACCCGCAAAACCTCTATACCGTGCCCTACCATTGGGGAGTCACCTCCTTTTCCGTCAACACCAAGCATATCGCCGGGCCCTGGGACTCCCTGAAGCTGCTGTTCGAGCCACCCCCGGAGGCAAAGGGGAAAATTGGAATGCTCGGATCCCCCAGCGAGGTCATCGCCCTCGCTCAGGTCTATCTTGGCATGAAGACCTGTGAAACAGACGCCTCGAACATGAAGAAGGTCGCCAACCTTCTCGAAGCGCAGGCTCCCTTCGTGAAAGTCTACAATTCGGACGGCATCATCGACCGGATGGGCACAGGGGAGACCTGGATGCATCTGGGCTGGAATGGTGATGCGGCACGTGCACGCGCCAACAATCCCGATGTCAAATTCGTCTTCGCCAAGGAAGGAGCGATCGGCTGGATGGGCAACATCGCCGTGCCGGCAAGCTCGAAGAATCCCGAGAATGCCAAACGGTTTCTCGAATTCATGCTGAAGCCGGAAAACAGCGGTCTGTCCGCCAATTTCACGCGCTACGGCAGCGCCATCAAGGGCGCCAGCGAGTATTTCGACGCCGAGCTGAAAAGCGCGCCGGAGATGAAGGTGCCGGATGATCTCAAACTGACCTTCGTGCCGGCATGTCCGGCGGCCGCGACGAAACTGATGGATCGGGTCTGGACGAAGCTGAAACGCTAGAGCGCCGTGCAGAAAATGTCAGTGGATTCCGGGGGAAATCACGACCTAATCATTTGATTATAAATCAAATTCTTTGCTGGGAGCGAGAGCATGAACAAAACAACCTATCTTCTTGCGGCAACCGCAGCGCTGACGATCGGGACCGGCGCGATATCGTCTGCCAAGGCCGAAGACGGCCTATTCATCTACAATTGGAGCGACTACACCGCGCCGGAGCTTATCCGGAAGTTCGAAAAGGAGACCGGCATCAAGGTGACGCTCGACACCTTCGATTCCAACGAGACGCTTCTGGCCAAAATGAAGTCCAGCGCCGCCGGCTACGATATCGTGGTCTTGAACTCCGACTTTGTCGAGATCTTCGTAAAGCAGGGGCTGATCAGCAAGGTCGACGCGTCGAAGCTCAGGGGCTTTTCGAATATCGCGCCGCGCTGGCGCGGCCCGGCATGGGATAGGAACAATGACTATACGATCCCCTATGTCTGGGGCGTCACGGCATTCTCTGTGAACACCAAATATCTGAAAGAGCAGACGCCCTCGTTGCGAATGCTATTCTCCCCGCCCGGGGAGGCGCGCGGCAAGGTCGGCATGCTGGGTTCGCCCAGCGAGGTCATTTCACTGGCGGAACTCTATCTCGGCATGCCGCCATGCCAGACCGATCTGGCCAATATGAAGAAAGTATCCGAGCTGCTTGAGGCCCAAGCCCCGGCCGTGAAAGTCTACAATACGGACGGCGTGATCGACCGCATGTCGTCGAGCGAAGTCTGGCTCAGCCAGGCCTGGAACGGCGATACCGCAAGAGCCCGTGCGAACAACCCCGACGTCAAGTTTGTTTTTCCCAATGAGGGTGTGACCGGCTGGATGGACAATGTCGCCGTGCCGGCCGGCGCAAGGCATCCGGAAAATGCAAGGCGCTTCATGGAGTTTCTGCTGCAGCCGGAGAACGCGGCACTCACCTCCAACTTCACCCATTATTCCAATGCCTTACCCGCTTCGAGCCCTTTTCTCGACGCCAGCCTCAGAACGTCTACGGAGCTGAATATTCCGGAGAACCTGAAGATCGTGTTCAACCCGGCCTGCTCCGAAGAGGCCATCAAGCTGATGGATCGGGTCTGGACGCGGCTAAAGCATTGAACAGCTAGCAGGATCGCGCATAGCCGCATTCTGCCTTAACCGCCCACTCGGACCTATCGATAATTTCATGAATTGAGGATCGCTGAGATCGCCATGCGATCTCAGCCACTGCACGGCGAAGATGAGCCGAATGCCTCGACATGCCCTGGGAATTGATCAATGAACCTCGACGTCAAAGACCAGCAGATCATCCGTTTGCTCACCGAAAACGCGCGCCTGACGACAACTGACCTGTCAAAGCGCCTGCGTATATCGCGTTCCACCGTTCAAGCGCGGCTCGAGCGGCTGGAGCGCCACTCTGTCATAGGCGGTTATACGATCCGGCTTGGCCCCATCTATGAGAAGCATCTGCTTGAGGCGCATATCATGATTACAACGCTGCCCAAGCAGACCAGCCGCATAGAACTCCAGATCAAGAAAATTGCTGAGGTCAGTGCGCTCTACGCGGTCAGCGGCGCCTACGACATGATTGCCCAGGTCACCGTGGAAGCCATCGACAAGCTTAACGAGGTGATAGACCAGCTCGGCCTGATTGAGGGCGTGGAGCGCACGCTGACGTCGATCGTTCTCTCAAAGCGGTTCAAGCGCTGACGATGGAGTTATCGTCGCGGAGGAGCAGCTTCATGATGACATTGTCTTCGCCATTTGCGGAATCCCGGCCAACGGACTGCCAGTCCCGTTTCCGATAGAAGTCCTCCTGGTCGGGCGTATAAAGAAACAGTTCGCTAATCCCGATATCCCTGGCATGGCGTACCGCCGCATCCACCAGGCGCCCTCCAATACCCTTGCCACGCTGGCAGCGATCGACGATCACATCGCCGATCCACCATGATTTGTCCGGATGCTGTGCAAGTTCACGGAACTTCACGCTTGCGGAGCCAAGCAAGCTGTCGCCATCCAGCGCGACGAGAGCAAAAGGTGCTGCCGCCGGCTTGCAGCGTTCCGTCAGACCCGCCACTAGCGCAGGGACATCCCGCCAGGGTTCGAGATGCCCCCATTCGGCATTCAAAAGCCGCGCCAGCGGCCCGATCTGCTCGCGGTGGTTTGCAAGCGGCACAACGATATAGTCACTCATGGTGGATCCCTTCAGGCATTGATGCGAGCCAACGACTGGCGCGCCAGGGTCGATAGAAAGCGGATACCGATCGGCAGCAGGCGATCATCAAAATCATAGTCCGGTGCGTGGAGTGCCGGCCCCTCGCCGCTTCCCAGGAAGACATAGGCGCCCGGCCGAACATTGAGCATGGCACCAAAATCCTCCGACAGCATGGAGGGTTCGATATCCGTGATCACCCGCTCGACACCTACCACATCTGTGGCCGCGCGCGCCGCAGCACGCGTTTGAACAGGATGGTTTGTCGTCCTCGGATATTCTGGCCGGACCTGAACATCACTAGTCACCTGATGGAACGAAGCGATTTCCCGGGCCATTTCCTCGACCCGCGCGACGATCGTCTGGCGCACCTCGCGGTCGAGGGTGCGGATCGTGCCGGCAATCTCGGCCCGGTCGGAGATCACGTTGTCGGTTTCTCCGGCGTGGAGGCAGGTGATTGAAATGACCGTTGGCCGCCGCGCATCGCGCTCACATCCAATCAAGGTTTGCAGAGCCATCGTGAAATGCGCCGCTGCGAGAAGCGGATCCCGGCAATCCTGCGGGCGGGCGGCATGTCCGCCCTTGCCTCTGAACGCGCCGTGGATCGTGTCCACGGCGCTCATCAGCGGCCCTTCCCGCATCGCTATGTGCCCGGCGGTCAGGCCCGGCCAATTGTGCAGGCCGTAGACTTCCTCGATTTCGAAGCGATCGAAAATTCCGGCCTCGATCATCGCTCTCGCACCAAAACCATCCTCCTCGGCAGGCTGGAAGATCATCGCGACGCGACCGGGGAAATCGCGATCGCCCGCGAGATGTTTTACGGCGCCCAGAGCCATGCTGGTATGGCCGTCGTGGCCGCAGGCATGCATGCGACCGAGATGAAGCGACTTATGGGGACACTGCCCAGCCTCGATAATGGGTAGAGCATCCATATCAGCGCGCAGAGCAATCGTTCGCCCTGGCCTATTTCCGTTCACGACCGCGACAATGCCCGAGCCGGCAATGCCAGTTTCGATTCCATCGCAACCGATAGTTTCCAATTGCCGAGCGACGAAGTTGCTCGTCAGCGGCAATTCGTAGCCGAGCTCAGGATGCTGGTGGAGCCAGTGACGCCAGCCCCTTGCCTCCACCGCCAGCTCGTCAATGTCATAGAGCCTTGCCTGTCTCACGCTTCCTCCAGCGGTCGCGCATAGTAGGATTTGTACTGCGTGACACCGTCATAGGCAAAGAGACCATCAGACCGGCCCAATCCGGAGGCCTTGATCCCTCCCCAGGGGAGAAGCTGGTCCGGATAGTTGCATTGATTGACAACCACGCTTCCCGCTTCGAGCCGTTGACCAAGCTTCAGGGCATGGTCGATGTCGTTCGACCAGATGGCAGCGGTCAGGCCGTAGCGGCTGTCATTCATCAGCCTTATGGCCTCGTCATCCGATGAAACGCGCATGATCGGAGCAACCGGTCCGAATGTCTCGTCGCGCATAATGGACATAGAGTGATCCACATTGCCGAGAACAATGGGTCCGACATAGGCCGAGGTGGCAAAGGACCCGGCCGATCGATCCCCATCATGCAAGAGGGTCGCTCCTGACGACAGGGCAAGCTGCACCTGGCCGCGTATAGCTTCAGCGGCCACCGTGGAAACCACAGGCCCGATATCCGGATTGTCTTCGAGGGGATGCCCGACGCGGGTGGCTGCGGCGGCGGCGACAAACGCCTCCACGAACCGGTCATGGATAGCATCGTCCACATAAATTCGCTCGACGGAGCAGCAGGATTGCCCCGAATTGCCGAAGGCTCCGAGGGCAATCTCATTGGCCGCACGTTCGATATCGACATTTTGCCTGACATAGACCGGGTCCTTGCCGCCAAGCTCGAGAATGAACGGCTTGAACGCATGGCCTGCGGCAGCATGAACCTGACGACCGCCGCGTTCCGAGCCGATGAAGCCGACGATATCGATGCGCTCGGAAGCAATCAGGCGGCTCGACTGTTCGTGGGTCATGTCCAGTGCGGTGAAGACGCCCGCGGGGAGACCTGCAGCACGAGCCGCCGCGTTGAGTGCGTCGATCACGAGCGCGGTCTGGGGCGCATGCTTGAACAATACGACATTGCCCGCCATCAGCGGCGGAATGATCAGCGCCACGCAAATGCTGACGGGATAATTCCACGGGCAGATCGAAAGCATCACGCCGTAGGGTTCTCTCGACACATGACGCCTTGCGCCATCGCCTCCATCAAGATCACGCCAGGCCAGTGCAGCTTCACCGATGGAAATGAGATCCTTTCCGCCCACCGTCCAGGCGTCCATCTCGTCGGCTTGCGCCAGCGGGCGCCCCATCTGCCAACTTACCTGTTCCGCCAGCACCTGCCTGTGTCCATTGAATGCTTCAATGAAACCCCGTAGAAGGGCGCCGCGTTCGGAAATGCTAAGCGAGCGCCAGAGGATAGCGGCGTTTTCGGCAGCACTCAGGGCCTGTTCGACCTCGGCGTCGGTTGCATAGGGGCGCTGCGCGTAGATCCGGCCGTCGACTGGTGAAATGATCTTGAACTTAGTCATTGCCGTTGATCTCCCGGCCAGCGCCCTGGGAGCGGCGCACGACCGCGACTTCTCGCCCTTCGCGGACGCTTTGCCTGATGGCATCGAGAACCTCAACTGCGCTTATCCCGTCGCGCCAGTCCTGTAGAAGTGGTCCGCCTGATTGGACGGCGATCAGAAAATTCTCAATATTGTCGCGCAGGCAACCACCTATCCGACCGTTGACCTCGGGCCATAGGAACGTGTCTTCGCTCATCTCACCGGTCTGGTTCACCGCGCGCAGACCTTCCATGCGTGTATCGACCGAGGCAGCCCCTTTCGTGCCGACCAATTCGATCTGCTGATTGAAGCCTCCAAGAAGACCCTCGGGCCAGGCCCAGCTGTATTCGAGAGTACCGATTGCTCCGTTTTCCATCGTGAACGAAACAAAAATAGCATCTTCATTGGCGTGCCCGAATTTGTTGACCGAGCGGGCAAAAACCGAGCTGATCTGTGACCGTGCCATCCATTGCACGGCATCCACATCGTGGACGCCAAGATAGAACAGAATGGATGTGGACTTGCCGAGATGGCGCGCAAGGGCCCCCACGGAGTTGCGAGCGGCACGGACATGGATCAACTCACCAAGCTTGCCCGGCTCGGACTGGGCATGCGCCAGCACGTAACGCGGATCGCTGCGCAACACATGATTGATCTGGCACAGCGATCCGGATGCCAAGAGCGCTTCGCCAATCCGATATGCAGCCTCTGCGGTATGGGCGACCGGCTTTTCGAGCAGCATGGGGATGCCTCGAGTCGCCACCTCGCGAGCGACATCGACATGATGCAGGTCCGGCAGGCAAACGTTGACGGCATCGAGGTCCTCATTGCGCAGCATCTCCGAAACCTGGGTATAGGCTTTTGCCTTCGTCCATCCGGCAATTTCCTGCGCGCGCTGCTCGTTGATATCAGTCACCGCAACCAGTTCCGCTCGGGCCGATTGGGTGAGGATCCTGCAATGCAGCTCACCGATATAACCCAGTCCAACAACGCCCACTCTCAATGGTCTCGACATCAATTTTCCTTTCCTCCACTTGCCGACCGCAACAGTCGACCGCTGTGCCCCTGGAGCCATCGCGTGGTCCTCGGGGCAGGCACTTTTCCGATCACTAGAGATGCCCTACCGAACAGCCCGCCAATATCCCCTCTCTGAATTCAGGGTCCGTGCGTGGAAAATAGAAACCCAAAAGTTGGCAGCGAAAAGCTGCAGATTGCGCAATTTTGGGCCGACGCGTCAGGCAGCTTGCTGAAGGGAGGATGCAAGATGCCGAAGCCAGTGATGCACATTCCTGCATCGAAGATTGGCCTTTGGATGCCTCGCTGAAGAACGGTAGAAAGAAAACGCGTTGACCAATCATGCCAAATTTCGATCGATCGGAGGCTTGCCTCCCAATTGGTCTGCGCTCAAGATCTATTCTTAGCTCATTGGGGTCGCACGATACGATGTGCAGGCTGCGACGGAGTTATTCTCGCGCAGCGACTATGATCGCCATTGAACCAATTCGAACCCACGACCCTCTTATTGCAAAAGCTATCGGTCTGAAATTCCTTAGTAACAGACATGGCTTCGCCCGCATGGAATGACCGATTGGGGCCGGGAGCGGAGCGTCCGCTATGCGTTTCGATTTCACGGAGAGCGGCCACTCCGCAGCCTGTCCCCTTGGGAATGCCAATCTCCAACAGCAATTTCCCTAGCCCATTTGTGGCGTTTGGCACGGGACGTCAGCCGCGCGATATGGACCGCCCGGCGAGGAGCGGAGCGTACGCGGCGAGTCTGTGGGATATGAACTCTGTGAACAGCCGCACGCGCTTCGTCTTGCGTGTCTCCCCCTGCGTGAGAAGCCAGATCGTCGCGGGTGATTTCAGATCGATGCCCGGAACTCTCGTCAGCAGCTGTTCCGCATCTCCGACGAAACAAGGCAGTCTGGTCATGCCGATCCCTTGCCTTGCCGCAGCGATCTGCGCTTCCGCATCCGGCGTCCGGAACGGGATGCCTGTAGCGCGAACCTCCCCTTCGGCGGTCCAGGCCGGAAGAGCTTGATTGCTGAGGACGATTGGCCGGATCGGATCTGACGCATCCGCACGCCACGCAGCCAGTCTTTCGCGCGACATATAGATACCCGCGAGTAGATTCGGACCTTTGAGGGCATGAAGATTGAGAGGGAGGGTCTTGCGATCGGCGACCATTCGGATCGCCACATCCGCGTCCCGGTTGGTCAGATTCGCGACCTCGCCGGTCGATACGATCTCCATCTCGATGTCCGGATGCAGGCGGGCAAAATCGGCGATATCCGGCATGAGCAGGTGTGTCGCAAGGAACGGGGGCAGCGTCACCCGCAGAAGCCCGCGTACGCTCTGATCGCGCCCGAAGACGCGCGTCTCCAGTTGGTGCGACGAGGCTTCCATCTGGTTCGCGAACTCGAGAACCTCCTCGCCCGCAGCCGTCAGACGATAGCCCGAAGGCTGCTTTTCGAACATCTGCGCTGCGAGCCGCTCCTCGAGTTGAGCGACACGTCGCAGCACGGTCGAGTGGTTCACTCCGAGACGCTGCGCGGCAGCTCGTACTGAGCCTCCGCGCGCGACGGCGAGAAAATAGCGAACGTCATCCCAGTCGATCATGGTGCAATCCGGCACCACGGGGTGCGCCTCCAAAGCCCTAACTCATCGTACAGCAGTTCGGGCGGTCATGGTAACACAGGTCGACGGGCGCGTCCCAATTCCGAACGGCGGAACCTTATCGTCTCGCTTGGCGTTGCAGCGCTACTGGATCGATTTCGCACCACCGATGTGCGCACCTCCTCACTCAACGCCTGACCCCGGCGGACCCATATCGTGGGTCTCGGGGGCGTCCCCTCAATACCAAGGCGAAAGCCTGGAAGGATCCATGACATGACCAGACTGAATGGAAAGACCGCCGTCATCACGGGCGGCGCCACCGGCATCGGCCGCGCCGCAGCAAAGCGTTTCATCGAGGAGGGCGCCTTTGTCTTCATCTTCGGACGCCGGAAGGAAGCACTCGACGCGGCTGTGGCCGAGCTTGGACCCAATGCGCGGGCGGTGGAGGGCTCGGTCTCTGATGAGGCCGACCTTGATCGCCTCTACGCCGCGGTGAAAGCGGAGCGCGGAAGCCTCGACATCGTCTTCGCCAATGCCGGGGCCGGAAGCCCCCTTCCTCTCGGCCAGATCACCGCCAAGCACATCGATGACACTTTCGACACCAATGTGAAGGGCACGATCTTCACGGTCCAGAAGGCGCTGCCGCTGATGGGTCAGGGCGGTTCGATCATTCTCACCGGATCGAGCGCCGGCACCACCGGCGCTCCGGCATTCACTGCCTACAGCGCCAGCAAGGCAGCCGTGCGCAACCTCGCACGGACCTGGGCGGAGGATCTGAAGGGTACCGGTATCCGTGTCAACGTGCTGTCGCCGGGGGCGACGGCGACCGAACTTGCGAAGGAAGCACTCGGTGAGGAGGGCCAGAAGGCCTACGGCGCAATGACGCCGCTCCAGCGCATGGCCGATCCGGCGGAGATCGCGGCCGTGGCCGCTTTCCTAGCGTCGGACGACAGCAGCTTCATGACCGCCAGCGAAGTCGCCGTCGACGGCGGGCTAGCCCAACTCTGACCCGGCGCGATCCCGCGCCTGGGCAACACAACGAAGGATGGAAAATCATGAAAAAACTTGAAGGCAAAGTCGCAGTCATCACGGGCGGAAGCAGCGGGATCGGATTGGCGACCGCCAAGCGCTTCGTGGAGGAAGGTGCGCAGGTCGTGATCATTGGGCGACGCGAGAAAGCCTTGGAAGAGGCCGCGGCCCTTATCGGGAAAAACGTGACAACAGTCGTGGGCGACGTCTCGCGCTTGGAAGATCTGGACCGGCTCTACGCCACCGTGAAGGAGAAACATGGTCACATCGACATTCTCTTCGCAAACGCGGGCGCAGGTACGGTCGCGCCGCTCGCGGCAGCGACTGAGGCCCATTTTGACCAGACCTTCGATGTGAACGTGAAGGGTCTGTTCTTTACGGTGCAGAAGGCCCTTCCCATCTTCAAAGACGGCGGATCGATCATTCTGAACTCGTCGGTCTCGAACGTGATGGGGCTGCCAGCGTTCAGCGCCTACGCAGCAAGCAAGGCTGCTGTTCGCAGCTTCTCGCGGTCTTGGACCCAGGAGCTGAAGGACCGCAATATCCGCGTCAATACGATGAGCCCCGGCGCGATCGAGACCCCAGCCTTGGCGACAACGACCGGCCTCACCGCTGAGCAAGCCGAGGAGGCGGTCGCCCAGTTTGCTGCACAGATCCCGATGGGTCGCAGGGGTAGGCCAGAGGAAATCGCGGCTGCGCTCACGTTCCTCGCCTCCGATGAAAGCTCCTACATCACCGGTATAGATCTCGCCGTCGATGGTGGTTGGGCGCAGGTCTGACCCAGCGTCAACACAGGATCGGAGAAGCATTATGAGCTACTCAATTATAGGATTCGGCAACATCGGCCGAGCTCTGGCCAAAGCCTTCGCCCGCAACGGCATCGAAGTGGCCGTTGCAACCACGCGCGACCCGGAAAGCTTTGCTGCTGATGCGGCCGCGATCGGGCCCAAGGTCATTGCCAAAACGCTGGCGGAAGCCGTCAACGCGGACGTCATCTTCTTGGCTGTCCGGTTCGAGGCACACGCCGATGTCGCAAAGGCGCTGCCCACCTGGCAAGGGAAGACCATCATCGATGTGACCAATGCCTACGGCGTGCCCCCCGAGGACTTGGGAGGACTGCCGTCTTCCAAATTCGTCGCGCAAACCTTCCGTCATGCAAGGCTGGTCAAGGGTTTCAACCACTTGGGCGCTGCCGTTCTTGCCCAAGATCCGGACGTGCATAGTGGCAGGAGAGCCGTGTTCCTGGCGAGCGACGATGATAACGCGGCAGCGGAGATTGCTGCACTTGCGGAAAATCTCGGTTTCGCACCAATCAAACTAGGCGGGCTGTCGGAAGGCGGGTTGCTGGTCCAGGCGCGCGGAAAGAGCTGGGGTCATCTGATTTTCAAGGACCTCGTCCAGTTCGACTAATGGATACCACAGCCGAGAAATGGAGACATTCCCATGAGCATCGAGAGGAACATCCAGACCGTGAAGGACTTCTTCACCGCCATCGGTCGCAGCGACAGGGAGGCTCTGCTGTCGCTGGTCGCCGAAGACATCGAGTGGATCATTCCGGGCAAAGACTGGCCGCTGGCCGGCACCCACCGGGGGCACGCGGGACTGGCAGATTTGCTGGAGACAGCATCCAAGGCGATAGAAACCTCCACGGAACCTCGGGAGTTCGTGGCGCAAGGAGACCGGGTCCTCGTCGTCGGCGTCGCTACGGGGAAAATCAAAGCCACGAACAAGACGTTCGTGGACGACTGGATCTTCGCCATCACGGTCCGGGACGGTAGACTGACCAACATCCGTGAATACGTCGACACGCAAGCACTGGCCCGAGCCTCGCAGATGGACGCGCAAGGGCCCACATAGCCCAGGCCTTCTGCAACCATCGGCTTTCGCCGAAGGTGAATGAGCCGCGGATCGCCGTCTTGCGTGCCGCGCGCTCGTCGAATACCCAACCGTAAAGGAGATTTCGATGTACGACCAATCCAAACTATCCGAGTTGATCCGGTTCGCACGCATTGATGCGGGTGCCACCGTCATCGACGTTTATCCAGGCGACGGCGACTGGACGCGCCTGTTCTCCGACATCGTCGGACCCCAAGGTCGAGTCACCAGCTTCGTGCCGGCCGAAGTCGCGCACTTCAAGAACGATCCGGTCGGCCTCATGCGAACGCTCGCGCAAGAGCCAGGCCGGGAAAACGTCGACGCCGTCTCAGCGGACCTGGTGGCAATGCCGGAGGTCGCGCAGCCAGCCGATGTCCTGTGGCTGCACCTGTTCTACCACGATCTCCACACCGCGCTGATGCAGGCCAGAGGCGCAACGGCGGCCGACTTCAATCGAGCTGTCTTCGAACGGCTGAAGCCCGGTGGTTTCTACGTCATCGTCGATCACGCCGCCGCTGCCGGAGCCGGCACACACGATGCCCAGTCATTACATCGCATCGACCCTCTCTACGTGCGCGAGGAGGTGGAGGCTGCCGGCTTTGCACTGGACGGGGAAAGCACCCTTCTCGCGAATAAGGACGATCAGCACTCAACCAAGGTGTTCGATCCCTCAATCAAGGGTAAGACCGATCGCTTCGCATATCGGTTTGTGAAGCCCTGACAGAGGCCGGCGCCAACCTCAAGTCGACCTCCCAAGGATGCCAGGATACTACTCAACTGCGCCAGTCTGCGGCAACGTCAGCTTTCGGAACTCGCTGGGGAGCCTGCAAAGGTCAAGTTTGGGGGCGCGAAGCAGTCGTTGAGAGCGCATTAACCGCAAACGTCCGCAATGGGCCCTACAGCGGATGGGCTTAAAGGTGTGGAAGGGATCTGAACCGGCAACCAATCCCTAGCCAACTACCTAAAATCCCGCGTCTTCACCTTGATCGCATCCAAATGCAGATAAGGATCCACGACGTCCCGCGCCCGCGGCCCTTTCGGAAACCCGCGCGGATCCGGCACCGGCGACCCATGATGAAACTCATCCCCTCGCCCATGCGGCAACGGAAACGCAGCATCACGATCCCCGACACTTGCCAGCTCCGCCGACAGATCCGTCAGCCGATGTGCCACAAGATGCACGACGTCGCCTTCCCGCTGGATGCGTCCATAGACGCCGATCATGCCGGCGCCGAGCACGACACGGCGGTATTTTTCGAAGGTCTTTAGCCAGACGACGAGGTTGGCAATGCCGGTCTCGTCGTCGATGGTGATGAACATCACACCCTTGGCCGAACCCGGCCGCTGTCGAACAAGCACGAGGCCGGCGGCCTCAAGCCATATGCCATCGCGGGTCTGCATCGCCGCGCGGCAGGTGACGATACGGCGCTTACCCAGATCGGCGCGCAGAAATGAGAGAGGATGGCTGCGCAGGGTCAATCCGACATGGCCGTAGTCTTCGACCACCTCGCCACCTGATGTCATCGGCCTTAGCGCCACCATGGGTTCGTTCAGTTCCGCCACGGTCTGGTAACCATCCGCAGGATTTCCTGAATCGCGATCTGCCAGGCTGTATTGATTGCCTGAAGCTCGCCGGTATTTTCTGCCATGGAAACTCCCGTGGGTGATTGATATTGAGCAATGATTTAAGCCGTGCTGGTTAGGTCGATGTTGCTGCGATGCCGGAGACAACCGTCATTCAATGCGCTCCGACACATCGCAAGCACAATGTTCCTCGATAGATCGAGCTGCACGCCCCCTCGTAGAAGCCGAGATAGATAGACCACCGACCTATACAGAATGTCGCTGCTAAGCTTGTCTGGCCTTGCGGTTGGCATAGCGCCGATCGCGGTCAGCCTTTCGAGCGGCTTCATCCTCAATCATGCGAGCCATGCGGCCTGTTTCGGCTGTCTCGCGCGCTTCGATTTCGGCTCGGACTGCAGCAATTACGGCTTCCTGCCGCTTGGCGGCCTCGGCCACCAGCCGCTCTTGTTCTTCAAGCTTGACCCGCTCGCGCTCGAGCCGCCGCTCTTCCCTAGCCGCCGCAACGGCCACGCGCTCCGCCTCCCGCGCCAATTTGGTTGGCTCGGCCGCGGTCTGCGCCGTGCGGTAGGCAGTCAGTAGAGCCGTCTTTGCTTGCGCGGCGGCTGCGCGCCGATCGGTAAGATCGTTGTTCTTGGCGTTCTTCAAGTCTTCATCCTGGGATTCGGGTTATAATAGATCAGGTCTTCTTGGCTCGTTTAACCAGGAGGGAAGCGGTTGCCGCAGTGCGGTCCTGCAATTCCTTTGCGAGACGCGCTTCACGAAGACGCAGTGTCTTTTCCTCACGCGAACGGGTCAGGAAGTCGAGTTCATCGACAGCGTTGTTGCGGGCGAAGAATTGCGACTGCAAATCGTCGAACGCACTCTCCGCCTTCTGGCGAGATTTGCTAAATGTCTGTGTCATGGAGTTTCCTGGATTGATGGCACTGACAGCGCCAATAAAAAAGG
>NZ_JAELUG010001284.1 GCF_016429255.1 Rhizobium sp. ASV8
CGCGCGCCGATGGGCAGCCCGATCCAGGCCGCCGGCGATGGTGTCGTCGAAAAGATCTCCTGGGAAACCGGCTACGGCAAATACGTCCGCATTCGCCACGACGGCGGCTACGAGACGACCTATGCCCTGTCTCTTATACACATCTCCGAGCCCACGAGACGGTCTATTAAATCTCGTATGCCGTCGTCGGCTTGAAAAAGGGGGGGGGGGGGGGGGGGGGGGGGGGGGGGGGGGGGGGGGGGGGGGGGGGGGGGGGGGGGGGGGGGGGGGGGGGGGGGGGGGGGGGGGGGGGGGGGGGGGGGGGGGGGGGGGG
>NZ_JAELUG010001285.1 GCF_016429255.1 Rhizobium sp. ASV8
GATTGCCAGTTGCGGTGCGCCGTCTCCCATGCCGTTGATCCAGGTTCTGCCTGCTTTGATGCGGCGGATGGCCTGGAGGGCGGTCGACAAATTCGTCGACCAGACGCAGGCGGACAGGCCGTAAGGCTGTCTCTTATACACATCTCCGAGCCCACGAGACGGTCTATTAAATCTCGTATGCCGTCGTGTGCGTGAAAAGGGGGGGGGGGGGGGGGGGGGGGGGGGGGGGGGGGGGGGGGGGGGGGGGGGGGGGGGGGGGG
Organism: Rhizobium sp. ASV8; assembly: GCF_016429255.1. GTDB lineage: Bacteria > Pseudomonadota > Alphaproteobacteria > Rhizobiales > Rhizobiaceae > Rhizobium. The sequence goes on from NZ_JAELUG010001285.1 coordinate 261, forward strand.
GGGGGGGGGGGGGGGGGGGGGGGGGGGGGGGGGGGGGGGGGGGGGGGGGGGGG
>NZ_JAELUG010001286.1 GCF_016429255.1 Rhizobium sp. ASV8
GATCGCCTCGCTTCGCTCCATCCCCGCCGCGATATCCTGGTCGATCTGGTCGACGAGGATGATCGAATTGCGGATGATGATGCCGAGCAGCGCGATGACGCCGAGGATCGCCACGAAGCCGAAGGGCTGTCTCTTATACACATCTCCGAGCCCACGAGACGGTCTATTAAATCTCGTATGCCGTCATCTGCGTGAAAAAGGGGGGGGGGGGGGGGGGGGGGGGGGGGGGGGGGGGGGGGGGGGGGGGGGGGGGGGGGGGGGGGGGGGGGGGGGGGGGGGGGGGGGGGGGGGGGGGGGGGGGGGGGGGGGGGGG
>NZ_JAELUG010001287.1 GCF_016429255.1 Rhizobium sp. ASV8
CACCTATTATGGCGTCAATGCCCGGGAGTCGGCGGCATCGGGCCTTAGCCCCTATAATCCGGGAGGCGGCATCAAATCCGTTGGTGTTGGCGGTGCATTGACCTGGAAGGCATCGGAGAACTGGACCTGTCTCTTATACACATCTCCGAGCCCACGAGACGGTCTATTAAATCTCGTATGCCGTCGTATGCTTGAAAAAGGGGGGGGGGGGGGGGGGGGGGGGGGGGGGGGGGGGGGGGGGGGGGGGGGGGGGGGGGGGGGGGGGGGGGGGGGGGGGGGGGGGGGGGGGGGGGGGGGGGGGGGGGGGGGGGGG
>NZ_JAELUG010001288.1 GCF_016429255.1 Rhizobium sp. ASV8
ACGGCTCGGGTTGGATCATTCTGCCCAGCCGCCTATTGAACAGGTCCGCCAAGCGCTGTGGCGCCGCTATTTCGGAATAGCAGCCAGAATAATCTTGGCGTGAATCGCTTGGGACCAACCCGATCGCTGTCTCTTATACACATCTCCGAGCCCACGAGACGGTCTATTAAATCTCGTATGCCGTCGTCGGCTTGAAAAGGGGGGGGGGGGGGGGGGGGGGGGGGGGGGGGGGGGGGGGGGGGGGGGGGGGGGGGGGGGGGGGGGGGGGGGGGGGGGGGGGGGGGGGGGGGGGGGGGGGGGGGGGGGGGGGGGG
>NZ_JAELUG010001289.1 GCF_016429255.1 Rhizobium sp. ASV8
GTGGTTCGGCATTTTCCGCACCGCTCCGGATATCCTGCGTTTCTTGCTCCTTGCCGTCTTCGTTGTCGGCTTCGCTTTCTCCCTCAATCCGCTGCGCCACCTGCGCCGGCCGACGATCGCCGAAGCCTGTCTCTTATACACATCTCCGAGCCCACGAGACGGTCTATTAAATCGCGTATGCCGTCGTCGGCGTGAAAAAGGGGGGGGGGGGGGGGGGGGGGGGGGGGGGGGGGGGGGGGGGGGGGGGGGGGGGGGGGGGGGGGGGGGGGGGGGGGGGGGGGGGGGGGGGGGGGGGGGGGGGGGGGGGGGGGGG
>NZ_JAELUG010001290.1 GCF_016429255.1 Rhizobium sp. ASV8
GTCGTGATGCATAAGAGTGTTCCTTCCACCGCTGTCATGCCGCTCTTTGGCTGGCCCGAGCAGCGGGAAGTGGACGCTCTGCAGGCCAGGCGCGACGAGCTGGCGAAGCGTATCGCCAAGCTACCGCTGTCTCTTATACACATCTCCGAGCCCACGAGACGGTCTATTAAATCTCGTATTCCGTCATATGCTTGAAAAAGGGGGGGGGGGGGGGGGGGGGGGGGGGGGGGGGGGGGGGGGGGGGGGGGGGGGGGGGGGGGGGGGGGGGGGGGGGGGGGGGGGGGGGGGGGGGGGGGGGGGGGGGGGGGGGGGG
>NZ_JAELUG010001291.1 GCF_016429255.1 Rhizobium sp. ASV8
GAAATCGTTGAGGCGCGGCAGAGCTGGCCCAGCCGGTGGCGTCAGTCGGGCTCTGACCTGAATGCGATCCCCAAGGGTGAATGGCTCTGCCTGTTTGCGCACGAAGATGGTGACCCGCTCCGGCGGCTGTCTCTTATACACATCTGACGCTGCCGACGACGTGTCGTGGGTGTAGATCTCGGTGGGCGCCGGATCATTAAAAAAAGGGGGGGGGGGGGGGGGGGGGGGGGGGGGGGGGGGGGGGGGGGGGGGGGGGGGGGGGGGGGGGGGGGGGGGGGGGGGGGGGGGGGGGGGGGGGGGGGGGGGGGGGGGG
>NZ_JAELUG010000144.1 GCF_016429255.1 Rhizobium sp. ASV8
TTGCGGATGGGTCAGGCATATAGCCGAGTTCTTTGATGATGCCGCTGACGCGCTCTCTCACTTCCTGTGTGACGGAAGGGTGCTCATTCAAGACTCTCGAAACGGTTCCGGTGGAAACCCCTGCGAGTTTGGCGACGTCTCGAATTCCGACTTTTGGCATAACGGAAACACATGTCCTTCATCTTCAGCAGCAAGGGACCCCTGATCCAAGCTTGCCGCCAACGGTCTCTAGCGCCTTCGTCGCGGCGTCGCATCCCAAATTTGACGGCTGTTGCGGCCATACAAAGAAAACAGCAAAGCGCCTTATGGAAACGGTTCAATCGGCATTGTGCAATATCTTTGAATAATTGCAATCCACACCGATTTTCAGAGCGTTTTCGCCACCTTGACAATCCTTGGAGGCATTGCTACCCAATAGATGTTTGGAAACGGTTCATTGCCGCAGGCAACTCAGGTGGAGCTGAGCTCAGGGCCGTTCGGGAGGAGAGAAATGTCAAATTCCAATAAGCATGAATCCGTCTTGATCAGTGCTCCGCGCCGCACGGCGTTGAAGCTCGGCCTGGCAGGCACGTTGGTGCTTGCCCTGTCCTGCGGCGTCTCGCCGGCCTTTGCCGCCGGCAAGCCCAAGGTGGGTCTGATCATGAAGTCCTTGTCCAATGAGTTCTTCAAGCAGATGAAGGCCGGTGCCGACAAATATGCGGCCGAGAACAAGGACAAGTTTGACTTTAAGGCCGTCGGCATGAAGGACGAACGTGACTTCGCCTCACAGGTCGATGCGGTCGAAAACTTCGTGACACAGAAATACGACATTATCGTCGTCGCGCCGGCAGACTCGAAGGCCATGGCGACGCCGCTTGCAAAGGCGGTGAAAGCCGGCGTCAAGGTCATCAACATCGACGTGCCGCTCGATGCGGACGCCAAGAAGGCGGCCGGTATCGATCTGGCTTTCTTCGGGCCTGACAACACCGAGGGTGCCAAGCTCGCAGGCGACGCGCTCGCCAAGGATCTGGGTCCCGGCGCAAAGGTCGTGATCCTGGAAGGCAACCCCGAGGCTGACAACGCCAAGGAGCGCAAGGTCGGCTTCATGGACTCCATCAAGGCCGGCAAGCTCGAGCTTCTCGACAGCAAGACCGCGCATTGGGAGACCGAAGAAGCCAATACCGTCATGACGAATTTCCTGACCAAGTATAAGGATATTCAGGGCGTCATGGCAGCCAACGACTCCATGGCTCTCGGTGTCGTGAAGGCGCTCGATGCGTCTGGCCAGAGCGGCAAGATCAAGGTTGTCGGCTTCGACAATATTCCCTCCGTCAAGCCGCTGATCAAGGATGGCAAGATGCTTGCGACGGTCGAACAGTATGGCGCGGAAATGGCTGCCATGGGCATCAAGTACGGCCTTCGCGAATATGCCGGCGAGAAGTTCACCGGCTGGGTCAAGACGGACGTGACGCTCATCACGGCCAAGGACATCAAGTAGTCTGAACCCTTGGCTTCCTCGTTGAAGAAAGCGCCGGCTTTGGGCCGGCGCTGACCGATAGAGCATTTCCAGGAAAAGTGCGCAGCGGTTTTCCGTTCGGAATGCGTAAAAAACAAAGAGATAAAGCGTTTTCGCGATTCTAAAGAAAAACGTAAACGCTCTAGGCGATCGCTATCCCGTCGAATACCCGTCAAGGCTCGGCTTTGAGCTATCTTGGCGTGGGTAGCGGACGGCTCGCCATTTCCAATTCGACATAGAACATGCACGAGGTGGACGTGTCAGGCACAGATGATGATTTCATCCTGAAGCTGGAAGGAATAGGCAAACGTTTCCCGGGCGTTGTCGCGCTAAGAGACGTGTCCATGCAGATTGGTCGCGGCAAGGGCCACATTTTGCTTGGCGAGAACGGCGCTGGAAAGTCCACGCTGATTAATCTTCTCGGGGGCGTGTTCAAACCGGACGACGGTCAGATTCTGTTCGATGGCAAGATCTATAGTCCGACATCGCCGCTTGAGGCATTCAGGGCGGGTATTCGCGTTATCCATCAGGAACTGCACCCTCTTTCCAATCTTACCGTCGCCGAAAATTTGCTCTTCGAGCATATTCCTCGCCGATATGGCCTGGTGAACTATAAGGAAATGAACGCCAGGGCGGCAGAGCTGCTGGCTGAGGTCGGGCTCGACGTCACGCCGACAACACTGGCAAGCCGCCTCAGCGTCGCCCAGCTGCAGTTGCTCGAGATCGCCAAGGCACTCTGCTACGAAAGCAAGCTTCTCGTTCTGGACGAACCCACGGCGACCTTGACCTCCAAGGAAGTCGATCGCCTTTTCGAGATTCTCAAACGGCTGAAAGGCCGAGGCGTCACGACCCTCTACATCTCGCATAGACTTGAGGAGATCTTTGAAGTCGGCGACGATGTGACGGTGCTTCGGGACGGTCAGCATGTGATCACCCGCCCGCTGGCAGGGTTGGGTATTCCTGAGATCGTCGAGCTGATGGTCGGCAGAACGCTCTCCGACCACAACGCTTTTCGCGGAGACAGCGTTGTCTCCGGCGAGGCGCTTGGCGTGTCGGGCTTGAAGGTCACGCGCAATAGCCCGGAACTGTCCTTTACCGTCGCCAAGGGCGAAATCGTCGGCATCGCCGGCCTGGTAGGGAGCGGTCGTACGGAAGCGGTTCGCGCGATATTCGGCGCCGATGTGAAGGCTGCCGGCGAAATTCGCATAAATGGCGAGCCGGTCGAGATCAATTCGCCGCAGGATGCCGTTGCTGCAGGGCTTTGCCTGGCAACCGAAGACCGCAAGATGCAGGGGTTGATGCTCGACATGAGCTGCGCCGAAAACACCACCATAACGGATCTCGGCAAGATCTCTCGCAACGGCCTGATCAGCCGTAAGATCGAGGACGATTATGCGCAGCGCCTGGTGCGGGAGCTGCATATAAAAACGCCGTCCGTTCATCAGCTGGTCAGGACATTCTCCGGCGGCAATCAGCAGAAAGTTGTCATCGCGAAATGGCTATTCCGCGGTCCGAAGGTGTTGATCTTCGATGAGCCTACCCGCGGGATAGACGTGGGTGCGAAGGCCGAAATCTATGATCTCCTTTGGAAATTCGCCGCAGAAGAGAAGGGGGTTTTGGTCGTATCCTCCGATCTGCCCGAGCTGATTGGCATTTGCCACCGCATCATCGTCTTCTCCGATGGCAAGATCGCTGGAGAAATAGCCCGGGACCAATTTGAAGAGAGCAGGATCCTCTCCCTCGCCTACAAGGAGTACAGTCGTGTCCGGCAACATTGAAAACAAGACCGAGGCGAAAGAGAGCAGCGTCTGGGACAAGCTCATTCGGATATCGATGAAGGAGGCCGGCGTTGCCATCGCGCTTGTCATCATCCTGATATTCTTCTCGGCGACGGCGCCTTATTTCGCCACGCCGGAGAATTTTCTGAAAATCTTCGTGCAGATCGCCATCAACACCGTGCTGGCCTCAGGCATGACCTTCGTCATTCTGACGGGGGGAATCGACCTCTCGGTCGGCTCGCTGCTTGCCCTTTGCACCGTCATCGGCGCGACGATCATGGTCGATCCGAGGCTCTCTCCCTGGCAGGCGATCTTACTGGCATCGCTCGCCTCCATGGGCGCGGGCGCCATCCTTGGTGCGGTCAACGGATGGGTGTGCGAGAAGTGGAAGCTCCCCTCCTTCATCGTCACGCTCGGCATGTTGAACGTCGCGAGCGGTCTCGCACGCGTCGTCAGCGACAACTCAACCATCACTGGCCTGCCGCAGCCTTTCGTCGATTTCGGCAATCTGATTTTCTGGGACATACTCCCATCGATCTTCCTGATTGCGATGGTCGTTGTCCTCATCGGTTGGTTTGTCCTGCGTTACACGGTGTTCGGTCGCTTCGTCTTCGCGGTCGGCACCAATGAGGAAGCGGTCCGTTTGTCGGGGCATGAGCCAAAAAAGATCAAAATTGCGGTCTTCACGATTTCCGGTTTGACGGCCGGCATTGCAGCTATGGTCTACCTGCTGCGCCTCAACGTCGGCAGCCCCGTCGCTGGTATTGGCTATGAGCTGAACGCCATTGCCGCCGTTATTATCGGTGGGACCAGCCTTTCAGGCGGCAAGGGATCGATCATCGGTACGCTGGTGGGCGCCTGCATCCTGCAGGTGCTGTCCACAGGGCTGCAGCTACTCGGTGCGGACGACAATATTAAGCCGATCGTCATCGGCGCAGTCATCGTGTTGGCTGTTATTCTCGATAGCTATCGTGGCCGCCTGATGCGGATACTCGAGACGCGCTGATAGGCAGCTTAGCCTGACGGGATAAGCCACGGCGCGAGGTTGGGCTCGCGCCGTGTCGTGGCTCTTGGCGTCCATCCGGAGCAACGCGCTATTTCAGAAAGCTCAAATATTTCCGGAGTTTCCGGTGTGCGGCGTTGATGGCGTCAGGTGGTGGATTTCTGCAGCCATGCGGTCGTTGTATACGGAAAAATATAATGCTAGCGATTGGGATAGTCTCAGGAGAATCCCATGCTCAGCCGTCGCCATCTGCTATTTATTGCGAAAATCTCTGTTCTCTTCGGCAGCCTGCTGTTTTCGGCGCCCGCCTGGGCCGATCGTACCATCACCGATCAGATCGGTCGGCAGGTCCATGTGCCGGATACAGTGAACCGTGTTGTCATCCTGCAGCATCAGACGCTCAACATCGCAGTTCAGCTCGATGCGATGGACAAGGTCGTCGGTATTCTCGACGAGTGGAAGAAGCAGCTTGGCGCCAACTATGTGCGGCTTGCGCCGCAACTTCCCAAGCTGCCGATGCCGGGTGGTCTGACCAAGGTGAATATCGAAGAGCTTCTGAAGCTGAAGCCGGATGTCGTCTTTGTCACCAACTACGCGCCAGCGGACATGGTGAAGCAGATCGAGGATTCTGGGCTTCCCGTCGTGGCGATCACGCTGCTGGATGTTCCTCCGGAGGAGGCGGTGAAACTCAATCCCTCCGTCAAGGATGAGCCGGCCGCGATCGATGCAGGCTTTGCGACCGGCGTGCGGCTCATCGCCGACGTTCTCGGCCGCAAGGACAAGGGTGAGGAACTGATTGCCGTCACCAAGAAGACGCGCAAGCTGATTGCCGACCGCCTTGCCGATATTCCGGAAGACAAGCGCGTGCCGGTCTACATGGCCAATCCTGACCTCACCACCTATGGCCGCGGCAAATATACCGGTCTGATGATGGAGCGCGCCGGGGCTCGCAACGTGGCCAATTCTATCAGCGGCTTCAAGCAGGTGACGATGGAGGACGTGCTGAAATGGGATCCGGCCGTCATCTTCGTCCAGGAGCGCTATCCCGCCGTCGTCGATGAGATCAAGAAGGCTGCCTCCTGGCAGACGATCGATGCGGTTAAGAATGGCCGAATCTACCTGATGCCGGAATATGCCAAGGCCTGGGGTTACCCAATGCCGGAGGCTATGGCGCTTGGCGAACTCTGGATGGCGAAGGAGCTGTATCCCCAGCGTTTCAAGGATATCGACATGCAGAAGGAAGCCGACGCCTATTATAAGGAATTCTACCGCACCGATTATCGCGCGGTGCAATGAGCGCTCAAGTCGCTTCCCGGCACGCACCGCGGGTCACCATCGTCATGCTGGCGATCCTGCTTGCTGTCGCTGCAGTGATCTCGCTTGGAATGGGACGGTACGATATTCCGTTTCTGCGGGTGGTGGAAATTCTCTGGTCGCCAATCTCGGCGCCCACAATGCCCGTAACGGCGACCGAGGCCAATGTTGTCTTCACGGTGCGCATGCCGCGCATCCTGCTGGCGCTGCTGACTGGCGCGGGGCTTGCCCTCTCGGGTGCGACATTGCAGGGGGTATTCCGCAATCCTCTGGTTGGCCCGCAGGTCGTCGGCGTTTCCTCCGGCGCCGCCTTCGGCGGCACGCTTGCCATTCTCCTTAGTTTTTCGCGTTATGCCCTGCTCGGCTCGGCCTTCGCATTCGGGCTGTCTGCTCTCATCATCGTCTATGCGTTGAACGGTATCGTCGCGCGCCGCAATATTCTGGCGCTGGTGCTGGCTGGCGTTGTCGTCAGCGGGTTTTTTGGAGCGCTGGTGAGCCTTGTGCAGTATCTTGCCGATACGGAGGACAAGCTGCCGGCCATGGTCTTCTGGCTGCTTGGCAGTTTCGCAACCGCCAATTGGGAGAAATTCTCGTTGGTGGTCGGGCCGGTCTTCATCGCGGGTTTGCTATTGCTGGGCCTGCGCTGGCGCATCAATCTCCTGTCGATCGGTGACGAGGATGCCCGTGCTCTCGGCGTCGACGTCGAGCCGCTGCGCTGGCTGATCTTGATACTCGTTTCCTGCATCGTCGCGGCGCAGGTCGCGGTCAGCGGCATCATCGGCTGGGTGGGGCTTGTCGTTCCGCATATGGCGCGCATGCTTGTCGGTCCGGATCATCGTGTGATGATGCCAGCCTCATTGCTGATCGGAGGACTCTATCTGCTTGTTATCGATACCGTTGCGCGCACCGTGACAGGCTCGGAAATTCCGCTCGGGATTCTGACCGCGCTGATTGGTACGCCCGTTTTCGCCCTTGTGTTGCGGCAGACCCAGAGGGGTGGTCGTGGCTTCTGATCCGATCAGGCTGAAAATATCCGGCGCGAGCCAGTCCTACGACGGCGAGCGATGGCAGTTTCGCGATCTCGATTTCGAGCTGAATGCAGGCGAGATTGTTGCGATCCTGGGGCCGAACGGCCGTGGCAAATCGACCTTGCTGCGCGTCTTGGCCGGGCTTCAACGTCCAACCTCCGGTGCCATGCAGCTGAATGAACACACCGGTTTCGTGCCGCAGGAGTTTGCCGGCTCCTTTCCCTATTCCGTCCTCGACGTCGTGTTGATGGGGCGTGCCCGCCACATCGGCCTCTTCCGGACACCGCGCAAGATCGATGTCGAGAAGGCGATGGATGCGCTCGCCGCCACCGGCATGGCTGACTACGCGCGGCGCAACATCGACGCCCTTTCCGGTGGCGAGCGTCAGCTTGTGCTGATTGCCCGCGCACTGGCCGGCGAGAATGCCCTGTTGCTGCTCGATGAGCCGGCTTCAGCGCTCGATCTCAAAAATCAGGATGTGGTGCTTTCGCTGCTTGCCAGGCTGGCCGATCGCCAGGGGTTGGCTATTGCCTTTACGACGCATCAGCCGAACCACGCTGTCGCCGTTGCCGACAAGGTCTTGCTCATGCTCGATCAGGCTGCGGCAATTTTCGGCGCCACGGTCGACGTAATGACCGAGGCCAACCTTGAAGCGCTCTATGGTGTCCCGGTCCGCTCGACGGTGCTCGGAAGTGGCGAACTAATGGAGACGGCTTTCGTGCCGTTGTTCCGCCAAAGGAAACGGAAAGGAAATCGCCCGTGAGTGATGCAGTTCAGGTCCTGTCCGCCGGAAGTTTGCGCCATGCCTTCCCGGAGATCATCAAGGCTTTTCGTGAGGAAACCGGCTTTGCTGTAGCTCTGACGCTTGGACCGGCAGGGCTGTTGCGCGAACAGATCGAGGCGGGCGCGGGATTCGATCTTTTCGCTTCGGCCAATATGGCGCATCCGCGTCGCCTGGCTGCCGCTGGCCTAACGGAAAATGCCGTATGTATTGCCCGAAACAGACTGTGCGTGCTTGCCCGAGCCGATCTCGGGCTGACGACCGAAAACTTCCTCGCCATCCTGTCGGATCCGGAAGTCAGGATCGGCACGTCGACGCCGGGGGACGATCCTGGCGGCGACTACGCTTTCGAGGTTTTTGATCTCGTCGAGGCCCGTTATCCGGGAAGGGGGGAGGCGATGAAGAGCCGGTCGCGCCAATTGGTCGGTGGTCGCAACTCGCCGCCGATGCAAGCAGGCAAGGGCGGTGGCTATCTGATCACCGACGGCGAGGTCGACCTCATGATGAGCTACTCTTCGAACGCGCGCTTGCTGGCGGCCGACCCGGCTTTCGCTGTCGTCGATATCCCCGACGTGTTCCAGCCACGCATCGAATATGGCGTGGCCGTTCGCCGCAACGCGAATGTCGAAGCCGGGTTGCTGCAAGATTTCTTGTTGTCGGCTCGTGGGCAGGAAATTCTGTGCGAAGCAGGCTTTTCTCCGAGGGGCTAATCTGCCTCCGGAAATCAGCCTCTTGGGGGTGTGCTGGCACCTGTGTAGGCTGCGGCTTCACTGTGTAGCCACTCGCAGAAGAGAACCGATTTTCTGTTGCGGCGGGCACGGCGTAGCGCCACATATTCGTGGCCGCTTTCGAGGAAGCCATAGGGCGCCATCAGCCGGCCGAAACGAATGTCGTCGCTCACATAGGGCCATGGCGCGACGCAAACGCCAAGACCCGCGCTGGCGGCTTCGAGCATGAAGTAGAAATGCTCGTATTCGACGCGCGGTCCGGCCGCGACCGATCTGCCGGAGCGGGCGAGCCAATCTCCCCATGCGCGCAGCCGCGTGCGCGTGTGGAGTTGGGGCACGCCGTCGAATTCGGGCGTGGACTCGACAAAGACGGATGGGGCAAGCACGGCCCCTGTCTGCTCCGGAAACAGCGAAATGACATCCGCACCCTTGGGCCAAGGCGCGGTGCCGACGCGGATCGCGACATCGAAGCCGTCACGGCTGAAATCGACAGGCTTCGACGAGGCCGACAAGCGTACCTCTATGTTGGGATATTTTGCCTGGAAGCGATAAAGGCGCGGAATGAGCCACCGCATCGTGAAGGTGCCGGGGCAGGAGACGTCGAGCTGGCCATCTTCGGTATCGGCCACGGAGCGCACGGACATGTCCATTTGATCGAATGCCGTCGTCAACCCCGAAAGCAGTGTTGCACCGCCTTCCGTGAGTCTCAGCCTGTTCTTCGGCCCTTCGAACAGCGGAATACCAAGTACCTCTTCCAGATGTTGTATCTGCCGGCTGACCGCGCTGTGCGTCACGTTCAATTCCTCGGCCGCAAGCGTCATGCGGCCAAGCCGCCCGGCCGCCTCGAAGGCACGCAAGGCATTCAGGGAGGGGATACGTCTCGCCATGTGCATTTTCCGAACATTGAGTGTTCGATCATATCGATTTTCTTTCGCTGGAATAGTGTGTTTCTTGCCGTCGAAACGAACACAAGATGCGCCCAAAGAACAATGGCGTGATGGTGCGATATGCATTCTCACGTATGGCGAAGCTTTGCTCACACTGCGAGACGGAGAGATGGAATGACCAATAGACATCAGGATGGTAGCGCCGGCGACGCGAATTATGGCGTGATCGGAACCGGTTACACCCGCTACCGCCAGCCCGATCCCCATATCGCCGAATTCATTCGCCAGGCACTCGGCGAAGCGGAGACGGTTTTGAATGTCGGCGCAGGTGCCGGCTCCTACGAACCGGGAGATCGTGATGTCACCGCAGTCGAGCCGTCGGCTTCGATGCGTGCGCAGCGGCTGGCTCATCTTCCGGTCGCGATCGATGCCACGGCGGAAAGCCTTCCTTTCCCCGACCGGGCCTTTGATGCCGCCATGGCGACCTTCACGGTCCATCAATGGTCGAATCTGGAGCGTGGGCTCGGCGAGATGCGCCGTGTTACGCGCGGGCCCGTGCTTGTTCTGAGCTGCGACCCGGATCTGCTCGAACGCTCCTGGCTGCATGACTATGCGCCCGAGATGATCTCCGTCGAAGCGCGCCGCTATCCTTCCATGGCTGCTATCGTCAAGGGGCTAGGCGGCAATGCCGAGGTCAAACCGGTGCCAGTCCCGCTGAATTGTGTCGATGGCTTCGGCGAGGCTTACTATGGCCGGCCCGAACGCATGCTCGACCCTGGCGCGCGGCTTGCCAATTCCGCCTGGAGTTTCGTCGATGCATCGGTCGGGGAGCGTTTCGTCGCCGAGCTTGGCCGGGATCTGGCTGACGGAAGCTGGGATCGTCGCTATGGCGCGCTTCGCACGCAGCCCTTCTTCGAAGGCTCGCTGCGGCTCATCATCGCAAGGCCGTGAGGTGTATGATGAGGGATGAATTGCGCCTGTTGGCATCATTGGCGGGACCATTTCCCGCCTTCGATATCGATCTTACTCCCGATGAGCCACGCGAGCTGTTTTCCGATTGGCTCCGTGACGCCATCGTGGCCGGCATCAAAGAGCCGCACGCGATGGTGCTTTCCACTGTTGATGAGAACGGCGGGCCAGATGCGCGTGTCCTTATTCTGAAGAACCTCGACCACAGGGGGTGGCACTTCGCAACGACAGGCAACGGGCCGAAGGGGCGGCAGATCGCGCTTAATCCCGCAGTTTCTCTGACCTTCTATTGGCCGGCGCTAGGGCGGCAAGTTCGACTGCGCGGAATGGCGCTGCAAGCCGAAGTCCATGAGCGCGATGCGGATTTTCGCGCACGAGCGCCAGGCGCAAAAGCGGTGGCGCTGACCGGGAGGCAAAGCGACGTCATGGGATACAGACAAGAACTGGAGGATTCTCTGCGCGATCAGCATCGCCGGCTGGAAGACGAGCCCGCTCTTGTCGCGCCAAGCTGGGCGCTCTTCATCGTGATGCCGCATGAGGCCGAATTCTGGCAAGGCGACGGCGAGCGCCGCCACCATCGCTTGCGATACAGGCGCGAAAAGGCCGGTTGGGCCAAAGAGCAGCTTTGGCCCTGACAAGCGGACTTGCCTGAAGGAAGAAGACGCACTAGCGTAATATTCGGTGAAATATAACGCTAGTACGGATATGTCAGTTCTGCTCAACCATAAACAACCGCTTCCACTCACACTTCCGAACGCCATCAAACGCTTGGATGAGCGACCGGCTGTGGAGCAGGCGACGACAGTCAGAGCCCAGAAGTTGAAGACCTGGGATCTGGCGCCGATGTTCCACTGCTCGATCGTCGGGACTTGCCTGACGACATCAGAGCTGCGGCAGGTCCTGGCCAAGGTTGGCGACATCGATGCGAAGGTGGCGAGTGAGCACGCCTTGCATAGCCGCGGTGTTCGGGCCGCCAGTCAGCGTGATGTCGCCGGCAAGCTGCTGAACAAGGCGCTCGACCGTCGTCATGAGCGGATCCTCAAACAGTTCTCCAGGCTCTCGACATCGTCGGAGATCAGGGCGCAGTGGAACCTAGCCGTCGATGAGGGGGACATATCGGGGGCTTATTGGGCTGTGATGAGCCATCCTGCGAGTGATCGCCCCTTGGTGCAGGACGTCTTCGGCGAAGTGCACATGCTCTCGCATCTGGTCGGCAGCTCAAGCCGTCTCGATCTCGCGCGCTTGCGCAAGCTGCAGCTCGATTTGGAAGCCAGCGACGAGAAGATTGCCCGACAGGAAGCGCGACTTCAGGCAGCAGCCAAGGATCATGCGCTTTTGCAGAGGCGGATCGATGATCTGGAAACAGACTTGTCGCGCAAGCAGGCCGTCGCGATCGAGCCCATGAACTATGATCAGCGATATGAGGCAAGATTGCTGCAGAGGCTGGAAGCGGCCGAGCAGCGCGCGGATGAATATGACGGGCGCGTTGCGGCGCTGGAGGCGAAGCTTGTCGAAGCCGAACGACGTGCCACCGCATTTGCCAACGAAAACAGCGCTCTGCAACGCGAGCTGGATATCCTTGAGGGCACTTTGGCGATGCCGGATACCGCCGGCGCGGTCAGGATGCAGCCGATCGAGCCACATACGCTCCTTTATGTCGGTGGCCGCAAAAGCCTGTTTGAGCGGCTGCGCAAGCTGGCCGAGAGCCGGAACATAGATCTCGTGCTTCATGACGGCGGCGTTGAGGATAATCTCTCGCTGCTGCCGGCGATGGTCGGTCGCGTCTCTTGGGCGATCTTTCCGGTCGACTGCATCAGCCATTCGGCCGCTGATATGTTGAAGCGTCTATGCCGAGAAAACGAAAAACCTTATCTGCCCCTCCGCTCGGCAAGTCTGGCCAGTTTTGCCGCAGCGATCGCGCAGCCGTTGGCGGCCGCCGAATGACGATCAATCACGTTTCGGTGTTTTCACCGGCATGTGTGTAACAGGATCGCATCCGCTCTCGTATCCCTAGCGGCAGGACATGGATGGCACCGGAAAGACGGGTGGCTCAAGCGTTCTGCGAACCGGCGGATTTTCCGCCAAGGAGAAGAGTGCGATGCTGAACAGACGATTGTTGCTTCTTGCCGCCGCGCTTGGCGGCGTTGGTTTGCGTTTGGGTGTGGGCGGAACGGCAGCGAAGGCAGCCGAGAGTTTTGTGGTGAAACACAGCGACGACGAATGGCACAAGATCCTCACGCCGGACCAATATGCCGTACTCAGGGAAGAAGGAACGGAACGGCCATTTACGAGCGATTTGCTCAACGAACATGGCAAGGGAAACTTCGCCTGTGCCGGCTGCGATCAGGACGCCTTCTCTTCGACTACCAAGTTCGATAGCGGCACCGGCTGGCCAAGCTTCTGGGCACCACTCGATCACGCCGTGGCGACGTCGCGCGACTCTTCCTACGGCATGGTGCGCAATGAGGTGCATTGCAGCCGCTGTGGCGGCCATCTTGGCCACGTCTTCGATGATGGGCCAAAGCCGACCGGCCTGCGCTACTGCATGAATGGCGTTGCCATGAAATTCCATAGGGCTTCGGCCTGAAGATCAGAGACTGACCTATGATCCTGTTTATCCTAGCCTATCTCGGCGGCGTCCTGACGATTGTCAGTCCTTGCATCTTGCCGGTTTTACCGTTCGTTTTCGCGCGGGCGGGTCAGCCCTTTCTGCGTAGCACGCTGCCCATGCTGATCGGCATGGCGGCGACCTTCGCGGCAGTCGCAACGCTTGCCGCACTCGGCGGCGGCTGGGCGGTCGAAGCCAATGAATACGGGCGCTATGCTGCACTTGTGTTGCTGGCGATCTTCGGCGTCATCCTTCTGTTCCCATCGCTTTCGGACCACCTGACACGCCCGCTGGTTTCGCTCGGCGCCCGTCTATCGCAATCGGCCGATCGCTCGAGCCGCAGCGGTGGATCGACCATCGCAGCCTCGCTGCTGCTCGGTGTTGCCACCGGGTTGCTGTGGGCGCCCTGCGCGGGACCGGTTCTCGGCCTTATTCTGACGGGTGCGGCACTGCAGGGGGCAAGCGTTGGCACGACCCTGTTGCTGCTGGCTTATGCCCTGGGCGCCGCCACGTCGCTTGCTCTTGCGCTGCTCATTGGCGGGCGCGTCTATCAGGCGATGAAGCGATCGCTTGGCGTTGGCGAATGGCTGCGGCGTGGCGTCGGAGTCGCCGTGCTGCTCGCCGTCGTGGCGATTGCGATGGGGCTTGATACGGGTCTGCTGACGCAGGCCTCGCTCGCCAGCACCGCCTCGCTGGAGCAGGGTCTGGTCGATCGCTTCCATCCGCTGAACCAAGACAAGCCCTCGTCCGTGGTTATGAAGAGCGAGGGCGGCGCGATGATGAGTGCCACCAATACGATGATGATGAGTGCCAAACCCGATGCGGTAGCCGGGGCAGGAGGCGCCATGGCAATGACGGCGAAGCCTGCGGCCGAGCAATTGCCCGTCGAAGGTCATGTCCCGTCGCTTGACGGTGCGGTGCAATGGCTCAATTCGGAGCCGCTGACGGCTGCCGGGTTGAAGGGTAAAGTCGTCCTTGTCGATTTCTGGACCTATTCCTGCATCAACTGCCTGCGCGCTATCCCCTACGTCGAAGCCTGGGCGCAGAAGTATAAAGACCAGGGCCTTGTCGTCATCGGCGTGCATGCACCCGAATTCGCTTTCGAGAAGAATGTCGACAACGTCAAAAAGGCGATCGGCGATCTCGGCATCACCTATCCTGTCGCCATCGACAACAACTATGCCATCTGGCGCGCCTTCGACAACGAGTATTGGCCGGCTCATTATTTCATCGATGCGCAGGGTCAGGTACGCCATCATCACTTCGGCGAAGGCGATTATGACCAGTCTGAGCGGGTGATCCAGCAGCTCCTCGCGGAGGCCGGCAAGGCACATGTTTCCAGCGACATCGTCAATGTGAAGGCAACGGGTGCCGAAGCCGCGGCCTCAGATGAGGCCGATGTCCAATCGCCGGAAACTTATGTCGGTTATCTGCGCTCGCAGAACTTCGTCGACGATGCCGGCACGGTAAACGACGCAGCCCATGATTATGTTGCGGCAACGCCGAAACTGAACGAATGGGGCCTTTCCGGCAACTGGACCGTTGGCGGGCAGGAGGCAACCTCCAACGGCGCCGATGCCAGCCTGTACTATCATTTCCATGCCCGTGATCTGCACCTGGTGCTTGGACCGGCGGCAGATGGAAAACCCATTCGCTTCCAGATTACCGTCGACGGCAAGCCGCCTGGCGATAGTCACGGAGTGGATACCGATGCAAACGGTAATGGTGTCGTGACAGGACAGCGGCTCTACCAGCTTGTTCGCACAAGTGGTGTCGTTGCGGATCATACGTTCGAGATCAAGTTCCTCGATCCCGGCGCGCAGGCCTATGCCTTTACATTTGGCTGACGGGTTTCCGCGCCCCCTTTGCACGTCGGCCGGCACGATCAGAAGCTGGGCGGCGTGCAGGCACTGATGATTTCGCAAGGCACCGGCCCGACGCAACGGAACCGGTGCGGCCGTCGGCTTTCGAAATAGTAGGCGTCGCCCGGCCCGAGAATGCGCCTTTCGTCATCGACGGTTACTTCGAGGCGGCCTGACAGGACGATGCCGCCTTCTTCTCCTTCGTGCACCAGCGGTACTTTGCCGGTATCAGCCCCCGGCTGATAACATTCCTTCAGGATCTGAAGACTGCGGCCGAACAGATTGTCACCGATCTGGCGATAAGAAATCGGCCCTTTGCCGATCTCGACCAACTCTTCAGCTGCATAGAATGCTTTTTTCGGCGTCTCCGGCTCGAAGGCAAAGAATTCTGCGAGACCGATCGGGATGCCGTCGAGAATACGTTTGAGAGCGCCAACTGACGGATTGGCGGAGTTGGACTCGATCAAGGAAATCGTCGAATTGGTGACGCCAGCGCGTTTGGCGAGCTCGCGCTGCGAAAGATTGCGTGCCAGTCGCAGATGGCGAAGGCGATTGCCGATATCGACAGACATTGTGGGCTCGCGTTTCAGCTGTTCGAAATATCGAAAACTCTACATGCGTTGCAAATAATATCAATGGCTTAAATCGCAACAGAAAAGGACTTGTTACGCGCGAGGAAATCACTGATTCCAGTGTGAGCGCAATGGAGGCGACGATGGACAAGATTACCCATACCAACACCCCGGTTCTCGACAATTTCTGGATGCCGTTCACGGCAAATCGCCAGTTCAAGGCGGCACCCCGTCTGTTGGCCGCCGCCGAGGGCATGTACTACACGGATGTCGACGGCAATAAGGTGCTCGACGGCACGGCCGGCCTCTGGTGCGTGAATGCTGGCCACGGCCGCAAGAAGATTACCCAGGCAGTCGAGCGTCAGCTTTCGACGATGGATTTCGCCCCGACCTTCCAGATGGGCCATCCGATCGCCTTCGATTTTGCCGCAAAACTTGCTGCACACGCACCCGGCGGCCCTAAAGCCGGGCTTGATCGCGTGTTCTTCACGGGCTCCGGCTCCGAGTCCGTTGATACCGCGCTGAAGATTGCCATCGCCTATCAGCGTGCGATCGGGCAGGGCACCCGCACCCGCATCATCGGCCGCGAAAAAGGCTATCATGGCGTCGGTTTCGGCGGCATCTCCGTCGGCGGCCTCGTCAACAACCGTCGCGTCTTCCCCCAGATTCCGGCCGACCATATGCGCCATACGCTTGACGTCGAGCGCAATGCTTTCAGCAAGGGATTGCCTGCGCACGGCATCGAGCTTGCGGAAGATCTGGAGCGGTTGGTCGCCCTTCATGGCGCAGAAACGATCGCGGCCGTCATCGTCGAGCCGATGTCCGGCTCCGCCGGCGTCATTCTGCCGCCGAAGGGCTACCTCGAGCGGCTGCGGGCGATCGCCGACAAGTATGGCATCCTGTTGATCTTCGATGAAGTCATCACCGGCTTTGGCCGTCTGGGGACGCCCTTTGCAACGGAATATTTCGGCGTCGTCCCCGATCTCGTCACGACGGCTAAAGGTATTACCAACGGTGCCATCCCGATGGGCGCGGTCTTCGCCAGCCGCAAGGTCTATGATGGCCTCATGACCGGCCCGGACAACCAGATCGAGCTCTTCCACGGCTATACCTATTCTGGCCACCCCGTCGCCTGCGCCGCCGGTCTGGCAACGATGGAAGTCTACGAGGAAGAAGGCCTTCTGACGCGCGCCAGCGAGCTGGCGGGCGATTGGGAAAATGCGCTGCATTCGCTGAAGGGCCTCCCGCATGTGGTCGACATCCGCAATCTCGGCCTTGTCGGTGCAATCGAGCTGGCACCACGCGACGGAGCACCGGGCACGCGCGCTTATGATGTGTTCGTCGATTGCTTCAACAAGGGGCTTTTGATCCGAGTGACCGGCGATATCATTGCGCTCTCGCCGCCGCTCATCATCGAGCGTGCCCAGATCGAGACAATCGTCTCCATTATCGGCGATGCACTGAAGCGTGCCGCCTGATAATCTTTGGCGTGGCCGGTGCTAGAATGCCGGCCATGTCATCTCTGGTGAAGCGTCCGCAATTGATCCGCAGGCGCCATATCGCCAAGGCGTTGACTGCCTCAATTGCCGGGCTCCAATGAAGAACCGGATCCCTTCCCCCCTCTGTTTCGCTCCTCATGTTGGCCCTGACGGCTGTCGCTGTCTCGCAAGGGCGCGTTTGCACGTGCCGAGCAGCGCGGATTCTGCCCGCATGCCAGTGATTGGGCGATGCATCAGACCCGAATGCCGACAAGGGGAGCGAGAACTATCGTGTGGTATCGCGGAAAAGTTCTGTTCAGTTGCGGCGAGAAGCGGTATGGCGGAGAACTTCGAGGCAGTGTCGGGGGTAGGATTGCGGGACCGGGCCTTCGCCTGGACGTCGGCGGTCTATATCCTGCTGGCGAACGCCCTGAGTAAGATGAAGTCGTAGCGAGCCGGACCGCATGCAGAGACCGACGATCAAGAC
>NZ_JAELUG010001292.1 GCF_016429255.1 Rhizobium sp. ASV8
CGTGCCCCGCCAGGACGACATCGCTGACGGCGATAGCGCCCGCGTTGATGAAGGGATTGCGGGGAATGCCCTCTTCCCGTTCCAGCTGGACGATGGAGTTGAACGTCGTACCGGACGGCTCACGCCCTGTCTCTTATACACATCTCCGAGCCCACGAGACGGTCTATTAAATCTCGTATGCCGTCGTGTGGGTGAAAAAGGGGGGGGGGGGGGGGGGGGGGGGGGGGGGGGGGGGGGGGGGGGGGGGGGGGGGGGGGGGGGGGGGGGGGGGGGGGGGGGGGGGGGGGGGGGGGGGGGGGGGGGGGGGGGGGGG
>NZ_JAELUG010001293.1 GCF_016429255.1 Rhizobium sp. ASV8
GCGACAGCAAGATCGCGTCTGGAAAGATCACGGTCAATTTTGAACTGACGATCGGTGACCTTACAAGGCGGGCCGTTACCTATGTCGCAGAGCTGATCAAATCCAGCAAAGAAGCGACGGTCACGGCCTGTCTCTTATACACATCTCCGAGCCCACGAGACGGTCTATTAAATCTCGTATGCCGTCTTCGGCGTGAAAAAGGGGGGGGGGGGGGGGGGGGGGGGGGGGGGGGGGGGGGGGGGGGGGGGGGGGGGGGGGGGGGGGGGGGGGGGGGGGGGGGGGGGGGGGGGGGGGGGGGGGGGGGGGGGGGGG
>NZ_JAELUG010001294.1 GCF_016429255.1 Rhizobium sp. ASV8
CACGAATGGCGTAACGACTTCCCCGCTGTCTCCAACATAGACTCAGTGAAATTGAATTCCCCGTGAAGATGCGGGGTTCCTGCGGTCAGACGGAAAGACCCCGTGCACCTTTACTATAGCTTTACACCTGTCTCTTATACACATCTCCGAGCCCACGAGACGGTCTATTAAATCTCGTATGCCGGCGTCTGCGTGAAAAAGGGGGGGGGGGGGGGGGGGGGGGGGGGGGGGGGGGGGGGGGGGGGGGGGGGGGGGGGGGGGGGGGGGGGGGGGGGGGGGGGGGGGGGGGGGGGGGGGGGGGGGGGGGGGGGG
>NZ_JAELUG010001295.1 GCF_016429255.1 Rhizobium sp. ASV8
GCGTTGGAAATTGCACTCACGATAGCAAGCCGCCCTTCGAGGTCATTTATTTGGCCCAGCGTTTGACTAGACGGCATTCGGCCATCGAGGCTCTCCTCGAGGCGCTCTACGATCTCAGTGTTCATGCCTGTCTCTTATACACATCTCCGAGCCCACGAGACGGTCTATTAAATCTCGTATGCCGGCTTGTGCTTGAAAAGGGGGGGGGGGGGGGGGGGGGGGGGGGGGGGGGGGGGGGGGGGGGGGGGGGGGGGGGGGGGGGGGGGGGGGGGGGGGGGGGGGGGGGGGGGGGGGGGGGGGGGGGGGGGGGGG
>NZ_JAELUG010001296.1 GCF_016429255.1 Rhizobium sp. ASV8
TGCCGTGGCAGACTTTCTGTCGAAGATGCAGGTGCCGAATGCCGAGATCAGCGATGTGCTCGCCTGGGGTGACGACAACAAGGCTTCGCCCGAAGAGGTCGCCACTTACTTCTTCAAGAACTACGAGCTGTCTCTTATACACATCTCCGAGCCCACGAGACGGTCTATTAAATCTCGTATGCCGGCGTCTGCTTGAAAAAGGGGGGGGGGGGGGGGGGGGGGGGGGGGGGGGGGGGGGGGGGGGGGGGGGGGGGGGGGGGGGGGGGGGGGGGGGGGGGGGGGGGGGGGGGGGGGGGGGGGGGGGGGGGGGGG
>NZ_JAELUG010001297.1 GCF_016429255.1 Rhizobium sp. ASV8
TAACGGCTGCCCGCCCATCCCATGCGGCCACCAGACCTGCGGATTGTCGATGCGGCACTCGACAAGAGCGTGGGTCTCGCCTTGTGCGACCCTGACCTCCGAACGCTTGCCGGCTACCGACAAGACGCTGTCTCTTATACACATCTCCGAGCCCACGAGACGGTCTATTAAATCTCGTATGCCGGCTTCTGCTTGTAAAAGGGGGGGGGGGGGGGGGGGGGGGGGGGGGGGGGGGGGGGGGGGGGGGGGGGGGGGGGGGGGGGGGGGGGGGGGGGGGGGGGGGGGGGGGGGGGGGGGGGGGGGGGGGGGGGG
>NZ_JAELUG010001298.1 GCF_016429255.1 Rhizobium sp. ASV8
CAGGATGAGAACAGGCGTTTGAACCGAGGCTGCGCGCAACGCCGCCAGCATCCCGAGGCCATCGAGGGTGCCCGGCAACATGCGATCGAGTACGATCGCGTCAAATGTGCCGGAAATCGCCTTGACCCTGTCTCTTATACACATCTCCGAGCCCACGAGACGGTCTATTAAATCTCGTATGCCGGCTTCTGCGTGAAAAAAGGGGGGGGGGGGGGGGGGGGGGGGGGGGGGGGGGGGGGGGGGGGGGGGGGGGGGGGGGGGGGGGGGGGGGGGGGGGGGGGGGGGGGGGGGGGGGGGGGGGGGGGGGGGGGG
>NZ_JAELUG010001299.1 GCF_016429255.1 Rhizobium sp. ASV8
GGCCAAAATCGCAGCCGGCGTCGAGATCCTGCGGCGCACGACCGTCTTCGAAGTCAAGCCGTTCCAGCCACATGCTGCGTCGCTCGTGGCGACGGAACTGCCGTCCCTGAAGACGACTGTCATGGACCTGTCTCTTATACACATCTCCGAGCCCACGAGACGGTCTATTAAATCTCGTATGCCGTCTTGTGGGTGAAAAGGGGGGGGGGGGGGGGGGGGGGGGGGGGGGGGGGGGGGGGGGGGGGGGGGGGGGGGGGGGGGGGGGGGGGGGGGGGGGGGGGGGGGGGGGGGGGGGGGGGGGGGGGGGGGGGG
>NZ_JAELUG010001300.1 GCF_016429255.1 Rhizobium sp. ASV8
CCCCCCCCCCCCCCCCCCCCCCCCCCCCCCCCCCCCCCCCCCCCCCCCCCCCCCCCCCCCCCCCCCCCCCCCCCCCCCCCCCCCCCCCCCCCCCCCCCCCCCCCCCCCCCCCTTTTTCAAGCCGAAGCCGGCATACGAGATTTAATAGACCGTCTCGTGGGCTCGGAGATGTGTATAAGAGACAGTCGCAAAACTGTCGCCTTTGGCATTTATCCCCGCCCGAGTGCTCGCCGCACTTGTCGAAGGCTTGCGTATTGACAAGCGTGGCGTTACCGAATCCGGTTAACGAATGCTAAAGACCATTGCCGCCTT
>NZ_JAELUG010001301.1 GCF_016429255.1 Rhizobium sp. ASV8
CGATGAGGCGGAAAACGGCCTTCTTGCGCGGTTTATGGTTAAGGAAATCTCTGCGCCGATAAATTTTTTGTGACGAATTAGCAACACTCTATTTCAACGTATTGCAAGCCCGTGATCGGATTACAATCTGTCTCTTATACACATCTCCGAGCCCACGAGACGGTCTATTAAATCTCGTATGCCGGCTTCGGCTTGAAAAGGGGGGGGGGGGGGGGGGGGGGGGGGGGGGGGGGGGGGGGGGGGGGGGGGGGGGGGGGGGGGGGGGGGGGGGGGGGGGGGGGGGGGGGGGGGGGGGGGGGGGGGGGGGGGGGG
>NZ_JAELUG010000145.1 GCF_016429255.1 Rhizobium sp. ASV8
GTCTTGATCGTCGGTCTCTGCATGCGGTCCGGCTCGCTACGACTTCATCTTACTCAGGGCGTTCGCCAGCAGGATATAGACCGCCGACGTCCAGGCGAAGGCCCGGTCCCGCAATCCTACCCCCGACCGGGCGTCGAAGTTCTCCGCCATACCGCTTCTCGCCGCAACTGAACAGAACTTTTCCGCGATACCACACGATAGTTCTCGCTCACCTTGTTTTTGTAGGCCGTCCCAAAGCAGCATAGTGGTCGGCGCCCAGATCGGTCCGCGCCAATAGCCATCGTCTTCGTAGAGCGGACTCATCGGGCTTTCGGTCGCCGGCCCCCATTCAGTGATAAACCCACCGTCGACGAGCTTAGCCACGAGCTTCTTCGCCATATCGCGCGGCAGTCTTTCACCCAAGAGCAGCGGCATAAACTGAATGAGGTTGTGGCCGGGCAGCTCCCTCCCCGGATCATCCGTCAGCCGCGCGCGGAAGGTTTCGCCCGTCCAGAGATCCCGAAACAGCAGCGCCTGCAGCCGATCTGCCTTGGCGCGCCATTCCTGCCGTCGCTGTCGATCGTCTTCCAGCAGCGTTGCGAGCACATCGCAGGCGAGGATCAGGAAAACCGGCAAGTCCGGCGTCATCACGGGACCACCTTCCGCAAAGAAGGTTGAGTTGTCCCAGCCGCTATCATTGCCATGGAAGTAGCAGGGTAACGTGTCGTCATCGGAGCGCGCGTGGCATAACCAGTAATCGACCTGACGCCCGATCGCGTTTTTCAGATAGGCCTTCCGCTCCGCCGTCAAGAAGCCCGGCTGCATCGCCTCGATCAACGCGACCGCCCAGCCATGCACGGGCGGCTTGGTAAAGGCAAAGAGCACGTCCCGATCGTTGACGTAATCCGGCAACAAACCCGAGGCGTCCTGATGATCGAAGATGACGGCAAACTGGTCGAAGGCGAGAGCAGGATCGACGCCGACGACGCCAAGCGCCGAGAAGGCATTGTCCCAACTCCAGACGTTGATCATATGGTTCTTCGACATATAGATCGCCGGGCGGGTAAGCGCACCACCGGCAGGAACCGTATTTGCCCAGAGCAGGTAACTCGCAAGGCGATGCGCCTCCTCCTGACCTCGGATCCCGGCAGGCATGTGCTGATGCCATGCCGAAAAATCCGTCTGGGCAGCTGAAGAAGCCTCATCGAAGGTGCCGGGTCGCTCTTCCGGCGGCACTGTCCGGAAGAAATCGACACTGCCTTCGAACGCCGCTTCTCCGGAAAAGGTGAAACTGACCTTTTCCGAATGATCGCGCTGCCAGGAGCCGGTGACATCCAGCGCGCCAAGATCTGCGCGCGGGATGAACTTCACGTTTTCGACGGCCGCAACGAGACAGGGCTCGCCCTTGGGCGTGCGATAGATGTAGTCGTAACGAGACCCTTCGAGATGGAAGCGCACGCCGCCGCCAGCTCCGCGAATATGCAGTTGCTCGCCATGGGTTATGACAAACTCGACCTCGGAACCGTTACCGCGGGCAACCAGTCGCTCCGGAGCCAGTTCGAAAGTCGGTTTTGTCACATTGCCCGACGCGTCCAGGAAATCCATGCGGCACAGCCGCCCGAGAGAGGGCCGCTCGTCGCCGCCGGCGACAAAACGCAGATAAAGCGCCTGTTCGCCGCTGCCGCCGGGGACCGGCATCATCGACAAGGTCAGAAAGCGCCCTCGGCGGCTGAAGGGGATATGTGCGATATCGAAGAGCATGATTATCCCTTGACCGACGACCCGACGGCGCCGTCCATGATGTAGCGCTGCGCCAGGAAGAAGAGCGCCAGCGGCGGTAGGCAGAGCACCACGGTAATCGCGGCAATCGAGGTCACATCCACCTCATGCAAGCCCTTGAACATCGAGAGGCCGAGCGTCAGCGTGTATTTCGATTGATCGTTGAGGAAGATCAGCGGCCCGAGATAATCGTTCCAGGCATTCATGAAATGGAACGTGCCGACAAGAACGAGCGCCGGCATCATCAACGGCAGGTGAATGCGCCAGTAGATATCGAAGGAATTGGCCCCATCCATACGGGCCGCTTCGTCGATTTCGATCGGCACGGTCATGATGTACTGGCGCAGCAGGAAGACGAAGAAGGCATCGGCGAAATAGGCCGGCACGATCAGCGGTTTTAGCGTATTGATCCAACCAAGCAGGTTGAACTCCATATAGAGCGGGATCATCTTCACATCCCACGGGATCATCATCGTGGCCAGCAGCAGGATGAACAGCGGATCCCGACCCGGAAACTTGAAGCGGGCGAAGCCATAGGCGACGAGTGAGCTGGAAATGAGCTGGCCGATGGTCGAAAGCACGACGACGGTTAGCGAATTTTGAAAATAGGTGCCGAAAGGCTGCTTATTCCAGGCAATGGCAAAGTTTTCCCAATGCCATTCCGAGGGCCAGAAGACCGGCGGAAACTGGTAGAGATCGGCCTCACTCTTGATGGCCGTCATGAAGGTCCAAAAAAACGGTGCGATGAAGAGAGCCGATAGCAGGATCAGCGCGGAGTAAAGCAGCGTCTTACGCATGGTTGTCTCCTCCCTTTTCGCGAACCTCGCCCTCGTAGTAGACCCATGCCGCCGACCAGCGCATGACCAGCAGGCTGAGCGCCAGCACGATGAGGAACATCACCCACGAGCCTGCAGCCGCGTAACCCATGTCGAAATATTTGAAGGCGTTGTCGTAAATGTACATGGCGAAGAAGTAGGTTGAGCCCAGTGGGCCACCTTTTGTCAGCAAGAGCGCAATCGTCAGCTGCTGGAAGGCGGCGATGATCGAGGTGATGAAGGTGAACAGCAGCATAGGCCCGAGCATCGGCAAGGTGATGAACAGCATCTGCGCCCAGCCGGGAATGCCCGACACAGTCGCAGCCTCATAGAGCTCCTTGGGGATCGCCTTCAGACCCGTCAGCAGGATCAGCATCGTGCCGCCGAAACCCCAGAGGCTGGCGATCAGAATGGCGATGATAGCAAGACCCGGATCACCGAGCCAGTTCGGCCCATCGATGCCTACCAACGACAGCATGAAGTTCAAAAGGCCATACTGCCGGCTATAGATCCAGCTCCAGATCGTCACCAGCGCGACACCGGAAATGACGCTCGGCAGATAGAAAGCGGTGCGAAAAAAGCCGCTCCATACCGTGGCGTGATGCAGCAGAAGCGCGATCAGAAACGACATAACGATGTTGAAAGGCACGTAGATCGCGGCGAACTTCACAGTGATCCACAGGCTGTCCCAGAACTGGGGGTCGTCGAAAAGCATCGTGCGATAGTTCTTCAGGCCGACGAATGTACGGGCGCCAACCACGGGCCAATCATAGAAGCTCATGGTCAGCGAGAAGATAAGCGGGCCGAGCGTGAAGAACAGGAACCCCAAGATCCACGGGGAGATGAAGAGATAGGCTGGCCAATGGCTCCGGAAAGCCGATTGCCGTTTCTGCGCTGCCGGTTTTGCGGCGTTTTTGTAGCTCACGTTCACCTCCCCGCTTCCGTCTTACTTCAGGAACCGCTGCGAACGCTTCACGGCATCATCGAGATGCTGCTTGGCATTGCCCTGGTCGATCATTGTCGCTTCGATCGCGCGGGCGAGATTGTCCTGGATCTTGCCCCAGTTCGCATTCTTGAGGAACGCATGCGTCTCCTTGTCGGAGGTCGCGAGAATGTCGAAGAACGGCTTGTAGACCACATCCTTCGTCATGCCCTTGGCTTCGGCAACGCTGGTGCGTACCGGAAGATCGTTGGTGCGCATCGCAACAGCTTCCGTTGAGGAAAAGAACTTCACGAACTCCCAGGCGAGATCCGGATGGGCCGCATCCTTGGCGATCGAGATCGCCGAAACGCCGAGCGCGGAATGGGCCGGTCTGTCGCCGAATTTCGGCAGAGGCGCCACACCATAGTTGAAACCGGCGGAATCGATGCCAGCCTTGGACCACATCGCGCTCTGGAACATGGCAATCTTGCCGCCCTTGAACAGCGTGAGGCCGGTGGTGTCGTCGCCGACATTCAGGGTGACCGCCTCTTCCTTCTTCGCCATGTCGGCGAACATATCAAGCACCTGCGCCGAGGCATCGCTATTCATGTAGCAGTCAATCGTCTTGCCGTCGTCGGAAATGTATTTGGTGCCATTCGACCACAGGAACTGCTCGAAATCATAGGGGTCTGGCTTGGCATCGACGGCAAAGCCATAGATCTTCTTGTCCTTGTCGCGAAACTTCGCGGCCCTGGCACGAAGGTCGTCCCAGGTCCAGCCATCCTTCGGCTCTTCGACATTGGCAGCCTTGAACATATCCTTGTTGTAGAACACGACCTGCGTCGTAAAGCCGGCCGGCATGCCGTAGGTCTTGCCGCCGACGCGGGTGGTATTCATCAATCCCTTGGGGAAATCGTCCGGCTTGATCTCAGCGACATCGCGCGCAATCAGATCATCGAGAGGCATCAGTGACGTGTAGTATTGCGGAAAGTTCCACATATACATCACGTCGGGCGGGTTGCCGGCGCCGAAGGCCGCCACCAGTTTCTGATCGAAGCCATCGGCATAGGGCTCGACCTGCACCTTTACGCCCGGATGCGTCTCTTCGAATTTGCTGGCGATCTTCTGCTCGATCGCCAGGCTTTCTCCCGAATCCCAGGTGGCGAACCGCAGCACCTGATCCGCCCGCGCTGCCGAGGCACCGGCAAGCGCCAAGGCAATCAGCGAACCCATAAAGATATTTGCGCTCTTCTTCATTCCTCTACTCCCATTTCGGGTCAGGCGACCCGCTTCCCCTTTTCATGATCGACAAGAGCCTGCGTCTCGGCATCAAGGCGGCGGCGCACCGCATTCCCCTCCGCGTCGAACAGGTAGCAATGCTGCGGTGGCAGCCGCAGATGGACCATTTCGCCATTGGCGACCGGATGAGTGCCACGCACTACCGCCGTGATCGCCCGACCGTCTTCCAGGCTGATATGCACATGACTTTCAGTACCCAGCCGCTCGACGAGGCGCACGGTTCCACCGATATCGCCCTCGCCGGCATTGACGATCTCGATCTTGTCCGGCCGGATGCCGAGCGTGAACTTGCCGCTTGTGCGGCTCGCCGGCTGATCGGCTTCGAACGTCAGCGGCCGCATCAGACCACCGCCCGACAGAGCGATTCCGGAGCCTTCAGCGGATACCCCGAGAACATCGAAGAAATTCATGCGCGGCGAACCGATGAAGCCGGCAACGAAGAGATTGGCGGGCTGGTAGAAGAGTTCGAGCGGCGTGCCGAACTGGCTGACCTTGCCCTTGTCCAGAACGACGACACGGTTCGACAATGTCATCGCTTCGACCTGATCATGCGTGACATAGATCATGGTCGTGCCGAGGCGGGCATGCAGCGCCGCAAGCTCAACGCGCATCGTCACGCGAAGGCCTGCATCGAGATTGGATAGCGGTTCATCGAGCAGGAAAAGCTTCGGCTCACGCACGATGGCACGGCCGATGGCAACGCGCTGGCGCTGGCCGCCGGACAGCTGGCGCGGCTTTCGAGCCAGCAGCTCTCTGATGCGCAGGATCTCGGCGACATTGTCCACGCGGCGATCAATCTCAGCACGCTTCATGCCGTTGAGCGCGAGACCGAAGGAGAGGTTCCGGCGGACGTTCATATGCGGATAAAGCGCATAGTTCTGGAATACCATGGCGATATCGCGCCTGGCCGAAGGCTCATGCGTGATATCGCGCTCGCCGAGACGGATGGTGCCGCCATCCAGCTTTTCGAGGCCCGCAATCGACCGCAGCAATGTGCTCTTGCCGCAGCCGGAGGGACCAAGGAAGCAGACGAACTCCCCATCGGATATGTCGAGGTCGATGCCCTTGAGCACCTCCAGCGAACCAAAGCCCTTGCGGAGATTATCGATACGAATGGGTGCCAACGGTTCCTCCCTGTCGGCGATGCAGGCATCTTGTTAAACGTTTATATCAAAATAAAAACGTTTAACTTCTTTGTAAAGGGCATGAGTGCACTTTATGTGCGGACATGTCGGAAAGCGTGGGAATGCCTCGGCGGCCATCGTCGAGCGACGAAGTACAACCGAGCTTTATCGAGATGCGACCGGAAGGAAACAACCGAAGCAGCGTCGCTGAAATGAGGGAGGGGAGCACTTAGCCTGATTGCAACAAGGCGCATTGCGGCCTTCCGTCCGGAATGCGTAGAAAAACCGCAAGAGGGGGGCGCTTTACGATACGAAGAAAGGTGGAAGCGCTCCAAAAAGAAAGCGTTGTGGGACGGACCACGATATCTTAGGCAAGCTGCCTACGCAGCCCACCTTTCCCATCGTCAACTGCCAGCCAAGAAGATCCTACGGACGTCGCAACAACGGCCGCGCCGCTTGCTTTACTTGCCCAACCAATGAAACTCTTCGATCGAAGCCTTGCCCGTCTTCTTATCGTAGAGGCAGATCATATTGACGTTCTGAACCTTTGATTTGCCCTTGCCGATCGATCCCTTGAGAAGGATGGCGACCTTCCCTACGGAATCGTCGAATACGACCGGCGCACTGGCCTCCGGCGTATTCATGCGCGACTGACCGATGCATGTCCCGTTTGCCTTTGCAAACAATGCCTTCCAAGCCTCATCGCTAGACGCACTTGCGCTATAGGCAGTTGCCAACATCAAGGTGGCGGCAATCACTATTCTCTTCATCATGACGTCTCATCCCAACCGTGAATCGCCCTTTGCGAGCACTCTCGTTGTGATCAACCCAGCCGGCGAAAACAAGGCGAAATGCCCTATTGATCGACAGAAGCGGTTGCAACCCAGGGCAACCGTGTCAGGTGCGCGCGCACCAATCCATGCTGGCGCGCCGAGACGAATAATCGCGGGGAAATGAGCGCCTGAATACCGATGCCATCTATGAGGCAGAAGAGCAGCGCCGCCTCTTCATCGGCATCGATCGGCTCGGAGAAGGCACCCGCCTCCGAGAGCGAAACCAATCTCTTCGACCAGTGATCTCGTATTCCTTCATAGAGAAGGTGATGGCGGCGATGCTGCTCGGGTCGACTGAGCGAAGCAGCGGTAAAATTGATCCAGACCTTCCACAACTGCCTGTTGTCGAGACTATCGGGAAGCGCACTCGATACCTCGGCAGCAAACTGATCGAGGGTCAGCACGCCGGTTGCGCCCTCGCCTGAACTCTCCACCGCATTGATGATCGACTGAAGGGCAAAGTCCAGAATGGCGTCCTTATCGCGGAAATAGTGCGTCAAGACCCCGGTCGAGCAGCCGATCTCCTGTGCGATTCCTCGCATGGACGCACGATCGAGGCCATCGCGAGCAATAACCGCAAGAGTCGCCTGCGCAACTTCTTCACGCCTCGCGTCGGAGGCATCTCTCTTTCCGCTGCGGGAACTATCGATCTTCTGATTCTTCTTCGGCATGGCGTCAGAATAGCCGAATGCCGGACAGGGGCACAACGGAAAAAGCATTGACAACATGACAACTGTTGTGATTTTTAAAGTCAGCTTTCAAGGAGATCATGGTGCGTGTGCTTGTATTGGGTGGGGCGGGTGAAATGGGGCGCATCGCCGCCACCGAGGCAGCTTCCTACGAGTTTGTGGAGCGGGTCACTGTTGCCGACATAAAGTACGGTGCGGCGTTGGCGATCGCCCAGACCATAGGCCCGAGGGCCGAGGCGGCTTATTGTGACGTCACCGACTTCAGCGCTCTGCGGCATCTGATGGCGGCACACGATGTCGTTCTCAACACGGTGGGGCCGTTTTACAGGTTTGGCTTGCCAATTCTCCAAGCCGCAATCGCCGCCGGCAGAAATTACGCCGACATTTGCGATGATTGGGAGCCGACGCTCCAGATGCTCGATATGAATGCCGCGGCCCGATCGAACGGCGTCACCGCGATCATCGGTATCGGCGCGAGCCCCGGTGTCACGAATCTCCTGGCGATGACGGCGGCGTCATCGCTCGATCGGGTCGACGAGATCCTGACCGGCTGGTCCATCGATATTGACGAGGAAACTTACCCGGAATCCGAGGGCCAGTCGGGATCATGCGATGTACCGAATGCCGCCAACGTCCATTGGCTGCAGCAGCTGACGGGCAAGATCCGCCAGCAGCAAGGAGGCAAACTCCAGGACGTGCCGCCGCTTCAGCACCGCAATATCCAGTACCCCGGGCTTGGCGCGATGAGCGTTTGGACCGTCGGCCATCCGGAGGCCGTGACCTTGCCTCGCATGTTCCCGGGGCTTGTTTCCTGCGCCAATGTGATGATTGGCGAGGATAAGGATTTTCGCGAGCTGAGATCATTGGCGAAGCTCGTTAATACTGGCATTTTGTCACTCGAAAGAGCGGCCAGATATCTTGAAGAGGACTCCAGCCGTCCAAGGCCGATCTCGAACGCAGCGATACCGTTCCGGCCACAGCTGTTCGCCTGGGCAAAAGGCATTCATGACGGGCGGAAAATCATAGCCGGCGCCCATCTTCGCACGCTGCCCTCCGGGAGCATGGGCGGAGCAACAAGTATTCCGCTGGCCCTCACCCTACCCTTTTTCGCGGCGGGCTTTAACGGTCGCTCCGGCGTATTCACGCCCGAGGAAATTCTGGAGCCGGCAGCTTTCCTTGAGGAGCTCTCGCACCGTTGCACCGATCCGTTGGGCAACAGAGCGTCTCTCGTTGTCCACGCGCGGGAATATTTGAAACTTTAACGTCGATCCGTATCGCAACGCTCGGGCCTTAGGAGGCAGCAACATTTTGCATCAGGGAACATCCGGCGACGAGCCGATCACAATAGAGATGACGCAGGCCGATCAGATCATCGTGACAATGGTCGCGACCATTGGTGGCGCAATTCTGCTGTTCGTGTTGTCGAAAGGCGCCGTTTGGGCACTCGCCAACCTGCCTTGGGTGCCGTGGGACGGCCCTCTCAAGCTGCTCATCGCCGGCGAGCAAATGGTGACCGGATGGGGTGTCGCGGCGATCGGCGGAGTGCTTGGCTTCCTGGCCGGCATACTCCTCATCCATGACGAACCGATCCTTACCATTACCAGTTCGGAACTCCTGGTGTGCAAGGGCGATAAGCGTCACCGCTTTGCCCGCGCCCAGGTAGGCGCAGTTGGAATCATCAACAGGCATTTGGTCATACGCGACCATTCGAACGTGGAATTGCTCTATATGAAGATCGATCACCGCGACAGGATCGAGGCTACTTTGCGCGCCGGAGATTGGCCGCAGCTGCATGGCAGATAGGCGGATGGCGGCAAACGGCATCAGCAAACGAACGAAGGAAGCATGACCGTCGTTCGAAACAAACCGCATGCGTCGTTTCGTCGATCGCCGGGGCAATGCCCGACCGGCCCGACGGCCCTCGCAGCCGATCGAAAGCAACAGGGGCGCATGTCGCTTATTTCATTGGCAGCAGCGGTGAAACCGCATGAACCAGATGGCTTAGCGCTGCCGTATCCTTGACGGGATCGTCCGAGGACTCGAATTCGGCCAGCTCTATTCCGACAATCTGATCACTCGGAATAGCCTCGAAAATGGCACGCAGCGTGTCGGGGACAAGGCCACCGCCGATTGAATAGGCTGCGGGAACGTAACCCGGCTCGAGCACGTCCCAATCGACATGGATCCAGACTGGAGCGTCGCCGACCACCGCCAATATTTTCTCTGGGCTGGTGTCTGCAGGCGAGAGAACCCGCACGCCCGACTGCCGCAGCAATCCCTCCTCTGCGGGATCGATGTCGCGCGCGCCGGCGACCACGACCCTCGTCGGCTCGACGCCGCCGCCAAAGCCACTGTCCCAGCATCCGCAAGCCGCAGCAAGGACCATGCCGCCGAGATAGCCGCTTTCCGTCGTCTCAGGCGTGTTAAAATCGCCATGAGCGTCGATCCAAAGGATCACCACGCCAGGATTTATTCTCGCAACAACCGGAAGAGTGGCCAGGCTCGCCGAGCAGGTGTTGGCGACGACAAGCGGCCTGTTGCCGCGATCGAGAATATCCGAAACGGCTTCCTGCAGCGCCCCCAGGGTTTCCTTGGCCTCGGGAAGACTGGACGACCAGTCGTCGGTCTTCGGCGGCGATGCCGTTCCGATGACGACCGGCGTCAGTCCCGTGATATCCCGGATGACCGCTGCGGCCAATGCTGCGCCCGGAATAGCACCGGGACTGCGATCGGCGATGCGCCCCTGGGAAACGATGAGTTCGAGGACCAAAGTCTGCTCCTTGCTGGCGACACGATCTTTCACGGCGGATTTCGACACCCAACACGTCGTCGCCGGTCGTGAAGGAAACGATATATCTGAATGGATATATCGATGACCGTAGATGTTGCAATCGCAAGCTGCCGAGAGAATCTTGCGCGGGAACCATAGCCCACAGAAAGGCTTGGCGAATGAGATGAAGCCATCACCAGGTCGGCTTGGCCTGTGCGGTTTAGAACAATGGAATAAACATTGAAGCAAATTCGGTAAACGGAATACAAATTCCGTTTTTGAAACTATTCAGTTCATACATTCCATTTTCTCTTGCGCATTCGTTTGAGTTCGTTTTAAATTCGCTTGCTTTCGCTGCGAAAGCCCAGCGCATAATCTGGGAGAAGCGACGCAAGCAGAAATCGCCTTTGCCGTCTTTGAGTGGGAGGAAACACCATGGCACGCTTCAATCGGACCCTTGCGGCCACATCTGCGCTTTTGCTTTTTCATGCAACCGGCGCCCTTGCGGCCACGGAGCTTGCATGGTGGCACGCGATGACCGGCGCCAATAACGAGGTCGTCGAACAACTCGCCAAGGAATTCAACGCAAGCCAGAGCGACTATAAGGTCGTTCCGGTTTTCAAGGGCACCTATGGCGAAACGCTGAATGCCGGCATTGCCGCCTTCCGCGCGAAAAAGGCGCCGGCCATTCTGCAGGTCTTCGATGCGGGTAGCGGCGTGATGCTCGGCGCGGAAGGCGCCGTCGTTCCCGTGGCGGACGTGCTGCAGAAGGGCGGCTACAAGTTCGACAAGGGTCAATACCTGCCGGGTATCGTCTCTTACTATTCCAAGCCGGACGGCACGATGCTGTCCTTCCCTTTCAATTCCTCGTCCCCGGTTCTGTTCTATAACAAGGACGCCTTCGCCAAGGCGGGTCTCGATGCCGAAAAACCGCCAACGACCTGGCCGGAAGTCTTCGCCGCCGCCAAGAAGATCAAGACGAGCGGTGCGGCCAGCTGCGGCTTCACCTCGACCTGGCTGACCTGGATCCAGACCGAAAATTTTGCCGCCTGGAACAATGTCTCCTACGGCACGAAAGAGAATGGCCTCGCCGGCCTTGACGTCCAGTTGAAGATCGACGCACCCATCTTCGTCGATCACTTCCAGGCGATCGCCGATCTGAGCAAGGACGGCACCTTCCGTTATGGTGGCCGAACCTCCGAAGCCAAGCAGTTCTTCACGTCAGGCGAATGCGCGATCCTGACGGAATCCTCCGGCGGCCTCGGCGATATCGTCAAGTCCGGCATCAATTATGGCGTCGGCCAACTGCCTTACTATGAAGGTCACGGCCCACAGAACACCATTCCCGGCGGCGCAAGCCTCTGGGTCTTCGCGGGCAAGAGCGATGCGGAATACAAGGGCGTAGCCGAATTCTTCAACTTCCTCTCGAAGACCGACATTCAGGTGCGCCTGCACGAGGTTTCCGGCTACCTGCCGGTAACGGTGGCCGCCTACGAGGCAACGAAGAAGTCCGGCTTCTATGACAAGAACCCCGGCCGCGAGACCCCGATCAAGCAGATGATGGGCAAGGCTCCGACGGAAAACTCCAAGGGCGTGCGCCTCGTCAACCTGCCGCAGGTCCGCGACATCCTCAACGAGCAGTTCGAGGCGATGCTCGCCGGCCAGAAGGATGCAAAAGCCGCTCTGACCGAGGGCGTCCAGAAGGCAAACGCCGCCATCGCCGCCGCCACAGGCAACTGATCCTTCGAACCATCGTCCCGCGCCGCCCTGCGGTGCGGGACCGTCATCTGCCGAAGGGAGCGCTATGCAGCCTGTCGTCTTTCCCAACAAGGTTCTGCCATATCTGCTGCTCGCGCCGCAGATCATCCTGACCGTTCTCTTCTTTTTCTGGCCGGCCAGCCAGGCGCTCTATCAGTCCGTCTTGCGCGAGGATCCGTTTGGCCTGAAATCCGGTTTCGTCGGACTTGCCAACTTTCGCGCCATCCTCTCCAATCCGGATTACGTGCATTCGCTGAAGGTCACCGTCGTCTTCAGCGTCGCGACCGCGCTGCTGTCGATGGCCGTGGCACTGCTGCTTGCAACTGCAGCCGAGCGTGTCGTGCGCGGGCGCAACATCTATCGCGCCCTGCTGATCTGGCCCTATGCTGTCGCTCCGGCCATTGCGGGCATGTTGTGGCTCTTCATGTTCAATCCGGCGATGGGAACATTCGCCTATATTCTGCGCCGCAACGGCTTCATGTGGGATCCGCTCCTGAACGGCAATCAGGCGATGATGCTGGTCATCGTCGCTGCTGCCTGGAAGCAGATCAGCTATAATTTCCTGTTCTTCGTTGCCGGCCTGCAGGCTATCCCGAAATCACTGATCGAAGCGGCCGCCATCGATGGCGCACGCGGCGCGAAGCGCTTCTGGACCATTGTCTTTCCGCTCTTGGCGCCGACGACGTTCTTCCTTCTTGTCGTCAACACCGTCTACGCATTTTTTGACACCTTCGGCATCATCCATGCCGTCACCGGCGGCGGCCCGGCAAAGGCCACGGAGACCCTGGTCTATAAGGTTTACAACGATGGCTTCGTCAACCTCGACCTTGGCAGTTCAGCCGCGCAATCGGTGATTCTGATGATCATCGTCATCGCGCTGACCGCTTTCCAATTCCGCTTCGTCGAGAAGCGGGTGCACTATTCATGAGGCGCCCATGATCGAGAACCGTCCCATCTCAAGCCTGATCAGTCATTTCCTGCTCATCATCGGCATCCTGATCGTCGCGCTTCCCATCTACTATACGTTCATCGCTTCGACGCACAGTTCGCCTGATATCATCCGGCCCCCGATGTCGCTTGCTCCGGGGGATTATTTCTTCGACAACTACGCGGAGGCGATGGGCGGCGGCGTGGAACGTGTCGTCGGCGTCAGCCTGGAGCGGCTGCTGTTCAACTCGACCGTCGTCGCGCTTGCAATCGCCATTGGCAAGATCGTCATCTCTTTCCTTTCCGCCTTTGCGATCGTCTTCTTCCGCTTTCCCCTGCGGATGGTCTTTTTCTGGATGATCTTCGTAACGCTCATGCTGCCGGTCGAGGTGCGAATTTTGCCGACCTACAAGGTCGTCGTCGATCTCGGCCTGATCGATACCTATGCCGGCCTGACCTTGCCGCTCATGGCGTCCGCAACGGCGACCTTCCTCTTCCGGCAGTTCTTCCTGACGATCCCCGGCGAGCTGGTGGAAGCGGCGCGCATCGACAATGCCGGCCCTTTCCGCTTCATGCGCGATATCCTGCTGCCGCTCTCGGCAACGAACATCGCCGCGCTCTTCGTCATCCTCTTCATCTACGGCTGGACCCAGTATCTCTGGCCGCTGCTCGTCACCAATGATGCGAAGATGGATACGATCGTCATCGGCCTTCGCCGGATGGTGGACTTCACCGATGCGTCTACCCCGTGGAACTACGTCATGGTGACTGCGATCCTCGCAATCATCCCCCCTATTCTCGTCGTGTTGCTGATGCAGCGCTGGTTCGTCAAAGGCCTCGTGGAGACCGAAAAGTAATGGCTGAGATCACCCTCAACAATGTCCGCAAGTCTTATGGCAACGTAGGGGCGATCAAGGGCGTTTCGCTCGATATCAAGGACGGCGAGTTCGTCGTGCTCGTCGGCCCCTCGGGCTGCGGCAAGTCCACGCTGCTGCGCATGATAGCCGGCCTTGAAGGCATCACCGGCGGCGACATTCAGATCGGCGCACGAAGGGTCAATGATGTTGAACCGGCCGAGCGTGACATTGCCATGGTCTTCCAGAACTATGCGCTCTATCCGCATATGACGGTGCGCCAGAACCTTTCCTACGGCCTCAAGAACCGCAACACGCCGGCGGCAGAGATCGATCGCCGCATCGCTTCCGCCGCCAAGACCTTGGAAATCGAGCAATATCTCGACCGCAAGCCACGCCAGCTTTCCGGCGGCCAGCGCCAGCGCGTTGCGATGGGCCGGGCAATCGTCCGCGAGCCCGCCGCCTTTTTGTTCGACGAACCGCTTTCGAACCTCGATGCGAAGCTTCGCGGCCAGATGCGCATCGAGATCAAACGCCTGCAGCGCGCACTCGGCACGACGAGCGTCTACGTGACGCACGATCAAATGGAGGCGATGACGCTCGCCGACCGGCTCGTCGTCGTCAATGCAGGCCGTATCGAGCAGGTCGGCACGCCGATCGAGCTCTATGAAAAGCCGGCGACCACCTTCGTCGCCACCTTCATCGGCTCGCCCTCGATGAACCTGCTGCCAAGTGCGGAAGCCGCTGCCAGCTGGTCCCTCGCCAGCCATGTATCGCCGCAAGGCAACTTTACGCTCGGCGTGAGGCCAGAGGATCTGTCGCCGGTCTCTCCGGAAGGCAAGCCTTTCGACTTTGAAACCACCGCGCGGATCGATGGGATCGAACTTGTCGGCGCGGAAAGCCTGCTGCATGGCAAATTGTCGAATGGCGCAGATCTGGTCTTTCGTGTCTCGGGAAGGGCACGCAACGAATTGGGTGATATGGTGAAGGTCGGCGCCAGCGCCGATGCCCTCCACATTTTCGATGCGAGCGGCCAGCGCCAGGAACTCGGCTCATCCGCCGATCGCAAAGCAAGCTTTTGATCCCTCCGCTTCGAGCATCCTCAGAAAAGCGCGCAGTGGTTTCCGTCCGAAATTCCCAAGAAAACAAGGGGATAGAGTGTTTCCGCAGCTCAAGAAAAAGCGGAAACGTTCGGGCGCTTGGCGGTTCTTTTCCTCGCGCCCGGAATGGCAGTCGGTTTGCTGCCATTCTGCGCGAGGCCAGCGGCACCTTATAGATGTAATTCACCCTTCCAAATACAATCAAAATAGGTAGTGTGGAGCCCATCAACCTGCATTCCAGTAAACTCTAGCTTCGTGAGATCCCACATGGGTCACCACAATTCGACTCTCGCCGCGCTGGCTCGATTTGAGGACGGTATCGCAGCGACCTCCAGCCCGGCGTTGCGCCAGGCATCGATTGCAATATTGCAGCGCCATCTCCTCCATTTGTGGTCAACGGTTCCGCGGACCTCGTCCAGCAGACATGCCGTGGAATTGGCAGTGGTGAGCTGCGGCGTTGTCACCGCCCTTGAGCGACTGCAGGCGATTTTCGAACGAGCAAGCTTTTGACCCGCTTGACCACGCCTATAACGATACTAAGCTGTTGATGATTCACGTCAGCGGGGAGACGTTAATTGAGGCAATCACAGCCGCTTTTCATAGCGGAATTATCGGAGCCGGTCGCGCCTGAGGCCGGGCTTTACGCGTGGGATATCGAAAAGAATCTGGTCTTTGCCGATGCTGCCTTGGCCAGCCTGTTCGGTCTTGATGCCACCGAAACCGTTCACGGATTGCCGATAGAGACATATCTCGATCGCGTTCATCCTGAAGACCGTCCGCCGCTGGCGAAGGTTATCCATAACACGATCATCACCGAAACGCCCCTGCAATCCACATATCGTGTCCGTGATCGGAATGGAGTCTATCGCTGGGTCGCAGCCTTCGGCAGAGCCTTTCGAGACAGGTCGGACAATCCGACGCTTTATTCAGGCATCGTGGTGCCGGCGCTCCAGATGGAGCGCAACGGGCAAAGTCAACAATCGGCCAATGACACCTAGAGCGCGTCACGGAAAGCGTGAGAAAACAGAAGCATAGAGCGCTTCTGGGATTCATGGAAAAGCAGTGGCGCCTGAGCTTGCGTCATGTAGCAGGCAGATAAAAGTTTGTCGCCAAGCGACGACGCTTGCTCCCCTACACCCACTATCGGGGGGCACAGAATTTTTTGCGATTGCCGGACGAACCGGCAACCCAAGCGCTCGCCATTGTTTCGAAAACGTCTATCCGCAAAAGGCGCGGATAATCTTCCGGTTTTTCGGATTCGTTTCGATGGTGACGCGCTCCTGCCGATAGTCCATCGTCACGCCTTGCCCGGGCTTGATCTGGCGGACGATCGATGCACCCGTTAGCCGCCGCGCCTCGGCATCGCTGACACGTTTCCTGCCTATCAGTGCATCCGCCGCATCCCGCCGGCATATTCCCGGCGCGACCTTGCGCTTTGCCTGCTGCGCTTCCCCTTGGCCGACCATCAGCGCGACCATAGCCAGGGCCAAGGCACTGGCGGCGAACAGTTTCGAACGAAGCATCAGAGCAATTCCTTTCTCAAATTGCAATCGCCGACCGATCCAGGCATTTGAACATGCTGTCATGGGTCGGCAATGTCAGGAGCCTATCTTGATGCCGACGCGATGTCATCGCTGGAAATCTCCTATTGGTTGCCGGAACCGCAACTGAGATTGCCGATTAAAGCGTCGGCTCGAATGGTGTAGCGATGGCGACCCTAGACGGCGCAACCTGGAAATCGGGCGGCAACATCCGGTGATAGGCGAGCATGAGCTGGCAGGCGCTTCTGGCGTCGTGACGCAAATCGTGGTGGATGACGAACGTGATCTCACCGGCAGCGAGCAGTGCGATATTATCCTGGTCGAGATCATGGGCGGCAAAGACGCTGCATTCACGTCTGGCTTCCGCAAAGGCCTTCAATATCGCCCGATTGCCGCCGCCGGCCGAATAGACCGCCCGGATGTCCGGTTCGCATTCCAGGGCATCGCGGACGAGACGCTCCGTCTCGCGATCGACGCCGAAGCCTTCGGAAACCTGTACGACAGAAAGGTGGGGGAAGCGCTGCGCCAGTG
>NZ_JAELUG010001302.1 GCF_016429255.1 Rhizobium sp. ASV8
CCCCCCCCCCCCCCCCCCCCCCCCCCCCCCCCCCCCCCCCCCCCCCCCCCCCCCCCCCCCCCCCCCCCCCCCCCCCCCCCCCCCCCCCCCCCCCCCCCCCCCCCCCCCCCCCTTTTTCAAGCATAAGCCGGCATACGAGATTTAATAGACCGTCTCGTGGGCTCGGAGATGTGTATAAGAGACAGGGGCATTTCCGCATGAGCCAACGCGCCATCAAGATTACCGAACCACGTTCCGGCCTCAGCGTCTTTGCGCCGCTACTGGACGCGAAGGCGCCAGACAATACTGCATTTCTCTGGAGCTATTTTAGCG
>NZ_JAELUG010001303.1 GCF_016429255.1 Rhizobium sp. ASV8
GGCTGCCTCTCCGCCTTCGGGCATTTGCGGAATCTGCAGTACCAGCTGCGGACCGTTGCCTGCAAAGGCGAGCTTGAGACTTTCGTTGACCTCGGCCGCCGTCAGGTCCTTCATTGCAGCGTCGAACCTGTCTCTTATACACATCTCCGAGCCCACGAGACGGTCTATTAAATCTCGTATGCCGGCGTCTGCTTGAAAAGGGGGGGGGGGGGGGGGGGGGGGGGGGGGGGGGGGGGGGGGGGGGGGGGGGGGGGGGGGGGGGGGGGGGGGGGGGGGGGGGGGGGGGGGGGGGGGGGGGGGGGGGGGGGGGGG
>NZ_JAELUG010001304.1 GCF_016429255.1 Rhizobium sp. ASV8
GAACATGGTCGCGGCGATGAAGAAGGTGCGTGCAATGCTCGTGCCGGTGAAAACCAGGAAGACAGATGCCAGCGACAGGCCCATGACCGCGCAGAATGCCCAGAACATCATCTGTGCCGTGCTTGCCCTGTCTCTTATACACATCTCCGAGCCCACGAGACGGTCTATTAAATCTCGTATGCCGGCTTCTGGTTGAAAAGGGGGGGGGGGGGGGGGGGGGGGGGGGGGGGGGGGGGGGGGGGGGGGGGGGGGGGGGGGGGGGGGGGGGGGGGGGGGGGGGGGGGGGGGGGGGGGGGGGGGGGGGGGGGGGGG
>NZ_JAELUG010001305.1 GCF_016429255.1 Rhizobium sp. ASV8
ATGGCTAATAAGGTTCTTGAGGAGATTCCGGTCTTGATCGTGGGAGGGGGGATTGTCGGCCTATCCGCTGGCCTTTTCCTGCACCATCATGAGGTTCCGTTTATTCAGATTGAGCGCAATCCAGACGCTGTCTCTTATACACATCTCCGAGCCCACGAGACGGTCTATTAAATCTCGTATGCCGGCTTATGCTTGAAAAAAGGGGGGGGGGGGGGGGGGGGGGGGGGGGGGGGGGGGGGGGGGGGGGGGGGGGGGGGGGGGGGGGGGGGGGGGGGGGGGGGGGGGGGGGGGGGGGGGGGGGGGGGGGGGGGG
>NZ_JAELUG010001306.1 GCF_016429255.1 Rhizobium sp. ASV8
CCGTGCGTTGACGACGGCACGCTCCAGCTGCACCTGCAGCTTGGCGAGACGGCGCGCCGGATCATAGGCGAGCAGCAGCGAGGTGGCGAAGGAGAAGAAGACACCCGGCGACACGCTGTCATAGATCTGTCTCTTATACACATCTCCGAGCCCACGAGACGGTCTATTAAATCTCGTATGCCGTATTGTGCTTGAAAAAGGGGGGGGGGGGGGGGGGGGGGGGGGGGGGGGGGGGGGGGGGGGGGGGGGGGGGGGGGGGGGGGGGGGGGGGGGGGGGGGGGGGGGGGGGGGGGGGGGGGGGGGGGGGGGGGG
>NZ_JAELUG010001307.1 GCF_016429255.1 Rhizobium sp. ASV8
CCCCCCCCCCCCCCCCCCCCCCCCCCCCCCCCCCCCCCCCCCCCCCCCCCCCCCCCCCCCCCCCCCCCCCCCCCCCCCCCCCCCCCCCCCCCCCCCCCCCCCCCCCCCCCCTCTTTTCAAGCAGAAGCCGGCATACGAGATTTAATAGACCGTCTCGTGGGCTCGGAGATGTGTATAAGAGACAGCATCTACGCCATCGGCGACGTAGTGAAGGGACCGATGCTGGCGCACAAGGCAGAAGACGAGGGCGTTGCCCTTGCCGAAATTCTCGCCGGTCAGGCAGGTCACGTGAACTACGACGTCATCCCGAG
>NZ_JAELUG010001308.1 GCF_016429255.1 Rhizobium sp. ASV8
AAGATTGGTGATCTGTATATAAGGTATCAGCTCAAGCGCCCCGGAGGCGGATTTCGCCAATACGCCTGATTCGGTCGGGCTATGGCGCTGGGTGGTGATGACGGCGCCGGCATCGAAGGCCACGGCCTGTCTCTTATACACATCTCCGAGCCCACGAGACGGTCTATTAAATCTCGTATGCCGGCTTCTGCTTGGAAAGGGGGGGGGGGGGGGGGGGGGGGGGGGGGGGGGGGGGGGGGGGGGGGGGGGGGGGGGGGGGGGGGGGGGGGGGGGGGGGGGGGGGGGGGGGGGGGGGGGGGGGGGGGGGGGGG
>NZ_JAELUG010001309.1 GCF_016429255.1 Rhizobium sp. ASV8
GCCTGATGTCGCGAACGATGTCCCAGCGACTGGCGCCGTCCATGCGCGCGGCTTCGATCAGGGACGGGTTGATATTGGCATTGGCGGCCGAGAGGATCAGCGTCGAAAAGCCGATCAGCTTCCACCCTGTCTCTTATACACATCTCCGAGCCCACGAGACGGTCTATTAAATCTCGTATGCCGGCTTCTGCGTGAAAAGAGGGGGGGGGGGGGGGGGGGGGGGGGGGGGGGGGGGGGGGGGGGGGGGGGGGGGGGGGGGGGGGGGGGGGGGGGGGGGGGGGGGGGGGGGGGGGGGGGGGGGGGGGGGGGGG
>NZ_JAELUG010001310.1 GCF_016429255.1 Rhizobium sp. ASV8
AGCCTCCTCCATTGCATTGCGAACCGCTTTCTGTTCGTCGGCATTCAGCCGGCGGCGGCGTTCCTTCTTGGTGACCTGAGGAAGCCGGCTATCGGCCGGAAAAACGGTCGGCGGCTGGTGCTCGGCCTGTCTCTTATACACATCTCCGAGCCCACGAGACGGTCTATTAAATCTCGTATGCCGGCGTCTGCGTGAAAAGGGGGGGGGGGGGGGGGGGGGGGGGGGGGGGGGGGGGGGGGGGGGGGGGGGGGGGGGGGGGGGGGGGGGGGGGGGGGGGGGGGGGGGGGGGGGGGGGGGGGGGGGGGGGGGGG
>NZ_JAELUG010001311.1 GCF_016429255.1 Rhizobium sp. ASV8
GTTCTACATGTTGTCAGCGGCCCTCGGCATCACCGCCTTCGTTCTCGCGGTTCCTTTCGCTTACGACGCGTTGCGGCTGGCGGGTGCTGCCTATCTTGGCTG
This sequence comes from Rhizobium sp. ASV8, assembly GCF_016429255.1. GTDB lineage: Bacteria > Pseudomonadota > Alphaproteobacteria > Rhizobiales > Rhizobiaceae > Rhizobium. Next base: position 103 of record NZ_JAELUG010001311.1, read on the forward strand.
GCTAGCCTGGAATGCGCTGAAGCCCTGTCTCTTATACACATCTCCGAGCCCACGAGACGGTCTATTAAATCTCGTATGCCGGCTTCTGGTTGAAAAAGGGGGGGGGGGGGGGGGGGGGGGGGGGGGGGGGGGGGGGGGGGGGGGGGGGGGGGGGGGGGGGGGGGGGGGGGGGGGGGGGGGGGGGGGGGGGGGGGGGGGGGGGGGGGGGG
>NZ_JAELUG010000146.1 GCF_016429255.1 Rhizobium sp. ASV8
GGCCTGCTCCGAGCAAGGTCGCGCGCCGCTATGGCAGGTCAAAGCACAACGCGTCATCCAGAACGGCGTCACCCATACGATACGCCTAGAGCATGCGCGCTTCGAGCTGTTCGGCCACCCGATCGCCTACGTCCCTTGGATTGAGGTTCCGGATAACACCGTAAAGCGCAAGTCGGGCTTCCTATTCCCATCGGCAAGCATCTCGCAGCGCCTCGGCGTTGGCATAAAAGTTCCTTATTATTATGTCATCTCACCTAGCATGGACGCCACGGTCACCGCTACTGGCTTCACGAACCAGGGGTTGCTGCTCGAAGGCGAATTCCGTCAACGTCTCGAGAACGGCACGCACACCCTGCGTGTTGCCGGCATTAGTCAGATGGACCCCGGCACATTCAACGCCGGCACCAGCGATGCAGAACACAAAACACGCGGTATGATCTCCTCCAAGGCGGACTTCCAGATCAATCCTCGCTGGACGTTCGGCTGGGACGTGATGTTGCAGAGCGACAACAATTTTTCGCGCACCTACGGCTTGGATGGCCTCAGTCAGAGCACGCATACCAATCAAGCCTATTTAACGGGGATGGGAAAGCGCAATTACTTTGATATGCGTGCTTTCTATTACAACATCCAGGATGCGGATAACAGCAACACCGCACAAAAGCAGCAGGCCTACGTCTATCCGAGCATAGACTATCACTATGTCGATCCGAAGTCGGTTTACGGCGGCGAACTGTCGGCGACGATGAATTTCACGCATCTGTCGCGTGACAAGACGTCCGTGCTTGATGCAACCTCCGCTCTTGGCGATTCAAGCCTCAACGACCGTTATCTCGGTCTTAAGGGTGACTATACCCGCCTGAGTACCGAACTGCAGTGGCAGCGCACCTTCACCACCGATCAGGGACTGGTGTTGACGCCGCTGGCGGCGGCTCGAGGTGATGTGTACGGCCTCGACATGAATGCGCCGGGCGCCGGCACCTACTCCGGTAACTATGACAACAGCGACTATGCGACGCGTGGCATGGTCACCGCCGGCCTTGAAGCCAAGTATCCGTTCCTCATCACGACCAACAACAGCACGCATGTGTTCGAACCAATCGCGCAGATTTACGTGCGCCCGGACGAACAACTTGGCGGACGGTTGCCGAACGAGGATGCGCAGAGCTTCGTTTTCGACGCGACCAACCTGTTCGATCGTGACAAATTCTCCGGCTTCGACCGCGTAGAAGGCGGTACACGAGCCAATCTGGGTTGGCGCTATACCGGCAGTTTCGACAGCGGCTACAGATTGCAGCATATCTTCGGCCAATCCTACCAGCTCGCGGGCCGCAATTCATTTGCGACCACCGACCTGGCCGGTGTCGGCTCGGATTCGGGGCTTGAAACGACCCGGTCCGACTATGTCACGATGTTCGGCTTGACCACGCCGCAGGGTATCTCGTTGTCGACCTCTTATCGCTTCGATGAGAAGGATTTCGCCTTCCGCCGCGGCGACACCTCGGTCGGCTTCGCAAACGACATATTCCAGACCTCATTGATCTACACCCACATTGCCGCCCAACCGCAATATGGCTTCACGAGCAATCAGGACGAAATCCAGTCCCGCGCTCAGATCAAGTTCAAGGAATACTGGTCGGTTTTCGGCACGGTCAGCTACGACATCAACAACGGTCAGTTCACCCGTCAGGGTGTCGGCCTTTCGTATGAGGACGAATGCACGATCTTCACGATCTCGTTCCTCGACAAGAAGGATACGACCGCGCAGGCCGCAAGCGATTGGTCGATCGGCGCCCGCATCACCTTCCGCACGTTGGGCGATGTCAACCTCGGCAACGTGCAAAACGCAACGTTCTGATATATAGAAAAATATTGGATAAAGCCGGCTTCGCAGCCGGCTTTATTATTGCAACTCGGGCCGCATTCCCTTTGCGTCATTGTTTCGCCGCAAGGATTTTGCAATTCATCGCGCCTGATGTAGACATGTGGCCCAAACTTACCGTATTGCGCCTATGGCGTGCCGATATGGCGCATGCCGATAGAAAGACCTTTGGGAAGGGGTAGTTGATGTTTTCTGGAAAGACACCGATTCGCGCTCTGGTGTTCGGAGCCGCAGCCCTGGTCATGGCAAGCTTCGCCGTGCCGAGCAGCGATGTCGCTTTCGCGGCAAGTGAGGTAAAAGTCCTTGTCAACAGCCAGGTCATCACATCGGGCGATATCGCCAAGCGTGTCAACTTCCTGAAGTTGCAGCGCCAGAAGGGCGACCTCAACAAACTGGCGAAGGAACAGCTCGTTGATGAGACCCTGAAGCGGTCGGAAATCTCCCGCCTGCGTATGTCGGTATCGACGACGGAAGTCGATGCTGCCTTTGGTCGTTTTGCTACCAGCAACAAGATGTCAACCCAGCAGCTCAGCCAGATCCTCGACAAAATGGGCGTGACGGTTGAACACTTCAAATCCTATATCGCCATTTCCATGAGCTGGCCGCGCGTGGTCAATGCCCGCTTCGGCTCAAGCAGCCGCCTGTCGAACGACGCTCTCGTCACCCGCATGACGGAGAACAAGACGAAGCCCGTCACGACAGAGTACTTCCTGAAGCAGATGGTTTTCGTGGTTCCGGCAGCAAAGCGCAATGCCATCCTGAAGTCGCGCAAGGCCGAAGCTGATGCATCGCGCGCCAAATTCCCAGGCTGCGACCAGGCGAAGGTCTTTGCCGCAACCATGCGAGATGTTTCCGTTCAGGATCTTGGCCGCGTGCTCGCACCTGATGTTCCGGAAGTCTGGAAGCCGTTGCTCGAGAAGGCATCCGGCAACACGACGGCGACCGTCGTTACCGACCGCGGCGTCGAATACATTGCCATCTGCTCGCAGCGTCAGGTTAATGACGACGTCGCCGCAGCGGCTGTGTTCCGCGCCGAAGACATCGGCAAAAACAACGCCCAGGGCGTCAGTGCAAACGACAAGAAGTACATGGACGAGCTGCGCTCCAAGGCGCAGATCGTCTATCGCTGATCGGCCAATGCCCTCGCGCCCAACTATTCCCCTAGCGCTTACGCAGGGGGATCCGGCAGGCATAGGACCAGATATCACGCTCGCTGCCTGGCTACGCCGCAGCGAGCTTGATCTGCCGCCCTTCCTGTTTCTCGGCGACCCAGCCGTTCTCGCCGCACGGGCCTCGCAGCTGGGTCTGAGCGTGCCGTTAAAGCAGGCTGATCCGTCCGACGCCTGCGATATCTTTCACGACGCTCTGCCCGTTCTCCCGATCGACGGTGGAGCGACAGTCGTCGCGGGAGAGCCGCACGTCAATACGGCGCGAGGCACGATTACGGCCATTGAAATGGGCGTTTCTCTCAGCATGAGCGGCAAGACGTCTGCAATTGTCACCAATCCGATCGCCAAGTCGGTCCTCTATGACGCAGGCTTCGGCTTTCCGGGTCACACCGAGTTTCTGGCAGATCTTGCAACGCGTGCGACAGGCAAGTCGGTCATGCCAGTCATGCTTCTCGCCGGCCCGAAACTCCGTGCCATCCCGGTTACCATCCATATTCCCCTGAAAGACGTGCCCCAGGCGCTGACCTCGGATCTTATTGCCGAGACCTGCAGGATCACAGACCACGACCTGCGCACTCGTTTCGGCATTGCCAAGCCGCGCCTGGCGGTTGCCGGCCTCAATCCGCATGCCGGAGAGAATGGCGCGCTCGGCAAGGAAGACGACGAGATCGTCCGGCCGGCGATCGATATCCTCCGCGCTGAGGGGATCGATGCCTTCGGCCCCCTGCCCGCCGATACGATGTTCCATGACGACGCACGCCTTCGATACGACGTCGCCGTATGCATGTACCACGATCAGGCGCTGATCCCGGCCAAGGCGCTTGGCTTCGACGATTCCGTCAACGTAACCCTCGGGCTACCATTCGTCCGCACCTCGCCCGATCACGGCACCGCCTTTGGTATTGCTGGAAAGGGTATAGCCAAAGAGACCAGCCTGATCGCCGCCCTCAAGCTGGCGAGCGAGATCAGCAGCAAGACTGGAAACAACCACTAATGGCTGCGCTCGATGGCCTGCCGCCCCTCCGCGATGTGATCCAGCGTCATGGCCTCGACGCTCGCAAGGCGCTCGGCCAGAACTTCCTCCTCGATCTCAACCTGACACAGAAGGTTGCCCGCACAGCCGGTTCCCTGGAAGGCGTCACCGTTTTCGAAGTCGGGCCCGGACCCGGCGGCCTGACGCGCGCGATCCTGGCGCTCGGCGCGGCCAAAGTCATTGCCGTCGAGCGCGATGCTCGTTGCCTGCCTGCATTGGCCGAGATCGCTGACCATTATCCGGGTCGGCTCGAGGTTATAGAGGGCGATGCTCTGAAGACGGATTTTGCGGCTCTTGCACCGCAAGGGCCAGTCAAGATCATCGCCAACTTGCCCTACAATGTCGGCACGCAGTTGCTGGTGAACTGGCTCCTGCCAGCGCAATGGCCGCCTTTCTGGCAGTCGCTCACGCTGATGTTCCAGAAAGAAGTCGGCCAGCGGATCGTCGCACAGGAAGACGACAATCATTACGGGCGTCTCGGCGTGCTCTGTGGCTGGCGCACGCAAGCGCAGATGGCCTTCGACATATCGCCGCAGGCCTTCACGCCTCCGCCGAAGGTAACGTCGAGCGTGGTGCATCTGACACCGAAGGAAAATCCCATTCCCTGCGCTGTCGAAAAGCTTGAGATTGTGACGCAGGCCGCCTTCGGCCAGCGCCGTAAGATGCTGCGGCAGAGCCTGAAACCGATCGGCGGAGAAGCACTGCTGCTCAGGGCCGATATCGACCCTCAGCGCCGGGCGGAGACACTTTCCGTAGAAGAGTTCTGCCGGTTGGCAAATTGCCTCTGATCGAGTCAGAGCTTCCGATCAACCTTAAAGCTTCGGCGTCTCTTCCAGCAAATCCCGAACGAAATCGAACATGCCGTGACGGCGATCGCGACGCAGCCGCTCTGCCTTGACGATCGACTGAACGGCGTCGAAGGCGACGTTCAAATCGTCATTGATGATGACGTAATCATATTCACGCCAATGCCCGATTTCGGCTCGCGAATTGGCGAGGCGCATCGCTATGACCTCTTCCGAATCTTCGGCCCGACGATGCAGACGCGATTGCAGCTCCGTCATGGTTGGCGGCAATACGAAGATGGAGACGACATCCGCCGGCATTTTCTCCTGCAGCTGCTGTGCGCCCTGCCAGTCGATGTCAAAGAGCATGTCGCGTCCTTCGGACATCGCCGTTTCCACGGGCTCGCGCGGCGTGCCGTAGAAATTGCCATGCACTTCGGCCCATTCGAGCAGCGAATCTGAATCGCGAAGGCGTTCGAACTCGCGCTGCGAGACGAAATGGTAGTGCACGCCCTCGATCTCGCTCGGGCGACGCTGCCGGGTCGTGACGCTGACCGAGAGGCTCACCTGCTTGTCTTTGTCGAGCAACGTGCGCGCGATCGTTGACTTGCCTGCGCCTGACGGAGAGGAGATGGCAAGCATCAGCCCCCGGCGGGCAATTGCGATGGATGTGGATGTTGCCGGCTTCATGGCCTACTCCAAATTCTGGACCTGTTCGCGGAACTGGTCGATGACCACCTTCAGCTCGATACCGGCAGCGGTCACCGCTGCTGCATTCGACTTGGAACAGATGGTATTCGATTCCCGGTTAAATTCCTGTGCAAGAAAATCGAGCTTGCGGCCGACTGGCCCGCCCTTCGAAATAAGATCGCGCGCTGCCGCCACATGAGCCTTCAGGCGATCAACCTCTTCGCGAAGATCGGCCTTGGTGGCAAGAAGTGCGGCTTCTGCATGAAGCCTGTCGCGATCAAGGCCAGACGATCCCTCAAGAAGCATCGCGACCTGTGCAGCCAGCCGCGTTGCGATTTCCTGTGGCGAGCGCGAGGGATCGCGCTCCACTGTGTTCGTCAGGGCCTCAATCGTAGCGACCTGGCCGAGCAAGACCTGACCAAGTGCCTGCCCTTCCCGGCCCCGCATGTCGCGAAGATCGGCAAGGGCTGCCGTCAGGCCGGCCATGATATCGGCGTCGCGTGCGGCAAGCGTTTCTTCGCTTTCCTCAGCTTCCTTGAATTCCACCAGACCACGAACCGCCATGAGGCTATCCAGCCGCAATGGCGCGGGATCGATGACACCGGCGAGCTGGTCCCGCAAGGCGAGTACGGCTGCCAGCGCATCCTGGTTCACGACGACCTCGACGCGGCTATCCTCGACCGATAGCGACAGACCGACCTGGAGATTGCCGCGGGAGAACCGATCGGAGATCAACTTGCGAACATCGGTCTCCAGTCGCTCCAGCCCTTGCGGTAGGCGCAACCGGACATCCAGTCCCTTGCCGTTTACGGACCGCAACTCCCATGCCCAGCGACCACGCCCGCTCGTTCCCTCACGCCGGGCAAAACCGGTCATGGACTGCAATGCCATGCAAGCCTCCGAAAATTCCTATCCCTATCCGTCGAAAATCATCGGATTACGGATCAATGTAAAGTGAAACCGCGCCATGGGCTTCACGGAAGCCATGGCGCAACAAGATCAGTTGGTCTTCTTCTTCTGCTGGGCACCAGAACCAGGGGCAGTCGTGCCGTCGTCCGGCTGTCCGTCGACAGCAATGGAACTTGGGTCTTCGCCCTTTTCGGCAACGAGCTTGCGCCAGCGCTTGACGTTGGCATTGTGCTCTTCCAGCGTCGCTGCGAACACATGGCCGCCGGTGCCGTCGGCGACGAAATAGAGATCCTGCGTCTTCCACGGATTGGCGACGGCTTCAAGCGCATCCTTTCCGGGATTTGCGATCGGCGTCGGCGGCAGGCCCTTGATGATGTAGGTATTGTAGGGTGTCTCTTTCTTCAGGTCCGACTGATAGATCGGACGATCAGAAGGCTTTCCTTCACCGCCGAAGAGACCGTAGATGATGGTCGGATCCGACTGCAGACGCATGCCTTTGCCAAGACGGTTGAGGAAAACCGAGGCAACGTGAGCACGCTCATCCGCAAGGCCGGTTTCCTTTTCGACGATGGAAGCGAGCGTCACGAAATCCTGCGTGTTCGCCAGCTGCAGGTTCGGATCGCGCTTGCTCCATATCTGCTCAACCAGCTTTTTCTGTGCACCTGCCATCTGATCGACGATTTCAGTGCGCTTGGTGCCGCGCGTGAATTTGTAGGTATCGGGCCTGAGGCTTCCCTCGGGCGGCAGCGCCGACGGCAAATCGCCTTCCAGCACGGTATCGGCCTGCAGCTTGTTGAAGATCTGTCGGACGGTCAGTCCCTCAGGCAAAGTCACCGAATAAAGGATGGACTTACCTGATTTCAACAGCTCCATGATGTCTTTCATGGAGGCACCCGCCTTGATCTCGTACTCACCGTTCCGCAGCGTTTCGCCATGCAGATAGGTGGTCGTCAGCCAACGGAAGATACGCTGATCGCTGATGATGTTGTTTGATTCCAGGCGATTGGCGATCTCGTTCAGGCCGGCGCCGTTGCGCACGATGAAGTTCGTGTTTGTCGTCAACGGACCCGGGCTCTGATAGACCGAGAAGGCATAATAGGTGCCTGCAACTGCTGCGACGACAACGAAAACCACCAAAGTCATCAGAAAATTCAGGAAGATGACCATCTGGCTGCGGGCTTTGCGGGAACGCTTCGGCGGATCCGGAACACGCTCCGGGCGCAGGGCTTCATTTGCCGATTTGGGTATGATCGGCCCCTTCTGCCCGTTCGGAGTTCCGTTGCTCTGGTTCGTATCGCTCACCGGCAATCCCTTCCTTTTCTAGTTGCCTGCTCTTTGGCCAAGCAATGCGGCAAAAAACAGGTTTAGAAGATAAGGCGGAGCCCGCAGAGGCTCCGACTTAGACCGATCAGACATTACCGCGATGCATCATTGCGATGGATGCAAGTCCGGTAACATTCGAGAACGGCGCGCAGGCTTGCCGAAGAACACTCCCGCTTTCGCAGTTACGAGCCGTTATTATGCCTCATAACGGCGCAGGACAAGCGACGCATTGGTGCCGCCGAAGCCAAAGGAATTCGACAGCGCGACATTTACGTCCCGCTTGCGAGCCTTGTGCGGAACAAGATCGATGGCGGTCTCGCGTTCCGGATTGTCCAGATTGAGCGTCGGTGGAACGATGTTGTCGCGAATGGCAAGCGTCGCGAAAATCGCCTCGATTGCGCCTGCGGCACCGAGCAGATGGCCCGTGGCAGACTTGGTAGACGACATCGAAATCCGCGATGCGGCGTCACCGACCAACCGTTCGACGGCGCCGAGTTCGATCGTGTCGGCCATGGTCGAGGTGCCGTGGGCGTTGATATAGTCGATATCAGCCGGCGTCAGCCCGGCGCGCTTCAGCGCCGACGTCATGCAACGGAATGCGCCTTCGCCATCTTCCGACGGAGCGGTGATATGGTGGGCATCGCCGGAAAGACCGTAACCAACGACTTCGGCGTAGATCTTGGCACCGCGCGCCTTGGCATGTTCCAGCTCTTCCAGCACGACGATACCGGCCCCCTCACCCATGACGAAGCCGTCACGATCGCGGTCATAGGGGCGCGAAGCCTTTTGCGGAGTATCGTTGAAGTCGGTCGAGAGCGCCTTGCAAGCGGCAAAGCCGGCGAGCGAGATACGGCAGACCGGAGCTTCGGCGCCACCTGCCACCATAACATCGGCGTCGCCGAGTATGATCAACCGGGCTGCATCGCCAATGGCATGGGCGCCCGTGGAGCATGCGGTGACGACCGCATGGTTCGGGCCGCGCAGCTTGTGGCGGATGGAGACCTGACCGGACACGAGATTGATGAGGCGTCCGGGGATGAAGAACGGCGAGATGCGGCGCGGACCTTTGTCACGCAGTGTGTAGCCGGCTTCGACAATACCTTCGAGACCGCCGATACCGGAGCCGATCATGACGCCCGTTGCGATCTGATCCTCATCCGTCTGGGGATGCCAACCGGCGTCGGCGAGCGCCATGTCGGCGGCTGCCATGCCGTAAATGATGAAAGGGTCGACCTTGCGCTGCTCTTTCGGCTCCATCCAGTCGTCGGCATTGAATGTGCCGTCGGTGCCGTCGCCAACCGGAATGCGGCAAGCAATCTTTGCAGCGAGGTCTTCGACCTCGAATTCGGTCACGAGGCGTGCACCATTATGGCCGGCGATCAAACGCGACCAAGACACCTCGGTGCCGCAGCCCAAAGGTGATACCATGCCGGTACCCGTGATAACGACACGTCTCATCGCCCGCAGACCCCCGTCTTTTTATGATGATATGCGTGTAAATATGCTTCGTCCGGCTTAGCAGGACGAAATAGGGCGGACTCTGCAGCCCGCCCCTTCAAAAAGCGCAGAAGATTAGGCCTGAGCCTTCTCAATGAACTTTACCGCGTCGCCGACCGTCAGGATCGAGTCAGCAGCGTCGTCCGGAATTTCAACGCCGAATTCTTCTTCGAAAGCCATGACCAGTTCGACCGTGTCGAGCGAGTCCGCACCCAGATCGTCGATGAAGCTTGCGCTTTCAACAACCTTGTCGGCGTCAACGCCAAGATGATCAACAACAATTTTCTTTACGCGTTCTGCGATATCGCTCATGTCGGTTTCCTCGACCTTATATCCTGATCAGAATGCCCTGTGACATCCCTACCTATTCAAACCTGCAGCATCTGTCCTGACGCCGCTGGCAAACTCGTTCAACCCGTCATTGAGATCCGGTCCAGCGCCTTGAATGCGGCCCAGTCCGTCTGCATTTTCCGGACGACTGTTCACAGTCATGGCCCGCTTAACACGGTTTAAGTCCGTCGCAAAGCCAGAAAATAGCCGGCTCCGGGTTGCTCAACATGCTATTGGAGGGAAAGTTCCCTCCCAATAGCAATTCCTTTAGATCATAGCCATGCCGCCGTTGACATGGATCGTCTGACCCGTGACGTAGCTGGCTTCCGAAGAAGCGAGATAGGCAACAGCGGAAGCGACTTCAGCACCCGTGCCCATACGCTTCATGGGAATGGCTCCCATGATGGCTTCCTTCTGCTTGTCGTTCAGCTTGCCCGTCATCGCGCTTTCGATAAAGCCCGGAGCAACGCAGTTGACCGTGACGTTGCGGGTAGCGATTTCCTGGGCCAGCGACTTGGTGAAGCCGACCATGCCGGCCTTGGAGGCACAGTAGTTGGCCTGGCCGGGATTGCCCGTCACACCGACGACGGAGGTGATGTTGATGATGCGGCCATAGCGGCGGCGCATCATCGGATGGGTCAACTCGCGCGTCAGGCGGAAGACGGCAGTGAGGTTCACTTCCAGAACGGCATCCCAGTCGTCGTCGCTCATACGCACGAAGAGGCCGTCCTTGGTGATGCCGGCATTGTTGACGAGAATATCGACGCCGCCGAGTTCCTCTTCCGCCTTGACGCCAAGCGCCTTCACCTCGTCGCGATCCGACAGGTTGGCCGGGAAGATCTTGACGCGATCGCCCAGTTCGGACGCCAGCGTCTCCAGCTTTTCGACACGCGTGCCATGCAGGCCGACGATGGCGCCCTGCTTGTGCAGCAGCCGGGCGATTTCTTCGCCGATGCCGCCGGATGCGCCGGTTACCAGGGCCTTGCGGCCGGTCAAATCAAGCATGTGTTTCCCTCGCTTCTAGATTTTCAGCCGAGCAATGCGGCAAGCGCCGTGTCGATATCGGCAGCATTGTTGACGGCAATGCCGTTGACCGACTTGTCGATGCGGCGGGCCAGGCCCGTCAGCACCTTGCCGGCGCCGATCTCGTACAATGTCGTGACATTGTTGGCGGCAAACCATTCCACCGTCTCGCGCCAACGCACCTGGCCGGTGACCTGTTCGACCAGCAGCCTGGCAATCTCGTCGGCATCCGTGACCGGAGCCGCCTTGACGTTGGCAATGACAGGCACGACCGGATTGTTCTTGGCGACGCCGGCGAGCGCTTCGCGCATCGCTTCGGCAGCCGGGGCCATCAGCGCGGAATGGAAAGGTGCGGAGACCGGCAGCAAAATGGCGCGCTTGGCACCCTTGGCGGTCGCAAGCTCGGCAGCCTTCTCGACCGGGGCCTTCTCGCCGGAAATGACGATCTGACCGCCGCCATTGTCATTGGCGATCTGACAGGCGCCCAGCGCAGATGCTTCCGCACAGACGGCGACGACATCAGCATGTTCCAGCCCGATGATCGCGGCCATGGCGCCGACGCCGACGGGAACAGCCGCCTGCATGGCGTTGCCGCGGATGCGCAGCAGCCGTGCCGTGTCGCCAAGCGAGAAGGTTCCGGCGGCGCAGAGCGCGGAATATTCGCCGAGCGAATGACCGGCCACATAGGCGACCTTGCTCTTCAGATCGAGGCCACGTGCCTGCAGAACGCGGATGACGGCAAGCGACACAGCCATCAGCGCCGGCTGCGCATTGGCCGTCAGCGTCAACTTGTCTTCCGGGCCATTAAAGATGACGTCGGAGAGCTTTTCACCGAGCGCTTCATCGACCTCTTCGAAGACGGCGCGCGCCTCGGCGAAATTGTCGGCAAGATCCTTGCCCATACCGACGGCTTGGCTGCCCTGGCCGGGAAATGTGAAAGCAACAGTCATTATAAAGCGTCCTTTTGGGGGTCGTTTTGCTTCCCAATGACATTGTTTGCGGTGGAGTCAATAGCGCAAGTCCCGGAGCCACAAGCTTTTGCGCTTGCGAAACAGAATGATTTTCTTCTTGCGCTTGCTCAATTCGAGCCTAAATTCCCCCGATCCCCTCCCTCAGGTTTTTCTGCCGTTTTCCAAGGTTTTCCCATGAAATATAACAATTTAGGCCGCACTGATATTTCCGTCTCGCAGATCTGTCTGGGCACGATGACCTGGGGCACGCAGAATAGCGAAGCCGAGGCGCATGAGCAGATGGATTATGCCGTCAGCAAGGGCATCAATTTCTTCGACACCGCCGAAATGTACCCGACGACACCAGTCGGTCCCGAGACACAAGGGCGCACGGAAGAATATATCGGCACTTGGTTCGAGAAGACCGGCAAGCGGAAGGACATCGTGCTCGCCACCAAGGTCGCGGGTCCCGGCCGCGAATATCTGCGAGGGGGACAGGGGCCGGATGCCGCCAATATCAATGCAGCCGTTGACGCCAGCCTGAAGCGGCTGAAGACCGATTATATCGACCTCTATCAGGTTCACTGGCCGAACCGCGGCCATTTCCATTTCCGCCAGAACTGGCGCTACAACCCCTTCAATCAGGATCGCCAGAAGGCGATCGCCGATATCACCGAGATTCTCGAAACGATGGGCACGCTGGTGAAGGCCGGCAAAATCCGCGCCATCGGCCTCTCGAACGAGACCACATGGGGCATCCAGAAATATCTGACGATCGCCGAGCAGAAAGGCCTGCCCCGCGTCGCCACCACGCAGAACGAATACAATCTGCTCTACCGGCACTTCGACCTCGATCTGGCCGAACTGTCGCATCACGAGGATGTCGGGCTGCTTGCCTATTCGCCGCTGGCAGGCGGTATCCTCTCAGGCAAGTATGTCGGCGGCGCACGCCCTGCGGGCTCGCGCGGCTCGATCAACACGGATATTGGCGGGCGCCTGCAGCCGCTGCAGGAACCGCCGGTCAAGGCCTACCTCGAAATATCAGCCAAGCACGGCATCGATCCCTCCAAACTGGCACTCGCCTACTGCCTGACCAAGCCCTTCATGACCTCGGCCATCATCGGCGCAACGACGATGGCGCAGCTCGAGACCGATATCGCGTCAGCTTATGTCACGCTTCCGGCGGAGGCCTTGGCCGAGATCGAGCAGGTGCACCGGAAGTATCCGATGCCGATGTGAAGAGTGTGCCGATAGGGCTCAAAACCAATAAGCGGGCAAGTTTGCCCGCTTACTCGGCTGTTGCGGTAGAAGCGCTGCAGCAGATTTCGCGAACGTAATTATTGCCATAAGTAACGAAGGCGGTCGGAGGGATGCTTTTGGTGTTAATTAACGGCTGAAATACGAGGGAATCAATGTTCCCCCCATACGTGCCCACAATCGTGACAGCATAACGCCCCTGTGCGGTTAAATGAACTGCCATTGGAATAAATGACCGCTTGGCTAGGGATATTGCGGCCTCTAAAGACTTTTCGGTGGTTATTTCAATGTATCGTTTCCCGAACTGATTTTCTTCAAACTCACGCACCCACACCGAAGGCTGCCGCATATAACCGGTCTTTTTGCCGATTGACACGCGATACCAGTCGCCAATGTTCTTCATGATCTGCAACTCGCTTCCATTCGCAAAAGCCGCAATCGTCTTGGAGCGCATATCCCGACTGGTCTTTAATAAGGCCGACCCACTATCATCTTGAACGATACCGCTTCTTGGAACAGGAACTTGCAGAAGTGGCGGCTCCTCGTTCAGCGTCTTTACCGCTTTGCGTCCATCAGCAATCGGTGCCTGAGCTTCACCAGACGGCGATTTGACATCAGATTCATGAACCTCTTGGAACGACACCGTCGTTACCCGAAACTGTGTCATTTCGCTCGATGACAAATAACGAATATCATTGCTATCGTATTTGAGGGCAAGCTGCAGCAAAAGAGGATCGACGCCCATTTCGCTCATGTAGGAAATCACGTCGGCGGTTTGCTGTTGGACGGCCGCAACGGCATGCTCGACACTCATTCCACTGGTGTCTGCGAACGAGGATTTGTGAACGCCGATTGCGCCCGGCTCGGCATACCGAGTTACCCCGCCAAGAAATGACAAGGAACAAGCCGAGGCGCATTCCGAGCCTCGCGCAGCCACGGTTTGGAGGCCCAGAGATCGGATCAGACGACCAAACTCCATGGCCTTGTATACGTTTCCGCCGCCACTAAAGAAACTAACGGAGTATGCATGGCTGGAAAGAACTTTATCGCGAAATATGGCCAAGTCATCGTCAGCTTCGAACTGACCGCTTACCATGATAAACTTAGAACCATCTTTCAAGTTTTGAACTTCGTAACTCAGTCTCGCTGTTGCACCCTGAGCAACAAGGGTAAGGCCCAAAGCAAGACCTGCCATGGTAAAGCTTTTTCTCGTTACTTTCACAACCAAGCCCCCGACATCTGCCAAGTCATGATTTTCATAGGTCCCATCATTTCACAAGTCATGATTGCAGCGCGTATTTCAAAAGTTGCGCGGGGTTAAGCTTGGCACGGTGCATAGGCCTCTAACACCGCCACGAATGTCCGATAGACCGCTGCAAGCAGTTATTGCTCCGCCTTTGGCGTGATCGCCAATTCCGAACCATAAGCCTCCTTCAGCTCCTCCTGCCCTTTCACCCGATCCACGGACTTGTGAAGCAGCGTCGAACTATAACCTTTTGCACTCCGCCCCTCGATCAAGGTCACGTCGGCATTTCCCGGATTGTCCGATTGCTCGAACCAGTCGACCGGGTGATGCAGGAAATTCATCTCGAAGGCGCGGTTGGTCACGCCATGGCCGACGATGATGACATTATTCTTGCCGTTTTCGGCATCCTGCATGACGGTCTGCAGGAAAAGGCGTACGCGCTGGGCGACATCGGCGCGGCTTTCTCCATCCGGCGGCCGAGCATAGAACTTGCCGTTATTATTGCGCAGCCTCGCCCATTTCTCGAATTCGTCGGGGAATTTCCGCTTCTGTTCGGCATGATCGTAGATTTCGGTGAAGAGGCCGAAATCCTGTTCGCGCAACAGATAGTCCTCCCTGACGTCGTCGATCAGGTCGGCCGGCAAAACTTCAAGCAGCGCATCCTTGCTCTGCCGTGTCCTTAGAAAGGGCGAATACCAGACGTTCAGTTTGCGCAATTCCGCATTCGGCAAGCCTTTGAGATAAGTCGCGATTGCCTGGCCAGCCCGGAGCACCTGCCGGTGCCCCCATTCGGTCAACGGAACATTGTGATCACCGAACTGCCGGTAGGCGCGGTCATCGATATTGCCGAGGGATTCGCCGTGGCGGACGAGAAAGATGCGCATGAATGGTCCGTATTGGCCGGAATTGATGGAGAGTATCATGACGGTAGCGTAACCGGCAGGCAATTCGGAGTGCAGGCGCCGGTATTCGGCCGATACCCAAGCCATTTCCAGGGAATTTTGAACGCCAAGCGCCAGTTTGCCGTGCCCAACACACAGCTCTGAACGGTCATTGCTCAGCAATCATCGCCGCCTACTCGCGTTTTCTTCCCATCCGCCCAGCATTAGCGCCTGCCGCACTCCCAGCGCGGCACCACTGAAAAATATTCTTTTTCGAAGGCTGGTAATAGGCTCAGGGCTGTCTCGGCTGTTTCCACCGTTATCAAGCTGGGATCACTTTCGTCGCCGGCCAAATCCCCGGAGATCAATATTTGCAGTCCGTCCCTCAAGTCCCTTGGCAAATAGGGGGTGATCACCTCGATATTCGCAATGACACTGCGCCGCGCTTCATCGGGTGTGAAATCATCGAGGAGATGTTCGAGATCGGCGGCGCTTTCCACCAGTTTGCTGAAAATGAAACTTTCGAACGAAGGCATTTCCACCGCGCTTTGCGCTTTATCATGCCAGACCAATCCGGCCCCGATCCCGCCATTGGCCATCGGCATCAGGCAATAGGCATCGCCTGCTCCGGATATTGCAAACGGTAGAAATCTCCGCCCGTTCTGAAAGGTCGGGTTCAGCCAATTTTCGACAATTTGGAGGGCCTTGTCGACACTGATCCATTCCAGATCATAGACACAAGAAAGAATTGGCTGCGCATTCAAAGTGTAGTCGCGCCAATTCAGTTTCCAGTCTGCCTGGTCCCTGCCATAGTCTGTTTTGCCGTCATCGAGCAGCCTGCCGAGGATCGGCGGGAGGGTTATGCCGCATTGGGCAGATAGCGTTTCGAAGGTCGGTTCAGCCACTTGTGTCATCTCCAGCTCCGATTGCGGCTTGCAATTTCATGCACGACATTTGCCGCGCCGCAGAATAATGAGTTTCAAGACCGCCACAAGGCTCGCCGGGTGGCATAAGCTCCGTTGGCCGTCGCCAATGCTCCAATAGCGGTTCGGGCGTCTAAATCGTCCAATTCCCCCGTGCCCCTTGCCTTTCGCGCAAAAATCCGTATAAGCCGCCCTGTTCGCAACCCGGTCTTCTGGCTGGTGGCTGAACGGAGGGCCGGTTTTCCGAGAGGGGAATCGTTCGGAACGGAAGCGTTCCAGCCTCCCGTGTCTCCGCTCTCGACCGTCTCGGAAACGCTTTTCTTGCTTGGGGTTACCCCTCTCAGGAGCAGTCGTTGAGGCTTAGCCGCCGAATACCGGGTTCAGACCAACGCAAGAAAGGCAAAGCTATCCATGGCTCTTTACGAACATGTATTCCTTGCCCGGCAGGATATTTCCGCTCAGCAGGTCGACGCCCTCGTAGAACAGTACAAGGGTGTTATCGAAGCTAACGGCGGTAAAGTCGGGCGTATCGAAAACTGGGGCCTCAAGTCCCTCACCTACCGCATCAAGAAGAACCGCAAGGCTCACTACGCCCTGATGGACATTGATGCTCCGGCCGCTGCGATCCAGGAAATGGAACGCCAGATGCGCATCAGCGAAGACGTCCTGCGTTACATGACGATCGCTGTCGAGAAGCACGAAGAAGGCCCGTCTGCCATGATGCAGAAGCGCGACCGTGACGACCGTCCGCGTCGTGACGGCGACCGTCCGGAGCGCAGCTTCGGCGATCGTGGTCCGCGCCCGGATCGTGGTGACCGCGAAGACC
>NZ_JAELUG010001312.1 GCF_016429255.1 Rhizobium sp. ASV8
TCGCGAGGACGTGTGGTTCTGCTCGGCGATGCTGCACATGCGATCGGCCCTCACGCCGGGCAAGGAGCATCGATGGCCATCGAAGACAGCCTTGTGCTTTCGGCGTGTCTCGCCGCAACCCTAAGCCTGTCTCTTATACACATCTCCGAGCCCACGAGACGGTCTATTAAATCGCGTATGCCGGCTTGTGCGTGAAAAGGGGGGGGGGGGGGGGGGGGGGGGGGGGGGGGGGGGGGGGGGGGGGGGGGGGGGGGGGGGGGGGGGGGGGGGGGGGGGGGGGGGGGGGGGGGGGGGGGGGGGGGGGGGGGGGG
>NZ_JAELUG010001313.1 GCF_016429255.1 Rhizobium sp. ASV8
GTTCCGTTTGTGCACGCGGCGCGGCCTGGCGTGCCGGCGGCAAATCTGCGTTTTCGTCGCGAGAGGCGCCGCGCAGCAGGTCGCTGATCCAGCCGCCGCCGGCTACCGTTTCCTGACGGGCAGGAGCTGTCTCTTATACACATCTCCGAGCCCACGAGACGGTCTATTAAATCTCGTATGCCGGCGTGTGCTTGAAAAAGGGGGGGGGGGGGGGGGGGGGGGGGGGGGGGGGGGGGGGGGGGGGGGGGGGGGGGGGGGGGGGGGGGGGGGGGGGGGGGGGGGGGGGGGGGGGGGGGGGGGGGGGGGGGGGG
>NZ_JAELUG010001314.1 GCF_016429255.1 Rhizobium sp. ASV8
CTGTCGCCCGGAACTACGACCTCTATCCCATCCTGCCGCCGGGCCGCATGCCGCGTGTCCATAGCCGGATCGTCGAGAGCGGTGAAAAGATGGGTGGCATCGGTGAACCGGGATTACCCGCCGTCCCTGTCTCTTATACACATCTCCGAGCCCACGAGACGGTCTATTAAATCTCGTATGCCGGCTTGTGGGTGAAAAGGGGGGGGGGGGGGGGGGGGGGGGGGGGGGGGGGGGGGGGGGGGGGGGGGGGGGGGGGGGGGGGGGGGGGGGGGGGGGGGGGGGGGGGGGGGGGGGGGGGGGGGGGGGGGGGG
>NZ_JAELUG010001315.1 GCF_016429255.1 Rhizobium sp. ASV8
CCCCCCCCCCCCCCCCCCCCCCCCCCCCCCCCCCCCCCCCCCCCCCCCCCCCCCCCCCCCCCCCCCCCCCCCCCCCCCCCCCCCCCCCCCCCCCCCCCCCCCCCCCCCCCCCTTTTTCACGCATAAGCCGGCATACGAGATTTAATAGACCGTCTCGTGGGCTCGGAGATGTGTATAAGAGACAGACCTTCCTCGCAGCCGTCAGCCGCGCGCGGCCGAAGATCGCCAACTATCCGTTCACAACGCTGCACCCCAATCTCGGCGTCGCCACCATCGACGGCCAGGAATTCGTGCTGGCTGACATTCCCGGT
>NZ_JAELUG010001316.1 GCF_016429255.1 Rhizobium sp. ASV8
CGTCTAACTCGACTGTTGTCGCGGATGTCTGAAATGCGACCCGAACGCCAGATGGCTGCGCTTCGGCCATCAAGAACTGCGCCTCGTCGCATTGGGCGCGGGCCCAAGAAGGTAGACGATGCGGAATCTGTCTCTTATACACATCTCCGAGCCCACGAGACGGTCTATTAAATCTCGTATGACGTCTTCTGCTTGAAAAAGGGGGGGGGGGGGGGGGGGGGGGGGGGGGGGGGGGGGGGGGGGGGGGGGGGGGGGGGGGGGGGGGGGGGGGGGGGGGGGGGGGGGGGGGGGGGGGGGGGGGGGGGGGGG
>NZ_JAELUG010001317.1 GCF_016429255.1 Rhizobium sp. ASV8
TGCTCGATCAAGGGCGCATAGGCGCGCGAGATCATCTGATGACGCTTGGTATTCGAATTCCACCAGTAGCGGGCAAGGAAGGCGAGCTGGGAGGGCAGGGCGCGCAGGTGATAATGTGCGTCGACACCTGTCTCTTATACACATCTCCGAGCCCACGAGACGGTCTATTAAATCTCGTATGGCGTCTTCTGCGTGAAAAGGGGGGGGGGGGGGGGGGGGGGGGGGGGGGGGGGGGGGGGGGGGGGGGGGGGGGGGGGGGGGGGGGGGGGGGGGGGGGGGGGGGGGGGGGGGGGGGGGGGGGGGGGGGGG
>NZ_JAELUG010001318.1 GCF_016429255.1 Rhizobium sp. ASV8
CATCGTCGGCATCGGCTATATTGCCGAGCATTCGGTATGCCAGCGCCTTGAGCCGTAAGCGGCTCCGCGCGAACTGTTCAGTCAGATTTTTATCTTGGCTCATCGGTCACATCCGCGCGTTCTGAGGCTGTCTCTTATACACATCTCCGAGCCCACGAGACGGTCTATTAAATCTCGTATGGCGTCTTGTGCTTGAAAAGGGGGGGGGGGGGGGGGGGGGGGGGGGGGGGGGGGGGGGGGGGGGGGGGGGGGGGGGGGGGGGGGGGGGGGGGGGGGGGGGGGGGGGGGGGGGGGGGGGGGGGGGGGGGG
>NZ_JAELUG010001319.1 GCF_016429255.1 Rhizobium sp. ASV8
ATGTTGCGCCGCACAAAATTTCAAGCACCCAGGCGAATTTTTCTTTCGACATGAGGCCTTAAACCGTTTCCACCTCTTGACTTTTTATGCCTTCGGCGCGACTTCTGCCCCAGATGGAGAGCAGCGCCTGTCTCTTATACACATCTCCGAGCCCACGAGACGGTCTATTAAATCTCGTATGGCGTCTTATGCTTGAAAAAGGGGGGGGGGGGGGGGGGGGGGGGGGGGGGGGGGGGGGGGGGGGGGGGGGGGGGGGGGGGGGGGGGGGGGGGGGGGGGGGGGGGGGGGGGGGGGGGGGGGGGGGGGGGG
>NZ_JAELUG010001320.1 GCF_016429255.1 Rhizobium sp. ASV8
CCCCCCCCCCCCCCCCCCCCCCCCCCCCCCCCCCCCCCCCCCCCCCCCCCCCCCCCCCCCCCCCCCCCCCCCCCCCCCCCCCCCCCCCCCCCCCCCCCCCCCCCCCCCCTTTTCAAGCATAAGACGGCATACGAGATTTAATAGACCGTCTCGTGGGCTCGGAGATGTGTATAAGAGACAGTTTCAGCACAGACGTCCTGCGCGAAGTCGTCGCGATCTTTCAAGCCGAACCGGCCCGCAATGCGACGCATGAGCGGAATGTGGTCGGTGACGGCGCGGTCGTATAATGCAGGCCGATTGTCGTTTGC
>NZ_JAELUG010001321.1 GCF_016429255.1 Rhizobium sp. ASV8
AGAGCAAACTGCGGGAGGTCTGGAGCGTCGAGGATTTCGCCCGACGCCATCGGATCGCGAAAGAGGAGGAAGCCAGGCTGAAGAAGCTGTTCGGCGACTTCGCGACGAAGCAGGAACTGCTCTCGAACTGTCTCTTATACACATCTCCGAGCCCACGAGACGGTCTATTAAATCTCGTATGCCGTCTTGTGCTTGAAAAGAGGGGGGGGGGGGGGGGGGGGGGGGGGGGGGGGGGGGGGGGGGGGGGGGGGGGGGGGGGGGGGGGGGGGGGGGGGGGGGGGGGGGGGGGGGGGGGGGGGGGGGGGGGG
>NZ_JAELUG010000147.1 GCF_016429255.1 Rhizobium sp. ASV8
GCTGGAGACGGTGCGTCCCGTCCGGGTCGTCACGTCCTATCTCGGTGCCCATGCCACGCCGGCCGAATACAAGGGTCGAAACGGCGACTATATAAGCGATGTCGTACTGCCCGGCCTGAGCCAGGCGCACGCGGAAGGCCTCGTCGATGCCGTCGACGGCTTCTGCGAAGGGATTGCCTTCTCGACGGCCGAAATCGCCCGCGTCTTCGATCTTGCCAAGTCGCTCGGCATTCCCGTGAAACTGCATGCGGAACAGCTTTCCAATCTCGGCGGCGCCAAGCTTGCGGCCTCTTATGGCGCGCTGTCGGCCGATCATATCGAATATCTCGACGAGGATGGCGTCAAGGCGATGGCTGCGGCCGGGACCGTTGCGGTGCTGCTGCCGGGCGCTTTCTATGCTATCAACGAAAAGCAGAAGCCGCCGGTCAACGCGCTCCGCGAGGCGGGCGTTTCGATCGCCATCGCCACGGATTGCAATCCCGGCACCTCGCCGCTGACGTCGATGCTGCTGACCATGAATATGGCTGCCACCCTTTTCCGTCTGACGGTCGAGGAATGCATTGCCGGTGCAACGCGCGAAGGCGCGCGCGCCCTCGGGCTGCTCTCCGAAACCGGTACGCTGGAAGCCGGAAAGTCGGCCGATTTCGCCATCTGGGATGTCGAAAGCCTGGCGGAGCTTGTCTACCGCATCGGCTTCAATCCCCTTCATGCCCATGTTTTCAAGGGAAAAAGGTTCAACCGATGACTATCGTTCTCCATCCAGGCTCCGTTTCGCTACAGCAACTGGCGGCGATCTACTGGACCGGCGAGCCGGCCAGGCTCGATGCATCTTTCGATGCAGGCATTGCCAAGGCCGCAGCCCGCATCGCGGAAATTGCCGCAGGCAATGCGCCCGTCTATGGCATCAACACCGGCTTCGGCAAACTGGCGTCGATCAAGATCGACAGCGCTGACGTCGCCACGCTTCAGCGCAATCTCATTCTCTCGCATTGCTGTGGCATCGGCCAGCCGCTGCCTGAGAATGTCGTTCGTCTCATCATGTCGCTGAAGCTGGTTTCGCTCGGCCGCGGTGCCTCCGGCGTGCGGCTGGAACTGGTGCGGTTGATCGAAGCCATGCTTGAAAAGGGTGTTGTACCCCTCATTCCCGAAAAAGGCTCTGTCGGCGCATCGGGCGACCTTGCTCCGCTGGCGCACATGACCGCGGTGATGATGGGTCATGGCGAAGCCTTTTATGCCGGCGAGCAGCTTTCCGGCGCAGCTGCGCTCGAAAAGGCTGGCCTGAAGCCGGTCGTGCTCGCCGCCAAGGAAGGGCTGGCGCTCATCAATGGTACGCAGGTCTCGACCGGTCTTGCGCTTGCCGGCCTCTTCCGTGCCCATCGCGCCGCCCAGGCCGCCCTCATCACCGGCGCCATGTCGACGGACGCGGCCATGGGCTCTTCCGCTCCGTTCCATCCTGATATCCACACGCTGCGTGGCCATAAGGGCCAGATCGATACCGCTGCTGCCCTTCGCGGCCTGCTCGCCGGTTCCGTGATCCGCGAAAGCCACATCGAAGGCGACGAGCGTGTGCAGGATCCATATTGCATCCGCTGCCAGCCGCAGGTGGATGGCGCCTGCCTCGATCTGCTGCGGTCCGTCGGTCGTACGCTCGAAATCGAAGCCAACGCCGTTACCGACAATCCGCTCGTGCTGTCGGACAATTCCGTCGTTTCCGGCGGCAACTTCCATGCCGAGCCGGTTGCCTTTGCCGCCGACCAGATCGCGATTGCGGTTTGCGAAATCGGTGCGATCGCACAGCGCCGCATCGCGCTGCTGGTCGACCCGGCTCTCAGCTACGGCCTCCCGGCCTTCCTGGCCAAGAAGCCGGGCCTGAACTCCGGCCTGATGATTGCCGAAGTGACCTCGGCGGCGCTGATGTCGGAAAACAAGCAGATGTCGCATCCGGCCTCCGTCGACTCGACCCCGACGTCGGCCAACCAGGAAGACCATGTCTCAATGGCCTGTCATGGTGCGCGCCGCTTGCTCGGCATGACCGAAAACCTCTTCGGCATCATCGGTATCGAGGCGCTGACGGCTGCCCAGGGTGTCGAGCTGCGCGCGCCTCTCGTCACCAGCCCGGAACTGACACTCGCGATATCGGCAATCCGCGCCGCCGTGCCGTCGCTGGAGGTGGACCGCTACATGGCAAACGACCTCAAGGCCGCCAGCGATCTGATCGCTTCCGGCGCGCTCAATGCCTCGATTTCAACCGACATCCTGCCTTCCTTGGAGATGTGATATGACCAATCCACGCCATAATATCCGCGAAATCCGCGCTCCTCGCGGCCCGGAACTCAATGCCAAGAGCTGGCTGACCGAAGCGCCGTTGCGCATGCTGATGAACAACCTCGACCCGGACGTTGCGGAAAACCCGAACGAACTGGTCGTGTACGGCGGCATCGGCCGCGCTGCCCGCACCTGGGACGATTTCGACCGCATCGCCGCGACGCTGAAGACGCTGAACGAAGACGAGACGCTGCTCGTACAGTCCGGCAAGCCGGTCGCCGTGTTCCGCACCCACAAGGATGCGCCGCGCGTGCTGATCGCCAACTCCAACCTCGTGCCGCACTGGGCAACTTGGGATCACTTCAACGAGCTGGATAAGAAGGGCCTTGCCATGTACGGCCAGATGACGGCCGGCTCGTGGATCTATATCGGCACGCAGGGCATCGTGCAGGGCACCTATGAGACCTTCGTCGAAGCCGGGCGCCAGCATTACAATGGCAACCTCAAGGGCAAGTGGATCCTGACCGGCGGTCTTGGCGGCATGGGCGGCGCACAGCCGCTGGCGGCCGTCATGGCCGGCGCCTGCTGCCTCGCCGTCGAGAGCGACGAAACCCGCATCGATTTCCGCCTGCGCACCCGCTATGTCGACGAGAAGGCATCGAGCCTCGACGAAGCGCTCGCTTTGATCGACAAGTGGACGAAGGCCGGCGAAGCCAAGTCCGTGGGCCTGCTCGGCAATGCCGCCGAAATCTTCCCCGAACTGGTAAAGCGCATGAAGGCTGGCGGTCCGCGCCCGGATATCGTCACCGACCAGACGTCTGCCCACGATCCGCTGAACGGCTATCTGCCGGCAGGTTGGACGGTGGCCGAGCACAGGGCCAAGCGCGAAAGCGATCCGAAGGCCGTCGAAGCCGCTGCCCGTGCCTCGATGAAGGTGCATGTCGAAGCCATGGTCGACTTCTGGAACGC
This sequence comes from Rhizobium sp. ASV8, assembly GCF_016429255.1. Taxonomy (GTDB): domain Bacteria; phylum Pseudomonadota; class Alphaproteobacteria; order Rhizobiales; family Rhizobiaceae; genus Rhizobium. The sequence continues at coordinate 3,235 of NZ_JAELUG010000147.1, forward strand.
CGGTGTGCCGACGCTCGACTACGGCAACAACATCCGCCAGGTCGCCAAGGACGAAGGCTTTGAAAATGCCTTCGCCTTCCCGGGCTTCGTGCCGGCCTATATTCGTCCGCTGTTTTGCCGCGGTATCGGTCCGTTCCGCTGGGCTGCTCTCTCGGGCGATCCGGAAGATATCTACAAGACCGACGCCAAGGTGAAGGAACTCACCCCCGGCAACACCCACCTGCACAATTGGCTTGACATGGCGCGCGAGCGCATCGCCTTCCAGGGCCTGCCGGCGCGCATTTGCTGGGTCGGTCTCGGCGATCGTCATCGCCTCGGCCTCGCCTTCAACGAAATGGTCAGGAATGGCGAGCTGAAGGCGCCTGTCGTCATCGGCCGCGACCATCTCGACTCCGGCTCGGTCGCTTCGCCGAACCGCGAGACGGAAGCCATGAAGGACGGCTCTGATGCCGTTTCCGACTGGCCGCTACTGAACGCACTGCTCAACACCGCCTCCGGCGCCACCTGGGTGTCGCTGCATCACGGCGGCGGCGTCGGCATGGGCTTCAGCCAGCATTCGGGCATGGTTATCTGCGCCGACGGTACGGACGATGCGGCCCGCCGGCTGGAGCGCGTCCTGTGGAACGACCCGGCAACCGGCGTCATGCGCCACGCCGATGCCGGCTACGACATCGCGCTCGATTGGGCCAAGCAGCAGGGTCTGCGCCTGCCGGCTATCCTGGGGAACTGAGATGAAGCTGCTACGCGCCAGTGATCACAAGCGCATGCCCTGGAAAAACGGCGGCGGGGAAACGGTGGAAATCGCCGTTTCGCCCGACGGCGCCGGGCTTGCCGACTTCGACTGGCGCGTCAGCATGGCGACGGTTGCTTCGGACGGACCGTTCTCGGTCTTTCCAGGCATCGATCGCACGCTATCCATTCTCGAGGGAGAGGGAATGACCCTCTTCATTGAGGGACGCGAGCCCGAGCGTCTGACGCAGGCAAGCGATCCGCTGCCCTTTGCGGCGGATGCGCCGACTTCCGCGACCTTGATCGACGGCACCATCATCGATCTCAACGTCATGACGCGGCGTGGACGCTTTACGCATTCGGTGCGGCGTGTTTCGGTTGATGGGACCATCAAGCTCGCCGCTCGTGGCGGGGTCAGCCTTATCCTTTGCCATCGTGGCCACGCCGACGTCTCCAGGCTTTCGCTTTCGGCATTGGATTGCCTGCTTCTGGAAGCGGGTGGGCAGGAAGTAGACGTTTCCGGAAAAGCGGAGCTGTTTCAGATTGATATTCAGGCCAATCGCCGTCGCTAGGCAAAGACAGCCAGCCGAAACGGTGGGCTCGATTTTCCCTGTCGAGATCGCGCCAATCTAGGCCGGCACGCGCTGTGGGGAGCCGTTTTCGGTATTCCCAGCCCTTATCTTGTATGCGCGGTAGTAGAGATCGACCGCAGCTGCAATTTCCCTGAACTGCGTATCAAACTGTCCGCGCCTGATCAAAACCGGCCGCGGGCGCTTTGATCTCTTCCAGATTTTTGCGACCAGGCCTTCGCTGAGGCTGCTCTTGCTTTCCACATTGACAAATATGGTCGCGGCCTTCGCCGTTCTTGGGTCCATGGTGGCGAAGATCACGCCATCCATGTGCTGCCAGGGAATGAAACCGGCGGCAATCCGGATGTCCTGAATGCCTTGGGGACCGATCGTTATCACCGGAGTTGCGAAGTCGCGGCGAAAATATTCGTATACCGCAAAAGCGATGAAGAAAATCAGTGCTGGCAACAGGATCATTGCGAGGAAACGCGCTGGGCCTTCCTTTATCAGCATGGCTGCGAGCCCTGCTGCAAGGAAGCAATAGATCACCAAAACAATTCTGAAGCTGGATTTCGAGTACCTGATTTCGCGAACGGCTGTGATATCGGTATTCAAGCTGACCCCCTCATCGTGTTTGTCGAGCCATAGCATTGTGCTTGCCGCGATGCCATCGGCGGATTGATCAGTGCATCTCTGACTTGACACTCACACGGCTCGGCTATCCTATTTCTACTCAGCAGAGAGGATGCCTCTATGAGCGACGACCAGATCCCCGCCGACAGCAAGCTCACCACCTCCAAGCGCCGCTGGGCTGCGGAGGGTAAGTTTCTGACGGGGCGTATCAGCCGGCCCGAGACCGAGCGCCTGCCGCCGGGCCAGCATCTCGTGAAGAACTGGCCGGTGCTCGATCTTGGCGAGCAGCCGCAAATCTCGTTGTCCAGCTGGCGGCTCGATGTGTTCGGCTTCGTGGAAAAGCGGCTCAGCTTCGATTGGGCAGCTTTCCAGGCGATCGGGCAAAGCACTTACGTCAGCGACATTCATTGTGTGACGACCTGGTCGCGCTACGACAATCGCTGGGAAGGGATTTCGACGCGCGATCTGCTCGATCTCGTCATGCCGACGGCCGAGGCGCAGCATGTGCTGCTGACGAGCTATGACGGCTACACCACCAACCTGCCGCTATCAGATTTCGCGGCCGAAGACGCCATCCTCGCCACCGCCTGGGAAGAACAACCGCTGACCCCAGAGCATGGCGGCCCGATGCGTCTCGTCGTGCCGCATCTTTATTTCTGGAAGAGTGCGAAGTGGCTAAACCGCATCGAACTGATCGGCGCCGACAGAGCCGGATTCTGGGAGAAAAACGGCTATCATATGTACGGCGATCCATGGCGGGAGCAGCGCTACTCGGACGATTGATGCGCGGGCGAGGTCTGGCATGCTGAGGATTTTGCCTGGGCGGATCCGGGTTTCTTATGTCACCATGTCAATATTTGATGATCGCCGTATGGGTTTGCGGCTTTGCAAGCCGCAACGATGGGCGTATTCATTGATCCCATGATTGCTGTCGGGAGAGCCCGGCCTCCCTAAACCTCGTCCTCCGAAATTTCATGCCATGACCGTTGTCCGGACCACAGAGCAGCCTTCCGAAGAAAGTTTCGGCCGGCAATCCCGCATCGTCGCCTTCGTCGTCGCCGTTTCCTTCTTCATGCAGATCCTGGACGGCACCATCGTCACGACGTCCCTGCCGCAGATGGCCAGGACATTTGGCGTCGAGCCCGTGTCTATGAGCATCGGCATCACGGTCTATCTGCTGACCATGGCGGCCTTCGTGCCGCTGGCCGGCTGGGCGGGCGATCGATACGGCGCGCGGCGGGTGTTTCTGGCGTCGATCACCATCTTCACCGTGGCGTCGCTGTTTTGCGGTCTCTCGGGCAATCTCGCTGAATTCATCATTGCCCGCGCCGTCCAGGGTGTCGGCAGCGCGCTGATGACACCCGTTGGTCGCATCATCGTGCTGAAGAGCGCGCGTAAATCCGATCTCGTCCATGCCATGTCGATGATCACCTGGCCGGCGTTGACGGCGCCCGTCATCGGCCCGGTGCTCGGCAGCTTCATCACCACCTATCTCAGCTGGCACTGGAACTTCCTCATCAATATCCCGATCGGCATTATCGGTCTCGGCCTCGTCCTCCGCTTCGTGCCGGATCAGCGCGAGGAGAAGGTCGCGCGGCTCGATTTCGTCGGCTTCCTGCAATCGGCGGCCGGGCTGACATTCCTGCTCGCCGGTATGGAGTTCGTGGTTCAGGGGACGACGGGATTGGCGCCCAGCATCGGGCTCATCGCTGTGGGCGTGGTTTTCTCCATCATCGCTACGCGCCACTTCATGAAGGTCGATGCGCCCTTGCTCGATCTCTCGGCCTTCAAGGTACAGACCTTCGCCATGTCGACGCTTTCGGCGGGTACGGCGAGCCGTGTGGCGATCAACGCCACGCCGTTCCTGATTCCGCTGCTTTTCCAGGTCGGCTTTGGACGCACGGCGATCGACGCCGGCACCTATCTGCTGTTCTATTTCGCCGGCAATCTCGGCATGAAGGCGATCACGACGCAGATGCTGAGGGCCTTTGGCTTCCGTAACGTGCTCGTGGTCAACGGCCTGATCTCGTCGGCCAGCATTGCCGGATGCGCGTTCCTGTCGCCGTCGACGCCCGATCTGCTGATCTATTGCCTGCTATTCATCGCCGGACTTTCCCGGTCGATGAACTTCACGGCGCTGAACACGCTCGGCTTTGCCGATATCCATGCAGCGCAACGCAGCTCCGCCTCGACATTGTCGAGCATGTTGCAGCAGGTTTCGCTGCTACTCGGTGTTGCGGTCGCCGCCGCCGTACTCAATCTCTCGCGCACGATTCATGGTGGGGAAACACTTTCGCTTGTCGATTTTCACTGGGCTTTCCTCGTCGTTGGTCTTATCGGTGCCGTCTCGGCATTGCGCTTCATCAGCCTGCCCCACGACGCCGGCGCCGAGGTGTCGCGGCACAGGGTAAAGTCGTCATCAAAACCTTAAAGCTCTTAACGATATTGACAGGCAAGCCGCTGTAAATTCACTTGTCAGTTCCCATATGTGTGGGGCCTCAACTCCTATAGGAGCCAGTCTTATGCTGCTCAAAACTCTCGCCATCTCCGCTCTCGTCATCGGCATGTCCAGCGCCGCCATGGCCGAGCAGGTGCACAAGCATCCTCCAAAGAACCTCAAGGTCGAGGCAATTCAGACCGATGTCGGCAATGTCGACCATTCGAAGGATGCGATCCTTCCGGACGGCCGTATCAACACCGACCCGTCGGTGACCGGCCCGATCCGCGCCGGCGACTCCATGTCCCGTCTGCAATGCGCTGCTGCTCCGAACGCAGTCGGCGTGCGCTCGACATTTGCGGCAGGTCCGTCGTCCCTTTGCCCGTAACGGTTTGCCGGATCGAGCGGCTTCAAGCCAGCTCGATATCGGTGTGATCGAACCGGCCGCTTTTCGACAATAGCGGCTGGCGATAGTAACGAGCGCAGGCGTAAGTCATGCAATCGTCGAGGCTGAGGCGGGCCGGGTGGCCGCCTTGGCCATAACGCTCATACGTCTCCGCGGCGATAAAGGCGGCGCGGGGTGGCACGGCGAGCAGCTGAATGTTCATGAGCTGCAGGAAGGTGCGCACCGCTTCTCCTGCCTCTATTGGCGAAAGTGCCAGTATCGCCGAAATTCCGATTGCCGCATGCATAGCCTCCAGTGGCGATGTCATTCTTGCTGTCGCCAACTGCATGCGATTGGCGAAGCCGCGCGCATCCTCCTCATTGGTCATCATTGCCGACAGGACCGAAGCGTCGATAAACATCAGACGTTCCCCTCGACGCTGTCGGTTTCGGCCTTCGCGGTGGCCTTCTGCTTGAGATTGCGGCAGAAGGCGACGGCGACATCGGCAAGTGCGGGTTTGGTCAGCTCTTCGTCCAACGCCTTCTGCAAGGCAAGCCTCACGGCTTCGGTCTTAGTGGGGCTTTTCGTCAAGGCCTGGTAGCGCCGTGCGAGGCGATCGATGGCGTCGTCTTTGATGTAGAGAGGCATAGGATATCCATTTTCAAACTTACGATATCCTTAGGCCATGTTTTCCGGAACGGCAATCTGCCGCTGGGCCCTTACGGGTCTCGGGCCGTTGCCGAAAGGCTCCTCATTCCAGCCTTCACCCCTCCGACAGTTCCTCCAGGATCGGACAGTCGGGCCGCGCATTGCCGTGGCAGGCATGCACCAGATGTTCCAGCGTATGGCGCAGCTCCGTCAGCTCGCGGATCTTGCGGTCGATCTCGACAAGCTTGGTGCTTGCCATGTCCTTGACGTCCGCGCTGGCACGGCTTTTGTCTTCATAGAGCGCCAGCAGCTGCCGGCACTCCTCGACCGAGAATCCGAGACTGCGCGAACGGTGCAGGAAGCGCAGCTTGTGCACGTCGTCGGCGCCATAGTCGCGATAACCGTTGTCGCTACGATCGGGTCGGATGAGGCCGATATCCTCATAGTAGCGGATCGTCTTGGCCGGCAGGCCCGAGCGGCCGGATGCTTCACCGATGTTCATCTGCTTCTCCTTGAAACGGCTCGTCGATTGACGGGATCGACGAGCCTTTCTGCATGTCTTCATGGAACTCCGGGGAAGTCGCTGGCCGATCCTCCCCGGATTGTTTACTTCGCCAGTCGCAGCCTGAGCGCATTGGCGATGACCGAGACCGAGGACAGGCTCATCGCGGCTGCAGCAATCATCGGCGACAGAAGCAGGCCGAAGATCGGATATAGCACGCCGGCTGCCAACGGCACGCCAAGGGCATTGTAGCCGAAGGCGAAGGCGAGGTTCTGCTTGATGTTGCGGATGGTTGCTTCCGACAGGCGGCGTGCCCGGACGATGCCGTTGAGGTCGCCCTTGACCAGGGTGATCCCAGCGCTTTCCATCGCGACGTCGGCGCCTGTGCCCATGGCAATGCCGACATCGGCGGAGGCGAGCGCCGGAGCGTCGTTGACGCCGTCCCCGGCCATGGCAACGATGTGGCCCTTGGCCTGCAACTCATCGATTAGCGCCTTCTTGCCTTCCGGCAGCATGTCGGCACGCACTTCGTCAATGCCGAGCTGCCTTGCGACGGCGGCGGCGGTCTTGCCGTTATCGCCGGTCGCCATGACGATCGTGAGACCGCTTTCGTGCAGTGCCTTGATCGCGGCTGCCGTGGTCGGCTTGATCCGATCCGCGACGGCGACAAGGCCAGCGAGCCTGTTGTCGATGGCAACGAACATCACGGTCTTGCCTTCGCCGCGCAGACGTTCGGTCTCAACCTTCAACGCCTCCGTGGAAATGCCAAGATCGGCCATCATCGCGGCATTGCCGAGTGCGATCGGCGTGTTGCCGGCGCTGCCTTTCACGCCCTTGCCCGTTATCGCCGAAAAGCCGGAGATGTCGACAAGACCTGCTCCGCGCTCCTCGGCACCGGCAACGATTGCCTCGGCGAGCGGATGTTCCGAGCCGCGTTCGAGGCTGGCGGCGAGCGAGAGGAGATGGGCCTTATCGATACCGGGCGCGACGATGATGTCGGTCAGGTTCGGCTTGCCTTCGGTGAGCGTGCCCGTCTTGTCGACGATCAGCGTGTCGACCTTGGCGAAGCGTTCCAGCGCCTCGGCGTCGCGCACCAGCACGCCTTCCTGCGCGCCACGGCCAGTCGCGATCATGATGGACATGGGCGTCGCCAGGCCAAGCGCACAGGGGCAGGCGATGATCAGCACGGCGACGGCGGCGAGCAGCGCATGTGCAAGCCGTGGCTCCGGCCCGACGAAGGCCCAGACGGCAAAGGCGATGATTGCGGCCGCGACGACGGCGGGCACGAAAACGGCGGAGACGCGATCGACCATCGTCTGGATCGGCGCACGCGAACGCTGCGCCTTAGCGACGAGTTCGACGATGCGCGACAGCGTCGTTTCTGCGCCGACCTTTTCGGCCTGCATGATGAGCGCGCCGTTCTTGTTGATCGTGCCACCGGTCAAGGCGTCGCCCTTCACCTTTTCGACCGGCAGGGGCTCGCCCGTGATCATCGATTCATCGATGGTGGATTGCCCTTCGATAACGGAACCGTCTACCGGGACACGCTCGCCAGGGCGCACGCGCAGCCGGTCGCCGGCCTGGATCTCGTCCACGGGCACATCGGTTTCGCTACCATCAGTGCCGATGCGGCGCGCGGTCTTCGGCGCCAGATCGAGCAGGGCGCGAATGGCGGAGCCCGTGCGTTCCCGGGCCTTCAGCTCCAGAACCTGGCCGACGAAAACAAGGGCGATGATGACCGAAGCCGCCTCGAAATACACTGGCACGCTTTCGCCATGCCCTCTAAAGCTCATCGGGAACAGGCCAGGCGCCAGCGTGGCAATGACGCTATAGAGATAGGCGGTGCCAACGCCGAGTCCGATCAGCGTCCACATGTTGGGGCTACGATTGACGATCGAGTTCCAGGCGCGCCGGAAGAAGGGCAGCGCTGCCCAAAGCACGACGGGTGTCGCAAGAACAAGCTCGACCCAGGTGGCGAGGGGTTCGCCGATCCGGTCGCGCAAGGGCAGGCCGACCATCGGGCCCATGCTGATGACAAGCAAGGGCAGCGACAAAGCGGCACTGATCCAGAGCCGGCGCGTGAAGTCGACCAGTTCCGGGTTCGGCCCTTCGTCGGCGGCGGGCACGCCCGTGGGCTCCAGCGCCATGCCGCATTTCGGGCAATCGCCCGGATGGTCGCTGACCACCTCGGGATGCATCGGGCATGTATAGAGCGTGCCCTTCGGCACCGGCTTCGGTGCGGGCCTGTTGCCGTTCAGATAGGCCGTCGGGTCAGCTTCGAACTTGGTCTTGCAACCGGCGGAGCAGAAGTAGAATTTCTCGCCTTCGTGCTTTGCAAGATGGCGTGCGGTGGCGCGATCGACCGTCATGCCGCAGGTCGGGTCTTTGGCGGTCAGATAGTTCTCGGGCGTCGCCTCGAACTTCGTGCGGCAACCATTGCTGCAGAAGTGAAATGTGCGACCCTGATAATCCACCGACGGCTTGCCCGCATTCGGATCGACCGTCATGCCGCATACGGGATCGCGCGTTACGGCCTCCTGCGGCTGGCCGCCGTGGTCGTGATTGTCGTGGTGACCATGGCCGTGATGGCTGTGATCGTGTTCGTCGTGCAATGCCATATCAAACTCCATTGCCCCGAAGGGAGCGTTGGATAGGGTTATGAACCTTCCTGTCACTGGAAGGTCAAGGCCAAAAATAGGAATTATCGTCCACAGTTCACAGAGGCTCCTTTCTATCTTGCAGCATGCGGCAATGATAGGTTCCGTAAGACCGATTCAATGATGCGATTCCAATGCGATACGATCTGACCGCGCTTCCTCTACCAACGCTTCTGCCTGCTATCGTCAAGGCGGAAGACATGCTGGCGCGATTGGACGAGCGCGTGTTGCGGCATGTCGTGGGGGAAGGCTTTCGCGAGCGCGGGCATTTTTTCGATGCCGCAGGCGCGCTTTGGATCGGCGGTGAACTGGTGCATGTCGAGGATCTGGTGTTGCACGATGCGCGCATGGATGCGCGTGCGCCGACGCATGAGTTGACCATCGCCCACGCGGTGCTGCGGGTTCGGCGGCGCCTCTGGAATGCCGACCCTTCCTGGGGGCTGGATGCGGCAGGCCTTGCCGCCTTGCGCGGCGATGTGGGAGACGTCGAGGAGGCCGTCACGCGGCGTCCGTTCCCGCCGGAAATTGCGGAGCCGGACAGCCAGGAAGAGGATGAGGAGAACGATTTCGGCGTCGATTTCGCCGAGATCGACGCCATTCTCGCCCGATCGGAAAAGATCCTGAGCGGCGGCGCTCCCGAGGCGAGACCGGAGACGATCGACGATCCGTTCGCCCTCGTGCATGATGAGGATTGGGACGAGGATGAGCGCCTGGAAAGCTGGCGTAGCGTCATCCGCGAGGCCGATCTCCTGCCCCCCGTTCTCGGCGCGGCCGTGCTTTTCGACGCCTGGGAGCGGATCGAGCCGCTGCGGCGGCAGCATTGGCTCGGCGGTTTGCTGGTCAGTGCCTATTTGCGTAGTCGCGGCAAGGTGACCTCGCATCTTTTCTGCCTGAACGTTGGCCTGAAGGCGGTGCGGCATGATCGGCGGCGCGCATCGGATCGCATCACGCGCCTGACGGCATTTCTGGAAGCCATGGTTCACTCGGCGGATTCCGGTCTCAAGGAACTGGACCGCCTTTCGCTTGCCAAGCTGCAGATGGAACTGCGCCTCAAGGACCGGCGCTCGAACAGCAGCCTGCCAGAGGTGATCGATATCGTGCTGTCGCGGCCGATCGTTTCGGCAAAGATGATCGCCCGGCATGTCGGCGTGACACCCAGAGGCGCGCTCAATCTGGTCAACGAGCTTGGCCTGCGCGAGATGACGGGTCGCGGACGTTATCGCGGCTGGGGTGTGCTCTGACGCTCAACGGCAACAGCAACTTGCGTCGGCAGCGAGCGTTTGCGGCCACAACCCTGATTTTATGTAATGTGACAATTTATTTCGCTAAGTCGCCGCAAAAATGGACAAAATTTAATGGCTATACCAAATTCCTAAGCGACACGATGCAAGCTAGAGTCGCGCCATAGGATAACGGTCGATCGTTGATCGCCGAAGGCTTTGAAGGAAGGTGGACTGATGCCTCGTGCATTTCGGGTCGTAATGTCTTTGGCGGTAATTGGCGCGGTGGGATATGGCGCCTATGCGACCCGTGATCTCTGGCTTGCCAGCGCCGAACGGATGCTGGGTTATCAGAGCGCCTCGGCACCTGCCCAGCAGGCCCAGGGCGAGCGCCGCAGCGGCCAGGGACAAGGCAGTGGCGGCGGCAGGCGACGCGGTGCGGGCCAGTTCAGCGGTCCGGTTCCCGTGCTGGCCGCCAATGCGACGACGGCCGACGTTCCCGTCTACATCAATGGCGTCGGCTCGGTGAAGGCGCTGAATACGGTGACGGTACGAGCGCAGGTCAGCGGACGAATCGTGGAAATCGATTTCGTAGAGGGCCAGGATATCAAGAAGGGCGACGTCATCGCCCGCATCGACGATTCCGTCTACAAGGCGCAGCTCGATCAGGCGGTTGCCAAAAAAGCGCAGGATGAAGCGCTCCTGGCCGGCGCCCAGCGCGATCTTGCACGCTACCAGCTGATGGTGAAGAGCGCTTCGGGCACACAGCAGCAGGTCGATACGCAGCTATCGCTGGTGGCGCAATATACGGCCCAGGTCCAGGCTGACGGCGCGGCGATCGAAAGCGCGCAGGCCACGCTCGACTATACGACCGTCAAGGCTGCCATCGACGGGCGAACCGGCATCCGCAACGTCGATGTCGGCAACCTCGTCAGCTCGTCCGATGCGACCGGTATCGTGACCCTGTCGCAGATCAAACCGATTTCCTTGCTGTTTTCCATTCCGCAGCAGCAGCTCGCGCGTGTCAACGCCGCAAGCGCTGCCGGAACGCTTGCCGTTCAGGCAATGGACAATGATGGCCAGACTGTTGTCGACAACGGCAAGCTGGCCGTCGTCGACAACCAGGTCGACCCGACGACGGGCACGGTCAAGCTGAAGGCGAATTTTCCGAACGAGAAGCTGGCGCTTTGGCCCGGCGCTTTCGTCAATGCCCGCCTGCTCGTAGAGACGCTGAAGGGCGTAACAGTCATTCCAAGCGCTGCCGTCCAGCGCGGGCCGAACGGCACTTTCGTCTATATCATCAGTCCCGAACAGACCGTGGCCATGAAGTCCGTCAAGGTGCGGCAGCAGGACGATACGCTTGCCGTTATCGCCGATGGCGTTTCCGCCGGTGACAAGGTGGTGACCACCGGCTTCGCGCGGCTTCAGGACGGAGCGAAAATCCAGATCTCGGCAAGCCCGGATCAGGCGACGCCGAATGCGCCGGCAGCGACTGAGCAGGGGCAGCCCGTCGCGGAGAATGATGCGCAGGGCAGTCAGGGCAATGGTACCAATGCCGGTGGCGGCGGGCAGCAGCATCATCGTCACAACGGCCAGGGCGGCAAGAATGGCCATGGTGGCAAAAACGGTAACGGCGCCAATGCCGGCCAGGATGGCCAAAACGACAACGCCCAGCCTGCTACCGGCGCCGGCCAGGGTGCAGACACCAGCGCCAGCACCGCGCCCGGCAATTCCGCCGCAACGCCGACACAGCAACAATGAACGTCTCGTCGCTCTTCATCTCCCGGCCCATCGCCACCTCGCTTCTCGGGGTCGCGGTTCTTCTGGGCGGCATTCTCGGTTTTCTGTTCCTGCCGGTCGCGCCGCTGCCGCAGGTGGATTTTCCGACGATCCAGGTGACGACGCAGCTTCCGGGAGCTGATCCCGATACGATGGCGGCCTTGGTGACGGCGCCTCTCGAGCGTCCGCTCGGGCAGATTCCGTCGCTGGCCTCCATGACCTCGTCCAGCGCCTTCGGCATCAGCCAGATCACCCTTCAGTTCGACCTCGGTCGCGACATCGACGGTGCCGCGCAGGACGTGCAGGCGGCAATCAACGCCGCCGGCTCGACCCTGCCGCGCACGCTTCCCTATCCGCCGACCTATTCGAAGGTGAATCCGGCCGACACGCCGATCGTGACGCTGGCCCTGCATTCTGACAGTTACTCGATCCGCGAACTCAGCGACTTTGCCGACACGATGATGGCGCAGCGGCTGAGCGAGGTTTCCGGCGTCGGCAATGTCAGCATTCAGGGCGGCGTCAAGCCGGCGATTCGCATTCAGGTCGATCTGCCGCGTCTTGCCTCCTATGGTCTGGCTCTGGAGGATATTCGCTCGGCCATCACCAATGCCAGCGTCGCCGGTGCCAAGGGTGCGCTTGACGGCACGCAGCAGAGTTTCACGCTCGCTGCAAACGACCAGATCGTCGACCCGAACGTCTACAAGTCGGTCATCATCGCCTATCGCAACAGCGCTCCGGTGCAGCTGAAGGATGTCGCTAATGTTGTCGAGGGGCTTGAGAACAATCGCGTCGGCGCCTGGTATCAGGGAAAGCCCGCGGTCATTCTCGACATCATGCGGCAGCCGGGCGCCAACGTCATTCAGACGGTCGAGAACGTCCTGAAGCAGCTTCCAAAGCTGAAGCAGGCCATGCCGGCCGGCGTTTCCCTCGATATCGTCAACGACCGTACCGAAACCATCCGGGCCTCGATCCATGACGTGCAATGGACGCTGGTCATCAGTATCGGCCTCGTCATCCTCGTGGTGCTGCTCTTCCTGCGGACGATGACGGCGACCTTCATTGCCGGCGTCGCTCTGCCGTTGTCGCTGATTGCGACCTTCGGCGTCATGTGGTTCGCCGGTTTCAGCCTCGATAATCTCTCGCTGATGGCGCTGACCATCGGGACGGGCTTCGTCGTCGACGACGCCATCGTCATGATCGAGAACATCGCCCGCCACATCGAAGAGGGCGAGAACCCGATGCAGGCGGCCTTGAAGGGTGCAGGCGAGATCGGGTTCACGATCATTTCGTTGACCGTTTCGCTGGTCGCGGTGTTCATTCCGCTGCTGTTCATGACCGGCATCGTTGGCCGCATGTTCCGCGAATTCGCGCTGACGCTGACCATCGCCGTGGTCGTATCGGCCGTCGTGTCGCTGACCCTGACGCCAATGATGTGCGCCCGCATCCTGCGCAAGCCGAAGGATCGCCAGGGCGGCCTCCTGGCTGGCGCCGACCGCTTTACGGACTGGATGATCGAAGGCTATCGACGCAGTCTCGTCTGGGCCGTGGATCGCAGCGCGCTCATGCTGCTGATCACGGTCGTGACGCTGGCTGCGACGATCGCGCTCTATGTTGCCATTCCCAAGGGTTTTCTGCCTGCGCAGGATACCGGCCTCATCACCGCCGTCATCGAGGCGGAGCCGACGACTTCCTTCGAGACCATGAAGCAGATCCAGGCATCGGTGACCGACCGGCTGCGCAAGGACCCGGATGTGACCGGCGTGGTGGCCGTCATCGGCGCCAGCGCCAGCAACCTGACGCTCAATACGGGCAATCTCAGCCTGGTGC
>NZ_JAELUG010001322.1 GCF_016429255.1 Rhizobium sp. ASV8
GGAACTGTGCCGACTTACCCATCGCGCCCATGAAGAGCAGCAGGCAGACCGCTGTCAGCGCGTGGCCACGATCAAGATGCATGCCGAGGAAGCTGAGGACGATATCGCCCGGCTGACCACCCTGCCCCTGTCTCTTATACACATCTCCGAGCCCACGAGACGGTCTATTAAATCTCGTATTCCGTCTTCTGCTTGTAAAAGGGGGGGGGGGGGGGGGGGGGGGGGGGGGGGGGGGGGGGGGGGGGGGGGGGGGGGGGGGGGGGGGGGGGGGGGGGGGGGGGGGGGGGGGGGGGGGGGGGGGGGGGGGG
>NZ_JAELUG010001323.1 GCF_016429255.1 Rhizobium sp. ASV8
CTATATCCATCGTTCAGTTCGGATGGCCGAACGATTATGTTAATGCCGGAGATCAGAACATCGATATGAAACGAGAGCGCACCAGGCTCGACCGCTGATCCGTCGGCGATGGTCTTCAGATCTAATCCTGTCTCTTATACACATCTCCGAGCCCACGAGACGGTCTATTAAATCTCGTATGCCGTCTTCTGCGTGTAAAGGGGGGGGGGGGGGGGGGGGGGGGGGGGGGGGGGGGGGGGGGGGGGGGGGGGGGGGGGGGGGGGGGGGGGGGGGGGGGGGGGGGGGGGGGGGGGGGGGGGGGGGGGGGG
>NZ_JAELUG010001324.1 GCF_016429255.1 Rhizobium sp. ASV8
CGAAATGCCCTGGGCCTTGAGGCGGGCCGGATCGACGACGATGGAATATTGTTTGACGAAACCGCCGACGCTCGCCACCTCGGCCACGCCCTCGGATTTGGAGACGCCGAAGCGCACAACCCAATCCCTGTCTCTTATACACATCTCCGAGCCCACGAGACGGTCTATTAAATCTCGTATGCCGTCTTCGGCGTGAAAAGGGGGGGGGGGGGGGGGGGGGGGGGGGGGGGGGGGGGGGGGGGGGGGGGGGGGGGGGGGGGGGGGGGGGGGGGGGGGGGGGGGGGGGGGGGGGGGGGGGGGGGGGGGGG
>NZ_JAELUG010001325.1 GCF_016429255.1 Rhizobium sp. ASV8
GGCGCTAGCCTTCGAAAAATATCTCAAGTCCGGATCGGGGCGCGCCTTCGCAAAGAAGAGACTGTAGCGGCACCGCATCCTACCGATTGCTCCGAATCGACGCCATAACACTCCGCATCCCCTCAACCTGTCTCTTATACACATCTCCGAGCCCACGAGACGGTCTATTAAATCTCGTATTCCGTCTTATGCTTGAAAAGAGGGGGGGGGGGGGGGGGGGGGGGGGGGGGGGGGGGGGGGGGGGGGGGGGGGGGGGGGGGGGGGGGGGGGGGGGGGGGGGGGGGGGGGGGGGGGGGGGGGGGGGGGGG
>NZ_JAELUG010001326.1 GCF_016429255.1 Rhizobium sp. ASV8
TTCGCGCATGCCGAGGAACGTGAAGTTGCCATCGCGCAGCCAGGCGAGGAAGGCGAGAGCCTCGTCGCGGTCGCTCTTGCGACGTCCGGCCGCCTCATATGTGGAAAGCTCCGAAATGACGGTATCCCTGTCTCTTATACACATCTCCGAGCCCACGAGACGGTCTATTAAATCTCGTATTCCGTCTTGTGCTTGAAAAAAGGGGGGGGGGGGGGGGGGGGGGGGGGGGGGGGGGGGGGGGGGGGGGGGGGGGGGGGGGGGGGGGGGGGGGGGGGGGGGGGGGGGGGGGGGGGGGGGGGGGGGGGGGG
>NZ_JAELUG010001327.1 GCF_016429255.1 Rhizobium sp. ASV8
CGGCTTCATGAAGGATCCGTCGCTCACCGATCCGTCGCTGACGGAGAGCGACTTCGCCGAGGCCGGCCTGAAGTTCGCCAAGGACACTGCGGGCGTGATGCGCTCGCTGCCGTTCTCGGTCGACTACCTGTCTCTTATACACATCTCCGAGCCCACGAGACGGTCTATTAAATCTCGTATGCCGTCTTAGGCTTGAAAAAGGGGGGGGGGGGGGGGGGGGGGGGGGGGGGGGGGGGGGGGGGGGGGGGGGGGGGGGGGGGGGGGGGGGGGGGGGGGGGGGGGGGGGGGGGGGGGGGGGGGGGGGGGGG
>NZ_JAELUG010001328.1 GCF_016429255.1 Rhizobium sp. ASV8
AGCGCCATTTCGTCAACACGTAGCCATTGAGCGCGCCAAGAATGGTCGAGATCGCCACGGCCGGCACGACCATGTAAACGGAGGCCCAGAAATGTCCGGCCACCCCCGAAAGGCAGTTGTTTAGGGCCTGTCTCTTATACACATCTCCGAGCCCACGAGACGGTCTATTAAATCTCGTATGCCGTCTTATGCGTGAAAAAAGGGGGGGGGGGGGGGGGGGGGGGGGGGGGGGGGGGGGGGGGGGGGGGGGGGGGGGGGGGGGGGGGGGGGGGGGGGGGGGGGGGGGGGGGGGGGGGGGGGGGGGGGGG
>NZ_JAELUG010001329.1 GCF_016429255.1 Rhizobium sp. ASV8
GTCTCGCGTCGGTGCGATCAGAACGGTCGGAATGGGTATCGAGAACAGGTGTTCGGGTCTGTTGACAAGCTCGATCGTCTGGAAGGCCTGGGATAGCCAGCGTGCCGTCGGCGGCCCCAGGCAGAGCCTGTCTCTTATACACATCTCCGAGCCCACGAGACGGTCTATTAAATCTCGTATTCCGTCTTATGCGTGAAAAAGGGGGGGGGGGGGGGGGGGGGGGGGGGGGGGGGGGGGGGGGGGGGGGGGGGGGGGGGGGGGGGGGGGGGGGGGGGGGGGGGGGGGGGGGGGGGGGGGGGGGGGGGGGG
>NZ_JAELUG010000148.1 GCF_016429255.1 Rhizobium sp. ASV8
CGAAATCTCGTCGAACGGGTTCATCGACATCTTCACGTTCGACAGCTCAACGCCAGATCCATCCGGCTTCACGCGGATCTTAACGTTGTAGTCAACAACCCGCTTAACTGGCACCAGTATCTTCATGCTGCTTCTCCTGAACTTGTCTATCGCGGATCACATGCGGCCGCGCAGGGCTTCGGGATCGTAGGGCGATTCCGGGATCACGCGCGCCTTGCGCATCTCTCCGAGGATCAAAACCTCGAGTTCAGTCCCGGGATTGCCGAGTTCGACAGGGAGCAGCGCAAAAGCCACATCGCAGCCGAGCGTGTAGGCGTAGCTGCCCGAAGTGATACGGCCAGCCAGTTTACCATTGTGATAGACGCCTTCATGAATGAGCGAGCTCACCCCATCCGTCTCGATGGAAATGGTGACTGATCTCTGTTTGACACCCTCCTCCTTCTGCCGGAGGAGGGCCTGCTTGCCGATAAAGTCACCCTTGTCCAGCCTGACGAAGCGATCAAGGTTGCTTTCCCAGGCGGTGAGCTCCGGATTCATATCGCGATACATGGCGCGATAGGACTTCTCCAACCGAAGCGATTCCAGCGCATGCAGACCGATCAGGCGCAGGCCATGCGGCGCGCCGGCCGAAAGCAGTGCTTCCAGGAGGTGCCGCTGGTAGCAAAGCGGATGATAGAGCTCCCATCCAAGTTCGCCTTCGTAGTTGACCCTCAGTAGGCGCACATCGCTTGCAAGGCCGACCGTGCCTGATTTCACTGCAAACCATGGGAACCCTTCATTGGAGAGATCCATCTCGGTGAGGCTCTGCAA
Source organism: Rhizobium sp. ASV8 (assembly GCF_016429255.1). Classification (GTDB taxonomy): domain Bacteria; phylum Pseudomonadota; class Alphaproteobacteria; order Rhizobiales; family Rhizobiaceae; genus Rhizobium. Next base: position 811 of record NZ_JAELUG010000148.1, read on the forward strand.
CACCTCGCGCGCCTTGGGCCCAACGATGGTGAAGCAACCGCGCTCGTTCGTCACGTTCCGCAACTGAACCGATCCATCCTTCGGCAGGAGTTTCGAAAGATCGTCGAAATTCCAGCGCTCGGCCCGCGGTGTGGAAATCAGATAAAACGTACCGTTCTCGAGACGTGAGACGATATACTCGGCCTGAACGCCGCCGGTCTTCGTCAGATGATGGCTGAGATTGACGCGGCCGATCTTTGGCAGGCGATTGGCGAGAATGCCGTCGAGCCAGGCTTCAGCCCCAGGACCGGAGACCTCGAACTTGGTCATCGGCGTCATCTCGACAAGGCCTACGGCATTGCGCACCGCGTGGACCTCTTCGCCGACATATTTGCCCTTTTCCGTCCAGCGCCAGCTGTATTGATCCTTGGCCTCGACGCCATTAGGCGCAAACCAGTTCGGCATTTCCCAACCGTTGAGGACACCCCAGACGGCGCCGTGCCTGGACAGGATGTCATAGGAAGGCGCCGTCTTCTGCGGTCGGGCCGCCGGCATGTCCTGGCCCGGATAATGCAACTCGGCGTGTGTACCCCAGCTTTCGCGTACCTTCTGTCGCGTCCATTCCTTGTTCGCGTAGTCGCCAAAGCGGCGCGGGTCGAGCTCGGACGTATCCAGGCTGTTTGCGCCCTCGACAATGCGCTCCGACAGATAGTAGCCGATCGCGCCACCCCAGAGGATGCCGCCGGGCACGCCTTCGGCGATCCAGACATTCTCTAATCCCCAGGCCGGCCCGACCAGGGGAAGTTCGTCCGCCGTCATCTGGAATGGGCCGCGCACATTCGCCTTGATGCCGACCCGACCAAGAGCCGGAACGAGCTCCATCGCACGTTCCCAGTTCCAGGAAACGGAATCGAAATCCTCTTCCAGCAGGTCCGCGCCGAACCATTCGGGAACCCCGTTCTCGGCAAAGAGTTTCAGGTGCTCCGTCTTTTCATAGGGGCCGAACATGAGACCATCACCCTCTTCGCGGAGATAGCCCTCGAAAGCCTCGTCGCGCAGGATCGGCATTTCCGGCAGCCCCTGGCGTTTGCGCTCGACCACTTCCGGCACCGCATCGGTGATCCAATATTGATGGACGATCGGGATCGCCGGAATTTCAAGCCCGAGCATGGCGCCGGTCTGGCGCGCATAGTTTCCCGTTGCCGAAATGATGTGCTCGCAAATGATCTCGCCATTGTTGGTGAGGATTTTCCATTCGCCACCCGGCAGGCGTTCAAAGCCGCGCACCTCGGTGTTGAGATAGATCTTGGCGCCGCGATCCCGTGCCCCCTTGGCCATGGCCTGCGTGACATCGGCGGGCGCTATGTGGCCATCATCGGGATGATAAAGGGCCGCCAGCATCTCGTGATTGTTTTCGAGCAATGGCCAAAGCTTGCGGGCTTCCTGCGGTGTCACCAGCTCCGCACGGATCCCCTGTACGGCGGCGACGCTCATGTAGCTCTTGTATTCGTCCAGACGGTCGCGCGTATTGGCGATGCGCAGCTGCCCACATTTGTGCCAACCGACATGCTGACCGGTTTCAGCCTCCAGACCCTCGTATATCTCGATCGTCTTGGCGATCATCCGGCCGATGTTGATGCTGCGGGCGTAGGAAGGAATGAGGCCGGCAGCATGCCAGGTGGAACCCGCCGTGAGCTGGGTACGTTCCAGCAACGCGACGTCTGTCCAGCCACGTTTGGTCAGTCCGTAGAGAATGGCGGCGCCGACACAACCACCGCCGATGACAACGGCGCGAGCATGAGTTTGCATGAGGAGTTCCCGAGTTGATTTCGAGCGAGACTAGCGGCGGCGACTTCGGTTGTGACGTTGCAAAAAATTACAAAGGGGCATAACTTCAGATTATGCATAGACTTCGATCGCTCGTGCCTTCCGCCAACTATCTGTTTGTCTTCGAAGCTGCGGCGCGGCGGCGAAGTTTTACGGCGGCCGCCGAGGAACTGAATGTGAGCCAGCCGGCCGTCAGCAAGACGATCAGGCTTTTGGAGGAAGCCACAGGGCTGAAGCTGTTCCGTCGCGAGCATACTCGCCTGGAGCTGACTGCCGAAGGCCTGAAATTCTATCGGGAAACCCAACAGGCCTTCGACCATCTCCATATGGTTTTGACATCGTTGCGCAAGAAACATTCCAACGACACGGTGAGAGTGTCGTTCTCCGCTTCTTTCGTGCAATTGTGGCTCTTGCCGCGTCTTAAGGATTTCAAGGCAAAGCATCCCGACATCGCTCTTCGGATCGAGGAGAGCAGTCGAGACGATCAGGATCTGAACGAGGAAAACATCGATCTTTCCGCACGGCTCGGCCTCGGCAAATGGCCCGGAATCCATGCCTGGCATTTCGTGACCGAAGAGGTCATCCCTGTTTGCAGCCCTGACTATCTGAGGGAACACGGCCCGATAGGCGAAGCTTCCGACCTGCTTAACCACCGGCTCCTCCACTTCGAGGAGCGGCATCGCGTCCGGCTTGGATGGCCGGAATGGTTGGCTCAGCATTCCGTGCCGGTGGCGCGCCTCAATCAGGACTTTATCTTCACGGATGCGCTGAGCTCGATTGAAGCAGCCGTTCTCGGTCAGGGCATTGCGCTTGGCTGGAAGCACCTTGTCCACGATCACGTCCGTGCGGGCCGTCTGGTTTATCCCCTCGATGCGGTCTATCGCTCCGGCCAGACGATACACGTCATCATGCCGGCGCAGCGTCCGTCAAAGCATGGTGCGATGCTCTTCCGGGACTGGCTACTCGAGCAGGGTGCCGATGCTCCGGTTTTCGAAGGCCCCACGGCTATCACCACTTAAAGCCCTTCCAGGACAAAATGGATCGGTAGAGCACGGTCTCCCCCGCCCGATCTTAATATGAATCGTCTTTCTGATCGGAGGTGCGGGCACGCCTGCGCTTGTCCTCTCCAAAGAGAATTAGCCGTCTGGAAGGCTTCGCACAAAGTTGCCGCGTGCATTCCTGCGGCTATCGCCATCGACGAGATCCAAGATCCTCCCGTCGAAGCAACGCAAGGCCTAAACGAAGAAAAGTACCCGTGCGGGCGCCATTGTTGCTTAGTCCCCGAGCGGAAACGCAGACCATTTAAATGCAAGGAGCCGTCCAGCTGGCGGCACGGTCAACCGAGGTCTTTGCCCTTCGATTGCCCGAAGACATAGTCTGCAGCCTTCGGCAACAAGACTTCCCCACGATAGCCGGAAGGCTTGTCGCCAACCGTCGTGCCCGCATTCAGAATCCCCGCCTGATAGTCATCAGCAAAAAGTGCGTAGGGATAAGGTGCTTCGATCGCGGTGGCGCGCTCCAGCGCCGAACGGAACTCGGCTGGAATCGTGAAATCCAGGGCCGCAAGATTGTCGTCCAATTGCGACAGGCGGCTAGCACCGATGATGGCTGCCGCGATGCCCGGTCGGTTGACACACCAGTTCAGCGCCACTTGCGCCATGCTACGCCCCATGTCGGCGGCGGCCTTTTCCAGCACCGTCAGGATGCGCGCATTACGTTCGGTGAACAAGCCGAGGCCTCCACCGGACGCATCCTGCGAAAGCCGTCCCTGTCCTGCGGAGCCAGGACGATATTTTCCGGAAAGAAGCCCCATCGCAAGCGGGCTCCAGGCGGTGATGCCAAGTCCGAGCGCGTCGGCGAGCGGCACGAACTCATGCTCGATGCTTCGTTCCACCAATGAATAGGGCAGCTGCAAGCAGATAGGCTGGGTAAGCGCATGCGCCTCGGCCCAGGTCTGAGCCCGCGCGGCGTACCAACCGGGAACATCGGACAACCCTGCATAACGGATCTTTCCTGCCCGCACGAGATCATCGAATGTTCGCATGACTTCCTCCGCCGGGGTCATGCGGTCCCATGTATGAAGCAGATAGAGGTCGATATAGTCCGTCTTCAGGCGCTTCAGCGAAGCGTCCACAGCCTGCATCATCGCCTTGCGGCCGTTTCCGCCAGCATTCGGATTGCCCGGAGACAGGCTGTTGGAGAATTTCGTGGCGATGACGACTGCGTCGCGGATGCCAGCTTCCTTCACGAAGGTGCCGACAATGCTCTCACTCAATCCTGCCGCATAGGAATTGGCAGTATCGATGAAATTTCCGCCGGCAGCGATATAGCGGTCGAAAATGGTTCTGGCCGTCGCCTCGTCTGCCCCCCAACTTCCGCCGATACCGCGAATGCCGCCATCGCCGAAGGTCATCGTCCCGAGCGCCAGCCGACTGACCCGAAGGCCCGAACGCCCCAGCAGATAATATTGATCGAGGGACATGTCTGATCTCCGGTTCGAGTCGATCGCGCGTCACATGCTGCCGGCGTAGGGCCGGCGGGCGATGCTTTGCTGGACGTAATTGATCATCGTGATAAAATCAAAGACAGGACGCCCCGTTACAGCTTGCACCGCATGGGCGTAAGGAGGCAGATCGCTACATTCAAGCAGGATCGAGCGAACGTCGGGATGTTCTTCCACAAGTCGCCGCGCAACCTGCGTCACCTCGCGTTCGATTTGCGCTGAGTCAAGCGTTCCCCTTTCCTCGAGGATCGCCTGGCGAAACTCGGTCTGCTCTTCCATGCCGGCAACAGCCAGCGAAATGCTGTCAGGCACGTTGCAGGCCTTGAAATGCCGCGGCGTAAGTCGTGATGCATTGGCGGTAATGACACCGACGCTACCGCCGCAGAGTGCATGCATGAAAGGGATCTGCATCAGGCTCGAGAGAAAGACGGGAATGTCGAGCGCAGCCGCCACCTCCTCCTGAAAATAGGCCATGAAACCACAGGCGCCGGTGATCGCCTTGACGCCGCGGCCCTGCAACTCCAGCGCAGCCTCTACGAAGACCTCTTTCAAGGCTGGGTCGCGCTGATTCAAAAGCCGATCGATCGAGGCACCGCGAACCTCCTGGAACCGAACAGGATAGGTGTAGGTCGTCGCATTCCCGACATTCCCGGGAACGCACGGATAGGCGGCATCGAGGATCAGAATGCCGATCTGCTCACCGTACCAGGACTGCGTCCTGCGCGTGACCTCATAGACTGTCAATGTTATATCTCCCAAGTGTGTTGGCGAGGGCCGGGAAAGATCGCCTCCCCGGCCGGCAGGCATTATTGCACCAGACGCGGAGCGCCGGTTTCAGCTGCGGTTCCATCAAGGCCGTAGGACTTGAGAATCTTGACGATCGTTCCGTCCTTATGCATTTCCTCAATATCGCTATCGAGCGCCGCACCGAATTCCTTGGCCTTCAGTGAATATGGGAAAGCGGCCTGTGCGGCTTCCTTTGTCGCCTTCACGCGGGGATCGGCGGCGGCGACAGCAACCTTGACGTCCTTCAACGCCCCTTTCTGCGCGGCGACCACTCCCGTCGAGTAGCCGTCCACCGCCACGTCGATGCGGCCGGCAAACAGATCCTGCTGCATGTTGACGGAGTTCGGATAAAGCTTCAGCGACGCGCCGAGCAATGTTTTGAGGTCGGCGACCCAGAGATAGCCCTGAACAGTGCCAACCTTTTTGCCTTCAAGATCGGATACATTCTTGAAACCTTGCTTGGAGTAGATCGCCATCTGGTCGGTATAAAGCGGCGCGGACAGGTTCATGGCTTTGGCTCGTTCGGCGGTGCGATACCAATCGCCCGTGGTAATGTCGGCCTGGCCCGAAAGGACATACTGGATCGCCGCAGCGGGATCGACGGCCACGGCCTTGACTTGCAGGCATTCGCGTTTGGCGAATTCGGAAGCGATATCGCCGTCTATTCCCTTCATGTTCCCGCCGTCGTCCATGTAGGAATGCGGCGCATAGGTGGTCACCGCAACGGTCAAAGTGCCCTGCTGAATGGTCGTAAACTTGTGCTTTGGCGTGCAATCGGCGGCCTGTGCAGCCTGGCCAGACAGGAGCGCACCGAGAATGCCAGACAGAAGAAGATAAGTCTTGGACTTGAATACGGGCATGCCGGAATTCCTTCTTATGGGGTTAGCGTTGGGCATAGAGGCTTGCGCGCCTCTCCACGTGACTGACGAGGAGAGCCGCGGGTATCGAAATGCAGGCATAGAGAACGCCCGCGCAGAGCAGCGCCGGGAAATAACGGAAGGTGTTGGAGCCGATCTCGTATGCACGGCTCACCAGCTCCGGCAGTGCAATCGTGAAGCAGAGTGACGTGCCCTGAAAGATAAGGATCGAGAAGCCGAGAAGGGCTGGCAGCGCGACACGCAAGCCTTGAGGAAGCAATACGAAACGCAATTCGTCGACCCGACTGAGACCGAGCGCTTCAGCCGCTTCGCGTTGGCCGTGCGCAATGGACTGGAGGCTCGCCCTGATGATCTCGCTGGTATAGGCGCCCGTGTTCCAAGCAAGCGCGATGACCGCTGCCGCGAAAGACTCCACCGTCAATCCAACACTTGGCAAGCCGAAGTAGATGAATTGCAGCAGCACCAATGCCGGTGCGCCTCGACCAACTTCAACAAGGAAAAGCGAAGCGTACCTCAGGGCCTTGCTGCGCGCCAACACACCCAATGCGAGGACAAGACCGAACGGGATGCCGAGGACGAGGCTGAGCAGAGTGACCTGTACGCTGATGGAAAGCCCGCCGAGAAGGTCGGGCATCCACGTCACCAATTCGTCATAGCTTGGAAACATCAGCGTGCCACCTTGGATCGGAGATGAGCATCGGCGAGGCGCGACAACCAGGCGACCGGCAGGCTGAGGAAGATGTAAAAGAGCCCGACGATTGCGAAGACCTCCAGACCGCGGAACGTCAGCTGCGAGAGCTGGTTGCCCTGGTAGGCAAGTTCCGTGACACCGATCGTCGAGGCAACGGCCGTCTCCTTCATCAGACCGATGAGATAGCTCGCGGCAGAAGGGAGCGCCACTCTGAGGGCTTGCGGAGCGACCACGTCCTTCATGGTGTGCCAACGGCCAAGATCAAGCGCGGTGCAGGCTTCCCACTGGCCATGATGAATTGAACTCAAGGCGCCACGGTAAATTTCCGCCATGTTCGCCGCCGCAATGAGACCGAGGCCGGTCAGGGCCGCCGCAAACGGATTGATCGGGAAGTAGCTCATCCCAAGACCAAAGAAGATGATGAACAACCACAGTATCGGCGGGATGGCACGGACGATCTGGATCATGACGGCCGCGCAGATGCGCACCAGCGTGAAGCGGCTCCGTCGCGCCGCCAGAAGAGGAACCGCCAGGATTGCACCGATGATAAAGGAGCCGGCCGTCAAGGCTGCCGTCCAGACAAGACCTCGAAAGAAGAGCAGGTAATCGGCAGCGCTCATCGATCGTGCACCGCGCGAAGGAAGCGGCGGGTCCGTTCGTGCTGCGGATTGCGCATGACCTCGGTCGACGGACCTTTTTCCACGATCTGGCCATCCGCCATGATCATGACGGTATCGGAGACATTTTCCGCAAAGCCCATCTCGTGGGTCACGACAACCATGGTCATCCCGCTGGTGGCCAGCTCCCGCATGACGGCCAGGACCTCGAGCCCGAGTTCGGGATCAAGTGCGGAAGTGGGTTCGTCGAACAGCATGACCTCCGGGTCGAGCGCGAGGGCACGGGCAATGGCAATCCTCTGTTGTTGACCTCCCGAACAACGGCCAGGAAATTGCCCCGCCTTCTCGGCAAGACCGACACGACTTAGCAATTGCATCGAACGCTCATCCGCCTCTGCTCTGCTGCGCCCAAGCACCCGCTCCTGGGCGAGGCTGACATTGCGAAGCACGGACATATGGGGAAAGAGATTGAACGATTGAAAGACCATGCCGACGCGTCGGCGCAGACCGGAAAGCTCGGCGCGAGAGACGGGTTGGGCTGCATTGATTACTGTCGAGCCAACCGTGACCGTGCCGTCTGTCGGCTGCTCGAGGTAGTTGATGCAACGAAGGAGCGTACTCTTTCCAGATCCGCTAGGACCGATGATCGCAAGAACCTCGCCGGAAGAGACCTCCAAGTCGATCCGGTCGAGAACAATGTGCGTTCCGTAGTGCTTGCTGAGCGAATGCAAGCCGATTTGCACTTTTCCGGAATGAGACTTCATGTGTGACACAGGGTTGCGGCACCCGCGACGCAGGCCCGTCGAACGCCGTTTGCAACTAAAGCCGTCGCCAAGGTTATTGGCCTCCCGATGCTGTTCGCACTCGACCGGCGGCGCGAAGACGCTGGCTGAAGGCGACATGATTGTTTGCTTTGTCGGTCGCCCCATCTGGAGACGCCGTGTTCCCGATCTTTGTTGACCGAACTGTAACAACGGCGGACGTGGATGGGAGTCCAAAAAAAATGTGACATCTGATAACTTGAAGTTATGGCGGGGCTATAGGGGACGAAAGCGGCAAACAATGACGGCGTGGGGGATGCCTTGGATTGCCTGATCGGCCGGCGGATAACTAAACGCCAATGGTCCATCGCCACCCCCTGCGCGCGACGTGCCGCAATCGCAGCATCCACTGACGGGATGCGACCGAAGAATTCCGGTCGTACGCGATTTTCCAGCCATGAACGCAGATAGGCGCCCGGGCCGCGTCGCGGCGCGTCATGGGGAATTCTGCCCGAGCTGAATTGGTATCGGCGTATCGCCGATAGGATCGTTTACGATCGACCGGGAACCGTGTGCAACGGGTGACCGCGAGCGCAACGCTTAAGCTACCTCCCAGGCGTTCCTCCGCAAATCTCGAAAACGACCACAGGCATCCAAAGCCGTAGGCATGAGCGCGGCCTCCGTCTCCGGCGCGCCATAACGAGGGTTCATTTGCAGTCACAATTACTATTGTAAAAATAAAAATACATCTGTATGCATTCATCTGCGGGCTTTGAGTTGTGGGAACGAGCCCCTCGCAAAGCCCTCGTTCCATTACTCGGGCGGGAGGAAATTTCGCCTGCACCTAGGGAGGTCATCATGAAGAAACTTGCCGCATTGCTGGCATGTGCTGCACTTGCAATTCCCGGCGCCGTTTGGGCGCAGGACGCCATCGGCACCACCAAAAAAGACAGCTATCGCTTCGTCGTCGTACCGAAGGTCGTTCACCCGTGGTTCGATAAGGTGAACAACGGCGCGCAGGCAGCCGCCGCTGCCATCAAGGCGCAGACGGGTGCGACCGTGGAAATCGTCTACTCGGCGCCGCAATCCGCCGACGTTGTCCAGCAAAACCAGATTATCGACAGCGCGCTTGCAACCCGGCCGGACGGTCTGGCGCTCGACCTGCTCGACCCCTCCGGCAACCGCGCGTCGCTGGAAGAAGCGCAGGGCCAGAAGATCCCTCTGGTGATCTTCGATTCCGTGCCGCCGGAAGGCATGGAAATCCCGCATATCGGCTCCGATTTCTGCGAACAGGCTAAGATCGCTGCCCATCGCCTTGTCGAGGTCCTCGGCGGCCAGGGTGAAGTCGCCATCATGCAGGGTGTCCCAACGGCACCGAACCATTCGATCCGTGCCGATTGCCATCGCAAGGTCTTCGCCGAACATCCCGGCATCAAGGTCGTTGCCGAAGGCATCGACAATGACAGCATCGAGACCGCCCAGCAGCAGGCGGCAGCAATCATGCAGGCAAATCCGAACCTCAAGGGTTGGGTCGCGTCCGATGCGGCTGGTCCGATCGGTATCGGCCAGGCTATCGTTGAAGCCGGTAAACAAGGGAAAGTGACCCTTGTCGGTCTCGACAACCTGCCGGAAATGCTGGACATGATCCGCAACGGCGTCGCCGACAGCTCGTCGGCCTCGCAGCCGGAGCTTCAGGGTTACTGGTCGGTCATGCTGCTGTGGGCCCAGGCGACCGGGGCTCCGGTTCCGGGCTATCTTGATACCGGCAACGCATTCCTCACGAAGAAGAATGTAGGCGGCTAATCGACACGATCGGATTGCTTTGAGGCGCGGGGTCACCCCACGCCTCTTTCAGCTCGATCCTGCGTGTAGGTGTAAAATGGCTTATCTCGAAACACGGGGCCTTGGCCGGGATTTTCCCGGCGTGACCGCCCTTAACGGCGTCGATCTTTCGATCGAGCTTGGTCGTACCCATATTCTCGCCGGTGAGAACGGCGCCGGAAAATCGACGCTGGTCAAAATCCTTACGGGCACGGATAGGCCCTCCCGTGGAACAGTGCTGATCGACGGGCGCGATCCCACCGGCAATCCGGCGCTTTACAAGAATGTCGCCTATGTTCCCCAGGAGCTGAACCTGTTCCCGCAGATGAGTGTGGCGGAAAACCTGTTCATGCCGTTCGATCGAACGGGACACGGCGGTCTTCTGGTCGACCGCGGCGCACTTGTTCGCGAGGCGAAGAGCTTTCTCGAGCGCTTCGGTATCGAAGCCGACCCTCGTGACCTCGTCGCAAATATTTCGGTCTCCGATCAGCAGTTGCTGCAAATTGCACGTGCCTGCACCAATGCCAATATGAAAGTGCTGATCCTGGACGAGCCGACATCGTCGCTGACGCGCGTCGAGGTCGACCGCGTGTTCAAGGTGATCCGCGGCCTGCTGGACCGCGACCATGCGATTGTCTTCATCAGCCACAAGATGGATGAAGTCTTTGCCATCGGCGACGACTACACCGTGCTGCGCAATGGCGAAAAAATAGAAAGCGGGAAGATCGCCAATATCAAGGAGACAGATCTCATTCGCTCCATGTCGGGTCGCGATCTCGCGATGGACGAACATTTTCGCCCGCAGGTGCCGGTCACGGACACGGACACGGACACGGTCATGGATGTGCGCGCGCTCTCCGGAGCAAGGTTCAAGGACGTCAGCTTCGAGCTTCGCCGTGGAGAGATCCTCGGCTTTGCCGGGCTCGTCGGCGCCGGACGATCCGAAGTGATGCAAACCATCTTCGGCTTCCTCAAAGCGACTGCCGGACAAGTGACCGTCGAAGGCCGGCGCTGGGTGCTGAATGATACTTCGTCTTCGGTTGCCGGCGGCATGCTCTATCTGTCCGAAGAGCGCAAGCATCACGGCATCTTTCCGCTCCTGTCGCTGCGCGAGAACATCGGTATCTCCATCTTGTCGCTGACGAGGGGCCCATTCGGCATCAGCGGCGGGCGCGAGCGCGACGCCGTCCAGGCGATTATCGATGCCTATGGAATCCGCACCGCCGGCATGGGCAAGCGGATATCGCAGCTTTCTGGCGGCAACCAACAAAAAGCGATCATCGGTCGCGCCATGGCGACGCGCCCTCGGGTGCTGATCTTCGACGAGCCGACGAAAGGCATCGACATTCGCACCAAGACCGAGATCTATAAGATCATGAAGGGTCTCGCCGAGGAGGGCGTGGGTGTCATCCTCGTCTCCTCGGAACTGGACGAGCTCAAGAAATGCGCAAGTCGCATCATCACGATGCATCATGGCCGCATTACCGGCGAGTTCGACACGGCCACCACCAGCAATCAAACACTCATAGGCGCCATCTTCGGCACGGAGGCGAAAGCCGATGCAATCTAATTCCCTTGCGCATCTGATGCGCAGCCCGCTCGCCGGCGTCTTTGTGGCGCTCGCGGTGATCTTCGCGCTGTCCGCGCTGATCTCTCCCTATTTCCTGACGCCATACAATCTCTCGGTCATCGCCCGCGGCCTTGCCTTTGTCGGGCTCATCACCATTGCGCAATCCATGTTGATGGTGCTTGGTGAACTTGATCTGTCGCTCGGCGTCATCGGCGGGCTTTGCGGCGTGATTTCCGGCATCTTGATGATCCGGCTCGGCTTCGATCCATATTCCTCGATGCTGCTCGCGATCCTGCTTGGCGCTTGCCTCGGGCTGCTGAACGGCCTGCTCGTAACGGTCCTCAAACTGCATTCCCTCGTATTGACCATCGGCACGGCCGGCATATTCGGGGGCGCCAATCTGGTACTGACGCGCGGCGTTGCGATTACCGGCATCCCGCGTGAAATTCAATTTCTGGGCCGCGGCGATATTCTAGGCATTCCCGTACCCTTCCTCATCATGCTGGCCGCACTCCTGGTCGCCACCTTCGTCATGCTGAAGACGCCGTTCGGCCGTTACATGTATGCAATCGGCAACAATCAGGCCGGTGCCCGAATGCTCGGCATTCGCGTTGATCGCGTGCGGCTGATCGTCTTTGTGTCCGCCGGTGCTATTGCCGCTCTCGCCGGCGTCCTGATGGTCGCTCGTCTCGGCACGGCACAGCCATCGATTGGCGACACCTGGGTGCTCGCACCAATCGCTGCCTCCGTCATTGGCGGTGTGGCAACAACCGGCGGCATCGGCAGCCCGATCGGCGCGATCTTCGGTGCCGGCATCATTGCCATCATCGAGAACATCATTGTGCTCTTCGGCGTGTCGCCCTATTGGCAGGGCATCGTCTCGGGCGCGATCGTTGTGCTCGCCATCTCCTTCGACGCCATTTCCCGCCGCTATCTGCGGCGTGACGCGTAAGCAATCGCCCGCATCGATATGACGAAAGAAAGCAGAATGAACCAGGAAGTCAAAACCAAGAAGCTCATCAATGCGCCGGAAAACATCATCGCGGAAATGATCGAAGGCATGGTGGGCGCCCATCCCGACATGCTGCGTGTCGAGGGGGCGACCGGACGCGCTGTCGTTGCCGTCGACGGGCCGCGCGACGGCAAGGTCGGGATCGTTGTCGGCGGCGGCTCGGGGCACGAGCCGGCATTTGCCGGCTACGTCGGGCGTGGCCTTGCCGATGCCGCAGCCGTTGGCAACGTCTTTGCGTCGCCTTCGCCTGTTCATATCGCTGACGCCGCCCGCGCGGCAGACGGCGGCGTCGGAGTGTTGATGCTCTATGGCAACTATACCGGTGACGTTCTGAATTTCACGATGGCGGCCGAGGAACTGGAACAGGCAGGCATCGCCGTTCGTCATATCGCCGTTGCCGACGATGTCGCCTCGGCCCCGATCGAGCGCAAATCCGAACGGCGCGGTATTGCCGGGGATTTCTTTGTCTTCAAGATCGCCGGCGCTGCCGCCGATATCGGCGAGCCGCTGGCTCGCGTCGAGGCTCTTGCCCAAGCCGCCAATGATGCGACCCGCTCCATCGGCGTTGCGCTTAGCCCTTGTTCGCTGCCGCAGACCGGCAAGCCGAACTTCACCATCGGCGACGAGGACATGGAAATCGGCATGGGTCTCCATGGCGAACCGGGCATCAGGCGCCAGAAGCTGGCACCGGCGGACGTTGTGGCCGACGAGCTGATGGACGCGCTCTTGAAAGAACTCGAGCTCGCGGCCGGCAATCGTGTCGCCGTCCTCGTCAACGGTCTTGGCGCGACCTCGCAGATCGAACTCTACTTGCTCTTTCGTCGCGTCAAACAGCGTCTGGACAGCCTCGGCATCGAAATTCATGCGTCCTGGGTCGGGGAATATGCGACTTCGTTGGAAATGGCCGGCGCCTCCGTAACACTGATGAAGCTCGATGGCACGCTTCAGGCCCTTCTCGACCATCCCTGCCGCACCCCCGCGCTTGTTGTGGGGACTTTCGACAAGTCCGATGGCATTGCCGCACGCAGCCGAAAGGGGGCGCGTGTCGCCGAGACGGCGGCAAAGGTACAGGACAAGCCTCGGGAGCTTCTGGCGGACGGCGACGTGACGCCAGCTATCTTTCGCACGATGATGCATACTGTCGGAGAGCAGATCATCGCCGAGAAAAACTGGCTATCCGAACTCGACGGTATCATTGGCGACGGCGACCATGGCGTTACCATGGAGATCGGCTGGAAGGCCGTACAGCATGCGCTGGAAGACATCCAGGACGACGAGACGATCGAGGGCATCTGCAAGCGGATGGCAAAGGCGTTTCTCGATGCCGTCGGCGCCTCTTCCGGCCCTCTTTACGCCACCGCCTTTCTGCGCGCGGGCATGGCGGTCAGCCACCGTCTCAATCTTGACGGCGCCGGCATGGCACAGTGGTTGAGTGCCGCATGCCAGGGCATCCGCGATCGCGGCCGCGCGGAGCCGGGCGACAAGACGATGATCGATGCATGGGTGCCCGCCGTTGAAGCGGCCTCGCAGGTCGCCGAAAATGGCGGTACTGTCTTGCAGGTGCTGATGGCCGCCCGCGACGGTAGCGAAGCCGGCATGAAGGCGACCGCAGCCCTGGAGTCGCGTCGGGGCCGTTCCGCCAAGCTCGGCGAACGCTCCATCGGCCACATCGACCCTGGCGCCGCATCTACCTTTGTCACGCTTCGGGCCATGACGGCAGCGCTGCAGGAAGCCCTCGCCTGAGCGAGCACGAGGTCAGCGCGGACCCTGCAACAGGGCCCGCGCGACGCTCTCATTGGTAACCAGCCTGTTGACGTAGCCGGCGCGCAGAACCGCTCGGATGATCGGGATCTTCTTGATGCCGCCGGAGACAAGAATGGAAATCGGCTTCAGCTTCAGCTTGTCCGGTGGCAGAGCTATGATCGATTCATTGAGGAAATGATCGATCGGATGCCCGCGTGCATCCAGAAAGCAGCCCATGAATTCGCCAACCGCCCCGCGTTTCAAAATAGTATCGAGATTGTCCTTCACGACGCGAATCTGCGTTAATGACGTATCCTGCGTCAAGGCACCGCAAGACACGATGCCGATGTCGGCAATCTCCGTTCTTGCCAAGACGTCGGTCAACTCGTCATTGAGCAGCAGCGCATTACGGCTTTCTGGATTGGCGCAATAGATCGGCGCCGTCAGATAGTGGCACTCGACATTCAGTGCCCTGGCACAAGCCGTCGCCACCTCGAATGTATTGGTCGACGAACCGCTCGTCACACCGCCGGTAAGGCCGACGACCCAGCTTTCCGACCTCGGCCGTGCATGGAGGCTGCGAACGGCGAAACTCAACGTCCGTCCGGAGCTGATACCGATGCCCATATCCCGCTCATCGACGAGCTTGCTTGCAAGCGAGCCCGCTGCTTCGCCAATCACCCGCTTCTGCTCGATATAGTCGTCGAGATCGGGAACGACGACTGCTTCGAGGAGCTCGTAACGGCGAGAGACCTGGTCAGCGAGTTCTATGCAATCGGTCAAGGGCAGGCTGACATTGACCTGAACGCTGCCGGATTCACGCACCTGACCGATGATCTTGTTCACCTTCAACCGGGTGATATTCATGCGCTGGGCAATTTCCTGCTGCGTCTGGCCACCGATGAAGTAGAGCCAGGCAACACGCGCCCGTTCCAATTCCTCATCGAAATCACCCAAATCTTCACTCATGCAATTCGAAATCCCCAATGTGTTGATTTTCGATACGTCAATTCGCACCGGATCGGCAACTGCAATGAGACGGAAAACTGGCTAAGCGACCGCCGGGGACGAACGGAGCGTCCTTCGACTTGACGGTGGACGAGATAGAGACAGGCAAGCCATGGATTTCGAGCTGGCGATCATGCGCTCTGGATCCCGTCGCTTCTTTACGACACCGCACGCCAAAGGGCCTCTCATGGCCGTCGCCGGCGGTTTGCAGCCTGCAGAGATTTCCAGTGCCGAACGCGCGGTTCCCGGCGGCCAACCCGGCATAGTGACGCTGCGTTGCATCGA
>NZ_JAELUG010001330.1 GCF_016429255.1 Rhizobium sp. ASV8
TCGTAAGTTCTTATGCTGGAGCCAGAGCGAACTCGTAACATGGTTACTTGCGAATACCGGTTCGGATCACACGCTGGGGTGTAAATTCAACGGATGATTAATATTATTCACTAATACTGCATTTAGTCTGTCTCTTATACACATCTCCGAGCCCACGAGACGGTCTATTAAATCTCGTATTCCGTCTTCTGGTTGAAAAAGGGGGGGGGGGGGGGGGGGGGGGGGGGGGGGGGGGGGGGGGGGGGGGGGGGGGGGGGGGGGGGGGGGGGGGGGGGGGGGGGGGGGGGGGGGGGGGGGGGGGGGGGGGG
>NZ_JAELUG010001331.1 GCF_016429255.1 Rhizobium sp. ASV8
CCAGCAGCTGAAAAGAGCCAGGAGGAGCGCTTCGTGCGGCCGGTTGAAAAAGACCCATGCCGTCATGGCGCAAAGTGATCCGAGCAAAGTCACCATCAAGCCGGCAATGATCGAGATCGTGCCGACCCTGTCTCTTATACACATCTCCGAGCCCACGAGACGGTCTATTAAATCTCGTATTCCGTCTTCGGCTTGAAAAGGGGGGGGGGGGGGGGGGGGGGGGGGGGGGGGGGGGGGGGGGGGGGGGGGGGGGGGGGGGGGGGGGGGGGGGGGGGGGGGGGGGGGGGGGGGGGGGGGGGGGGGGGGGG
>NZ_JAELUG010001332.1 GCF_016429255.1 Rhizobium sp. ASV8
GCATTGCTTGGCACGCCAAGCGCATGCGCGACCATGTGCTGCGTTTCGCTCGGACCCTGGGTGGAGCAATAGACGGCAACTTCGTCGTCCTCGCCGGGAACGGCGAGCGATATCTGACCTTCAAGATCTGTCTCTTATACACATCTCCGAGCCCACGAGACGGTCTATTAAATCTCGTATTCCGTCTTCTGCTTGAAAAATGGGGGGGGGGGGGGGGGGGGGGGGGGGGGGGGGGGGGGGGGGGGGGGGGGGGGGGGGGGGGGGGGGGGGGGGGGGGGGGGGGGGGGGGGGGGGGGGGGGGGGGGGGG
>NZ_JAELUG010001333.1 GCF_016429255.1 Rhizobium sp. ASV8
AGACGCGGCGCAGGAGTGCATCGCCTGCCGCATGGCCGCCATTGTCATTGACCGACTTGAACTGGTCGAGATCGATAAACATCAACGCATGGCAGGCGTCTGGCTGCTCCAGCGCGTGGGCCAGGTGCTGTCTCTTATACACATCTCCGAGCCCACGAGACGGTCTATTAAATCTCGTATGCCGTCTTAGGCTTGAAAAAAGGGGGGGGGGGGGGGGGGGGGGGGGGGGGGGGGGGGGGGGGGGGGGGGGGGGGGGGGGGGGGGGGGGGGGGGGGGGGGGGGGGGGGGGGGGGGGGGGGGGGGGGGGG
>NZ_JAELUG010001334.1 GCF_016429255.1 Rhizobium sp. ASV8
GGCGCGCCGCTAATCGGTGTCACCGCCGCCTATGGCGTTGCCATCGCCATGGCAAAGGACCCTTCCAACGCGCATCTCGACGCCGTCTGGGAAGAGCTCAACGAAACGCGCCCGACCGCCATCAACCCTGTCTCTTATACACATCTCCGAGCCCACGAGACGGTCTATTAAATCTCGTATGCCGTCATCTGCTTGAAAAAGGGGGGGGGGGGGGGGGGGGGGGGGGGGGGGGGGGGGGGGGGGGGGGGGGGGGGGGGGGGGGGGGGGGGGGGGGGGGGGGGGGGGGGGGGGGGGGGGGGGGGGGGGGG
>NZ_JAELUG010001335.1 GCF_016429255.1 Rhizobium sp. ASV8
CCCCCCCCCCCCCCCCCCCCCCCCCCCCCCCCCCCCCCCCCCCCCCCCCCCCCCCCCCCCCCCCCCCCCCCCCCCCCCCCCCCCCCCCCCCCCCCCCCCCCCCCCCCTTTTTTCAAGCCGAAGACGGAATACGAGATTTAATAGACCGTCTCGTGGGCTCGGAGATGTGTATAAGAGACAGGCCCTGGCGACCCGGCGGTCGTGATTGCCGGCGACAATGCGGACGCTGCCACGATCGAGCGCATCCGCACGACGCTCGGGCTCGATCAGCCTCTGACAAGCCAGTTCATCATATGGATCGGCTCGCT
>NZ_JAELUG010001336.1 GCF_016429255.1 Rhizobium sp. ASV8
CTGCGCAAGCGCAGCCTGAAAAAAGCGCTCAAACAAGTCACATTGAGTGCCGAAAGCCGATTTCTTCCCGATCTATGGAATGTTCTGAGCGAGAACCTGGCCCGAAAACACGAGGCAAAGCCTGTTCCTGTCTCTTATACACATCTCCGAGCCCACGAGACGGTCTATTAAATCTCGTATTCCGTCTTCTGGTTGAAAAGGGGGGGGGGGGGGGGGGGGGGGGGGGGGGGGGGGGGGGGGGGGGGGGGGGGGGGGGGGGGGGGGGGGGGGGGGGGGGGGGGGGGGGGGGGGGGGGGGGGGGGGGGGGG
>NZ_JAELUG010001337.1 GCF_016429255.1 Rhizobium sp. ASV8
AAGCTCTGAATCGAAGCCCCAGTAAACGGCGGCCGTAACTATAACGGTCCTAAGGTAGCGAAATTCCTTGTCGGGTAAGTTCCGACCTGCACGAATGGCGTAACGACTTCCCCGCTGTCTCCAACATCTGTCTCTTATACACATCTCCGAGCCCACGAGACGGTCTATTAAATCTCGTATGCCGTCATCTGCTTGAAAAAAGGGGGGGGGGGGGGGGGGGGGGGGGGGGGGGGGGGGGGGGGGGGGGGGGGGGGGGGGGGGGGGGGGGGGGGGGGGGGGGGGGGGGGGGGGGGGGGGGGGGGGGGGGG
>NZ_JAELUG010001338.1 GCF_016429255.1 Rhizobium sp. ASV8
AAATCCGCGATATGCCTATGCGATGGTCAACCAAGAACGAGTGATCGTTGAGCCTTCCTCGCGCAAGGTTATCCGGATTCTGAACTAACGACCTTGGAGAGCGGGAAGCCGCTCTCCACTCCCCCTGTCTCTTATACACATCTCCGAGCCCACGAGACGGTCTATTAAATCTCGTATGCCGTCTTATGCGTGAAAAGGGGGGGGGGGGGGGGGGGGGGGGGGGGGGGGGGGGGGGGGGGGGGGGGGGGGGGGGGGGGGGGGGGGGGGGGGGGGGGGGGGGGGGGGGGGGGGGGGGGGGGGGGGGG
>NZ_JAELUG010000149.1 GCF_016429255.1 Rhizobium sp. ASV8
GCCTATGGCAGACCGATGGTGGTGCGCGAGACGCCGCTAGCCTCGCAGCAGCTGATCGATCTTTTGCGGGGGCGCCGTTGGACGCGCTTCGACGAAACGCTTGTCATGACCGCCGACCTTGTCGATCTCGAGCTGCCCGATATGCTGGACCATCTGCCCAGCCATGATGTCGGCCGCTTCGTGGACGCCAGCCTCATTGTCGATGAGGCCGATCCCGCCCTGAAGCCGGCTCTGGCGGAGGTGGTGAGCGGCATCAAGCCGCCGTCGGGGCTTTTCGTGATCGAGAATGACGACGCAGGTCCTGTGGCGACGACGCTTTGCGTGCAGGACAATGATCTTGCCGGCATCCTTTCGGTTTCCGTTTCGGCACAGCATCGACGCAAGGGGCTGGGCGCCGAGATCCTGACGTCGGCGTTGCGCTGGGCGCGCATGCGCAGCGCCAAGACAGCATGGCTTCAGGTCAGCGTCGACAATGCGCCTGCCATCGCGCTCTATGCCCGCTTCGGATTCCGCGAGGCTTATCGTTACTGCTATTGGCGTTCCCCGGAGGAAGCATGAGCGAGACTGGCCGGAAGATCGTTCTCGTCGCTGCTTGTGCGCTCATCGATACGGATGGTCGTATTCTTCTGGCGCAGCGCCCCGAGGGCAAGTCGCTTGCCGGCCTATGGGAGTTCCCCGGCGGCAAGGTCGAAGCCGGCGAAACTCCGGAAGAGACGCTGGTGCGCGAACTTCAGGAAGAGATCGGCGTCCAGACGAAGATCGCATGTCTCGCGCCGCTGACCTTTGCCAGCCACACTTATGAAACCTTCCATCTGCTGATGCCGCTCTACATCTGCCGGCGATACGAAGGAATTCCGCACGGCCGGGAAGGGCAGGCGCTCAAATGGGTGCGGCCGCAAGCGCTGCGCGACTATCCGATGCCGCCGGCCGATGAGCCGCTGATCCCGTTCCTGCAGGATTTGCTTTAAGGTCAGATATCCTTAAAGCGGAAGGCTGATTTCTCAAGCTGATCGACACTGTTGACCGTCGGGTTTCTGCCCGACGAATCTGCCTTTGGCGCTCTGTGCAGTAGCTCTGTCAACATTTCCGACTGCCTGACAGAGTGGTGGCGAATTGCCTCAAGATGCTCCAGCATCAATCCGAAAGCAAAGATCGTGGCGCCGCAAAATGCGTATGTCAGCACGGCAATTAGCCCAGCCACAAAGCCGCCTATGCCTCCGACGACAAGCATCGAGATGGCCATGACGAGGGCGAGAGCTATAATGAGCCCGCCGACGACTTTAAACAGGACGACCATAGACTAGCTCCCCACAACTTATGATAACGGCATTTGCTTTATACGTGGCACCGGAGCAAGTAGACGTCAATCTCAATTTATTGGGGTAAAGCGTAGGACATAGCGCCTAATGTGTGTATCGGCCGAAGCGATCTGGTGTGTAATGACGGGCGCGGCCCTTTAGGAATTTGTGCAGTGCACATTGGGTGCGGCGACGGGCAACGCATCACAAATATGGTTAACGAAAATTAGCCATTTGAAATCAGCCGCATAAGCCGAATCAAGTGCTGTCCCGGAATTTTACGTCTCATTAATTTGCATGTGGATATTAAGGGATCGTTTATGACCTTCTGGCATTCAATGCTCTCAATCAAGCGGGTTGTTGGGTGCGTTAAAGAAGGCTTGACATAATGGACGACGATTTCTGGAAAGCTGTTCAGGAAAAAGAGCAGTCCTATTCCACGTCGCGCAAGACGGGCGCGTTGAATATCGCTCTGCTGTTCGGTACGGCGGCGGTAGCGCTTTCGCTTATCCTGACGCCGATGCTCTCCGACAGATCCAAGTCTCGCGTGCTTGCAAGCGCGCCGGATCTCGATAATATTACGACGGGTTCAATTCCACAGACCGAAAACGGCAAGCGTTATACGATCCGCCGCAGCGTGCTGCAGCATGAGCCGGGTTCGGTCTGCATCGTTCAGGGATACGGCGCCGACAGCAGCTGCCAATAGTGCATGCAATAGCCTGCCAGATGCCATGACAGCATCGGATTCACGAGATGTTGATGTCCAATGCTGGGGCTGGGAGCTTTGAGCGTATGCGGGCCGTACGGCGTTTTTTCAGTGACAAGACCGGTGCGACGGTCATCGAATATGGGCTGATCGCGGCCCTGATGTCGGCTGCGATCATCAGCGGCGTCGGCGCGTTCAGCAACAGTCTGTCGAACACGTTCAGCCTGCTGTCCAACACGGTTCAGACCTCGTCTGTAAATCAGAATTGACGCGCGGCGCTGTAGACGCGGATCATGAACCTTGAGGTTTGTGCGGAGCGTTTTGGGTTCCCGGCTTCCGTGCAATGGGTTTCATTGCTTCAGTTTGTGCTCTTCGACCTTGAGCGCATCGGCGAGCCTTGCCTTGGCTGAGCCGGGCCGCAGCGGCTTCTGCTGGCTTTCGTGTGGTGTCCATCCGGATACATAGATAATCGTGAAGGTCGCCCTGATCCGGCCATCGGCATCCGAATAGCGTTCGGCATAAAGTTCGGCCGCGCGCAGGAAGAAGGCGCGCGTCAGCGGCGTACGGCTGCGTTCGGCAAGCGGATTGGTCATCCCCATGGCACGCAGGTCGCGCATCAAGGCAAACAGATTGTCGTAGCGCACCGTGTAGGTCTCGGCGTCTATGACGGGCAGGGTAAAGCCGGCCCGCTGCAGCAGGCCGCCGACATCGCGGACATCGGCAAAGGGTATCACGCGCGGGCTGGCGCCGCCGGTCAACTCGATTTCAGCGGCCAGCAATACCTCGCGCAGTTCCTGCAAAGTTCCCAGGCCGGGGATGGCCGCCAGGAAGAGGCCATCTGCCTTGAGCGCGCGGCGGACCTGGATGAAGACGCCGGGAGTATCGTTGGTGACGTGCAGGCTGAGCGGGGAGAGGACGAGATTGACGGAGTCCGCCTCCAGCGGCAACTCTTCAAGAGGAGCCTCGATGACGCTCTCGCCGGCCGCTGCAAAACCAGGCTCGTTTTCGATCCTGCTGAGATGGCCGATCTTGCCGGTCGCAAACGCCAGGCGCGCTGCGATGCCGGTTGCGCCGTGAAGCTCGACAGCCTCGTCGAAATGGCGTTCCGTCACCGCCAGCCGCTCTGCCAGTTCGCCGGCGGCGATATCGAGCAGGAAAGCGGCTTTTGGATCGCCCTGTCTCAATGCCCGGCGCTTACGGGCCGCGAGCAGTGCTTGGTCGAAGACGATTTCCATGGCGTTTTCCTGCAATAGTTTATTTCGATGGGGCCTGGTGGGCCACGCGTTTTCCTTCGCAAAGCCTGCCGGAAAAAGCTACAGCATCGGCCCGAAAATCGGAATCGATTTTCGGAAGGCCTGATGCGTAGATTCAAAGAGGTAGAGCGTCTTTGTGCTTCCGGAAGGAAGCACGACGCTCTATCGTCAATCCAACGGGCGCAATGGGCATATGAGGATGTTGGGGCGCGAAATCACGTTGTCTATGCTGACCGCCGGCCTGAAAAGACCATGGGTGGCGCTTGCCGATCTGGTCTATCCGCCCGCCTGTCCCGGCTGCGGCGTCTCGGTCGGCGCGCATCGTGGCCTCTGCCCTGCCTGCTGGTCCCGCATCCGCTTCATCGAGCGGCCCTATTGCGAAATACTGGGCAGCCCCTTTTCCCACGATCTGGGCGCCGGCATCCTCAGCGCCGAAGCGCTCGCCGATCCGCCTGTTTTCGACAGGCTGCGTTCTGCTGCCGTCCATGACGGTATCGTGCGCGATCTCGTGCTCAGCCTGAAATACCCCGACCGCACCGATCTCGCGCCGATGATGGCCGGATGGATGCTCCGCGCCAGCGACGGCACCGTGGCCGCCTGCGACGCGATCATTCCCGTGCCTTTGCATCGGGCGCGACTGTTTTCGCGCAAGTACAATCAGGCTGCCGAACTGGCTCGTCATGTTGCCCATCTTTCGGGAAAACCGCTTCTTGCTGCGACGCTGCTGCGAGTCAAACGCACAAGCCAGCAGGTGGGTCTCGGCGCCAAGGCGCGGCAGGACAATGTGCGCGGGGCATTCGCCGTTTCCGACCATCGGGCGGCCGACATCTTCGGCCGGCGCATCGTGCTGGTGGATGATGTCTATACCACCGGCGCCACGGTGGCCGCGGCAACGCGGGCTTTGAAGAAAGCAGGTGCTGCCGATGTCACGGTTTTGACCTTTGCAAGGGTCGTCGGCCATCTTATATGACAGCAAAGCTTAGTTATTCCGGAGTGGATCATGGCATCTGTCGTTATTTATACGCGTGAGTTCTGCGGCTACTGCGCTCGTGCGAAATCCCTGCTCGAATCCAAGGGTGTCGATTACGTCGAGTACAATGCGACCCATGCACCCGAGAAGCGGCAGGAGATGATCGCCAAGGCAAACGGCGCATCGACCTTTCCGCAGATCTTCATCAATGACGAGCATGTCGGTGGTTGCGACGATATCCATGCGCTCGACCGGGCCGGCAAGCTCGATCCGATGCTGGCGGCCTGAGCCGCATTTGCTAAAAAGTTTCGCGATGCCTCAGGCTTGCTACGCGCGCTTTAGATCTTTGTTCTTGCG
Source organism: Rhizobium sp. ASV8 (assembly GCF_016429255.1). Taxonomy (GTDB): domain Bacteria; phylum Pseudomonadota; class Alphaproteobacteria; order Rhizobiales; family Rhizobiaceae; genus Rhizobium. Next base: position 4,585 of record NZ_JAELUG010000149.1, read on the forward strand.
CATGTCGTTGTAGCAAACCCGCCCAACGCTTTTGCGCGACATGCTTTAGGGAGACGACGATGAGTTTCAAAGCCGCCGCCATTCAGATGTGTTCCGGTGTCGATCCGGTGAAGAATGCTGCCGACATGGCGCGTTTGGTGCGTGACGCCGCTTCGCAGGGCGCTGTCTACGTGCAGACGCCGGAGATGACCGGCGCGGTGCAGAAAGATCGTCCGGGCCTGCGCGCCGTCTTGCGCGACGAAGCCGGCGACATCATCGTCAAGACTGCCGCCGAGCTTGCGAAGGAGCTTGGCATATATCTTCATATCGGCTCGACCGCCATTGCGCTCGATGACGGCAAGATCGCCAATCGCGGATTTCTTTTCGGTCCCGATGGCAAGCTCATCAACCGGTATGACAAGATCCATATGTTCGATGTCGATCTCGACAATGGCGAGAGCTGGCGCGAAAGCGCCGTTTACCGACCGGGGTCTGAGGCACGCATTACATCGCTGCCCTTTGCCGAACTGGGCTTTTCCATTTGCTACGACGTGCGCTTTCCGCAGCTCTTCCGTGCCCAGGCCGTTGCCGGCGCCGAGGTAATGACCGTTCCAGCCGCCTTCACCAGGCAGACGGGCGAGGCGCATTGGGAGATCCTTCTGCGCGCCCGCGCCATCGAAAACGGCATGTTCGTCATCGCCGCTGCGCAGGCCGGCAAGCATGAAGACGGCCGCGAAACCTTCGGCCACTCGATGATCGTCGATCCCTGGGGCAAGGTGTTGGCGTCGGCAGGCGGCACGGGCGAGGCTGTGGTTGTGGCCGAAATCGATGTTGCTGCCGTGAAGGCAGCCCATGATAAGATCCCGAACCTGAAGAATGCGCGCGAGTTTTCGTTGGAGAAGATCGCGACGCCGGCGTCTGGAGGCGTCGCCGCTTGATCCGTTATTCGCTTAGCTGTGACAATGCCCACGAGTTCGAGGGCTGGTTTTCGGAAAGTGCCGATTTCGACCGGCAGGTCGCAAGCGGCTTTTTGACGTGTCCTGTCTGCAATTCGGCTGCGATTTCCAAGCTGCTGATGGCGCCTTCCGTTTCGACGGCGCGCAAGAAGGATGAAATGCAGACGCTCGCCATGGATGCCGCCCGCAAGGAAGCGATGGTCAAGCTCAAGGAAGCGGTCGACACCATCAAGGCCAATTCCGAAGATGTCGGTGCGAAATTCCCCGAGGAAGCCCGCAAGATCCATTATGGCGAGGCGGATGCCCGCGGGATCATCGGCAAGGCAACGCCGGACGAAGCGCAGGCTCTTGTCGATGAAGGCATTGAGATCGCCGCCATTCCCGTGCTCCCCGACGATATCAACTGATGGTGCCGGCCACCGGCAAGCATCTCGCCATGTATAATTTCGGGCTGCATGTCGCGGCCTATGACAGCCCTGCCGTGGAAGGGTTCCGCCTGCGGGAAGCAGCGAATTTCGAGGCTGCCGCCAGGGCGCATGGTTTTATTGGCCGTTCCGGCTATGCCGGCGAGCCGGGCGTTGCCTGTTGGGGTGAACAGGTCTTTCCCCGCTTTATCGAGGGCAGCGGTTTTGCCTCGGCCCCGTCGTCGCTATCGCTCTGGGCAGATATCGAATCGCTGATGGCGTTTTCCTACAGCGGCGTGCATGCCGACGCGCTCAAACATGCCCGACACTGGAACGTCAGGCAAAACTGGCCGCCATTGGTGCTTTGGTGGGTGGATGAAGGCGTCCTTCCGCATTGGAAGGATGGCGCCGAAAGGCTGGAATATCTCCACGATCACGGAGCGACTGCCGCCGCCTTCACGTTCAAGCAGCCTTATGGGCCTGACGGCAATTCAGTCAACGTCGATCGAGGCCGGCTCAAGGACATTGCAGCGCTCAATGCCGAAGGCCAGAGCGATTTGCTGACGCATGTGCTGGCCTTGAAGGTCTAGGCAAGCCTTCTCCGCTGACCGCGCGCCTTCAGCTGTATTTTGCCCGTTTCGCCAGCATCATGTAATTGACGTCCATATCCTTCGACAGGTTCCACCGATCCTGTAGCGGTGAATAGAACACGCCGGTGCGGGCGATGATTTCGAGCCCATCGGCCGACAGAGGTTTCTCGATCTCTTCGGGGCGCACGAGCTTCTCATACTGGTGCGTGCCGCGCGGCAGCCAGCGAAGCACGTTTTCGGCGGCGAAGATGGCAAGTGCTGCGGCCTTCATCGTGCGGTTGATGGTTGCGACGAACATCAGCCCGCCGGGGCGCACCATCTTGGCGCAGGTCGTGAGGAAGAATTCCACATCGGCAACGTGCTCGACCACTTCCATATTCAGGACGATATCGAAGGTTTCTCCGGCTTCGGCCAACTGCTCGGCCGTCACCGCCCGATAATCGACAGGAACGCCGGAGGCTTTCGCATGTGTCGAGGCAATGCCGATATTCTTTTCGGAGGGGTCGGCGCCAATGACTTCGGCGCCCATGCGCGCCATCGGTTCCGAGAGCAATCCGCCGCCGCAACCTATATCGAGCACGCGCAGCCCCTCGAGCGGGCGGCTGCTTTTCGGGTTGCGGTCGAAATTCTCGCAAGCGCGGTCGCGTATATAGGCCAGGCGAACCGGATTGAATTTATGCAGCGGCTTGAACTTGCCAGTCGGGCTCCACCATTCGGCGGCCATGGCGGAGAAGCGATCCACTTCGCTCTGGTCGATCGTGCTTTTCGCCGTTTCGCTCATGGCTCGCTCCTTGGTCGGCATCGTGCAATCCGCTCGCATGATTGCGAGGCATAGTTTCTGTCATTCGTGAAGTCGGACGATCGGAGGCCGATGTCAAGGGTGCAAGCTCTTGCCACGGTGTCGCGCGCCATCTTCCATATCCGCGCTGTCGGAGGAAGGTTGACAAGCAAGCGTTGCGTGGCCGATCAATCGCCTGGGCTGTTAACCGGGCTTTCAGATTAGGGATCGATCCGATTCCTCGGCCAATGGAGGAGTTCTTCATGAAACCATTCCGTCTCGCGACCGCGATAGCCATAGCTTGTCTTGCGGTCGGTCATGCAGATGCCGGGGATGGCAAAGGCTTTCGTTTGACGGTCGACGGTGTCGAAGTGGGGATCAATCCCGGCGATACGCTGGATGTCACCACGAAAGACGGTCGCAAGATTTCCGTGGAGTTGCAGCGCAGCGAAACCGTGACTTTCTCCGGCAGCAAATTCTCCTTCGATCACGACGGTAAGTTTTCTGTCGCCAGGACTGATCTTGGCAGCGGCGTGCAGCAATATGCCCTGATGACGCCGATCGGCACCGGCATCATCGTGCAGGAATATAAGAAGCTCAATCCCGCCGGCCTCACGGATTTCGTGCTGCAGCAGATGGTGCAGGAAAGCGTCAGCGCTGGCGCCAAGATCAAGAAAGAGGCCACGCAGCGCACGCTTTCAGACGGCCGGGCGCTGAAAGGCGTCAAGGCTGAAACCACCACGGAAAACGATGTCATGGAATATGAAGTGGTCGCGGCAGGTAAGCCGAGCGGCGGCGTCCTGGTCGTGACCATCGTCAACAAGGAAAATATACCGACGGAAGGCGGCATTTTCGATAAGTTATGGTCGAGCTTAAAAGTTGAGTTTTAGGTGAAGGTTTATAGGCGGCCGGCTGCGCCAAGCTATTGCGCCCGCCTGCCAAACTCGTTAAGAGACGGCCCCATTGAGATCAAGCTTTTCCGGCTATCGAGCTGGCAAGGCGGTTTTGTATGCCGGGCTTATCGCATTTCGGCCGCCCGGCGCTGGGTACTGGTAGAGGCACATGGCACGCATCGTGATGAAATTCGGCGGAACCTCCGTCGCGGATCTGGACCGTATCAAGAATGTTGCACGCCATGTGAAACGTGAAGTCGACGCCGGCCATGAGGTCGCGGTCGTCGTTTCCGCCATGTCGGGCAAAACCAATGAGCTGGTCGGCTGGGTTCAGAACATCCCGAAGGTCGCAGGCGCCAATCATTCGATCTACGACGCGCGCGAATATGATGCCGTCGTTGCGTCGGGCGAGCAGGTTACATCGGGCCTGCTGGCGATCGCGCTGCAGGCCATGGGCGTCAATGCCCGCTCCTGGCAGGGCTGGCAGATCCCGATCCGCACGGACAATGCCCACGGCGCCGCCCGGATCCTGGAAATCGACGGCGCCGAGATGGTTCGCCGCATGGGAGAAGGCCAGGTGGCTGTCGTCGCCGGCTTCCAGGGACTTGGCCCGGACAATCGTATCTCGACGCTCGGCCGCGGCGGTTCCGATACCTCGGCAGTTGCGATCGCCGCTGCCGTCAAGGCCGACCGCTGCGATATCTATACCGACGTTGATGGCGTCTATACGACCGATCCGCGCATCGAGCCGAAGGCTCGCCGCCTGAAGAAGATCGCCTTCGAGGAAATGCTCGAAATGGCGTCTCTCGGCGCCAAGGTGCTGCAGGTGCGCTCGGTCGAGCTGGCCATGGTCTTTAAGGTTCGCACTTTCGTGCGCTCCTCTTTCGAGGATCCCGATGCTCCGGGCATGGGCGATCTGCTGAACCCGCCCGGAACGCTGATTTGTGACGAGGATGAAATCGTGGAACAGGAAGTAGTCACCGGCATTGCCTATGCCAAGGATGAGGCCCAGATCTCGTTGCGCCGTCTTGCCGACAGGCCGGGCGTTTCCGCCGCCATCTTTGGGCCGCTGGCCGAGAGCCACATCAATGTCGACATGATCGTCCAGAATATTTCCGAGGACGGCTCCAAGACCGACATGACCTTTACGGTTCCATCGGGTGATGCCGAAAAGGCACTGCGCGTTCTTGGCGAGAACAAGGAAAAGATCGGCTACGATGTCGTCCAGAGCGAATCAGGTCTGGTAAAAGTTTCGGTCATCGGCGTCGGCATGCGTTCGCACGCAGGTGTCGCCGCGACCGCTTTCCGGGCACTTGCCGAAAAAGGCATCAACATCAAGGCTATTACGACGTCAGAAATCAAGATTTCCATCCTGATCGACGGTCCTTATGCAGAACTCGCAGTCAGGACTTTGCATTCCTGCTACGGTCTGGATAAGAGTTGATTGAGGACTGCTGACAACGGACCGTGACGGAGGCGAGTTTCGGCCGGCCCTGACATGGGCAAGAGTGGCATGACATCTTGATTCGGGAGCTAGAGACGCAATGAGAGACCTATCCGGCGGTCCACGCGTTCTGCTCAAGCGGCTGCGCGAACTTATGGCGGAGCCGCTGGAGCCGCAGGAGCGCCTTGACCGGATCGTTCGACAGATTGCCGGCAACATGGTCGCCGAAGTGTGCTCCGTTTACGTGCTGCGCGCCGACGGTGTGCTCGAGCTCTATGCGACCGAAGGCCTCAACAAGGAAGCCGTCCACCTTTCGCAATTGAAGATGGGGCAGGGTCTCGTCGGCACCATCGCCGCGTCCGCCCAGCCGCTCAATCTCTCCGACGCGCAATCGCATCCGGCTTTCCGCTACCTGCCGGAAACCGGCGAAGAAATCTATCATTCCTTCCTCGGCGTGCCGATTCTGCGGACTGGCCGGTCGCTCGGCGTTCTCGTCGTGCAGAACAAGGCGAGCAGGACCTATCGCGAGGAAGAGCTGGAAGCGCTCGAAACGACGGCCATGGTCCTGGCCGAAATGATCGCCACCGGCGAGCTTAAAAAGATCACCAAGCCCGGCCTCGAACTCGATCTGACCCGTTCGGTCACCATCGACGGCGACAGCTATAATGAAGGCATCGGCCTCGGCTATGTCGTGCTGCATGAGCCGCGCATCGTCGTCACCAATCTGTTGAACGAGGATGCAGACAAGGAAATCGGCCGTCTGGCCGAAGCGCTCGGCTCGCTGCGCATCTCGATCGACGACATGCTCTCTCGTCGCGACGTGTCCATGGAAGGTGAACATCGCGAGGTGCTGGAAACCTATCGCATGTTCGCGCACGACCAGGGCTGGGTGCGCAAGCTGGAAGAGGCCGTGCGCAACGGTTTGACGGCGGAAGCAGCCGTCGAAAAGGTGCAGAGTGACACCAAGGCGCGGATGATGCGCCTGACCGATCCGTATCTGCGCGAGCGCATGCACGATTTCGAGGATCTGGCCAACCGCCTGCTCCGGCAGCTCATCGGCTATTCCGGCCGCACGAGCGCCGAAGGCTTCCCGAACGACGCGATCATTTTCGCGCGCGCCATGGGTGCCGCCGAACTGCTCGATTATCCCCGCGCCAATATTCGCGGCCTCGTGCTGGAAGAAGGTGCTGTGACGAGCCATGTCGTCATCGTTGCCCGCGCCATGGGCATTCCGGTTATCGGTCAGGCGACAGGGATCGTCGCGCTGGCCGAAAACGGCGATCCGGTCATCATCGATGGCGATGGCGGCCATGTTCATCTTCGGCCGATGGCCGACCATCAGCGTTCCTACGAGGAAAAGGTGCGTTTCCGCGCCCGCCGGCAGGAGCAGTTCCGCGCTCTGCGTTCGGTCGAGCCGGTCACCAAGGACGGGCAGCGCATTTCGCTGCTGATGAATGCCGGCCTGCTGGTCGATTTGCCGCAGCTTGCGGAATCCGGCGCCGAGGGTATCGGCCTTTTCCGCACCGAACTGCAATTCATGATCGCTTCGACCATGCCGAAGGCCGAAGAGCAGGAAATATTCTACCGCAATGTGATCAAGCAGGCGGACGGGCGTGTTATCACCTTCCGAACGCTCGATATCGGCGGTGACAAGGTCGTGCCCTACTTCCGCGCCCATGAGGAAGAGAACCCGGCTCTCGGCTGGCGCGCCATTCGCCTTTCTCTCGATCGCCCGGGCCTCCTGCGCACGCAGCTGCGCGCCATGCTGAAGGCGGCGGCCGACACCGAGCTGAAGATGATGGTGCCGATGGTTACGGAAGTCTCCGAGATCAGGGCGGTGCGCGAGCTGCTGCAGAAGGAAGTCCAGCACCTCTCGCGTTTCGGCCATGGATTGCCGCGCAAGCTGCAGTTCGGCGCCATGCTGGAAGTGCCGGCGCTATTGTGGCAGCTGGACGAGTTGATGGCCGAGGTCGATTTCGTCTCAGTCGGTTCCAACGATCTGTTCCAGTTCTCGATGGCGGTCGATCGCGGCAATGCCCGCGTTTCGGATCGCTTCGATCCGCTGGACCGGCCGTTCCTGCGCATTCTCCGTGACATCGTGCGGGCTGGCGAGCGCAACAAGACGCCGGTGACGCTTTGCGGCGAACTTGCCGGCAAGACGATTTCCGCCATGGCGCTGCTTGGCATCGGTTTCCGTTCGGTTTCGATGTCGCCGGCGTCGATCGGTCCGGTGAAGGCGATGCTTCTGGGGCTCGATCTTCAGGCTCTGTCTGAAGTCATGGAGGAGGCGCTGAACGACAAGCGCCCGACGACCTCGATGCGCGATATCCTTGTTCGTTTTGCCGAGAGCCACAATATTCCGCTTTAGCGCGGGATCTCGTAAGGCACAAAGCGGTTTCCGGACAAGATCATGCGCATCACATCACAGCAGAGATAATAAGAAGAATTGGAGTCCAGGGTGGCGAAGCTCCCCGTTGAAAAAATGCGTGAACTCGAGCGCCGCTTCGGCGAAATCGAAGCGCGCATGTCCGCCGGCCCAGCCGCGGACGTCTATGTGAAGCTTGCTTCCGAGTATTCGGAACTGCAGCCCGTGGTGGCCAAGATCCGCGACTACGAGCGCGCCATCGCAGAGGCTGCCGATCTCGACACCATGCTCGCCGACAAATCGGTCGATCGCGAGATGCGCGATCTTGCCGAGATGGAACTGCCTGAGGTGAAAGAGCGCATCGCAACGCTCGAACAAGAAATGCAGATCCTGCTGCTGCCGAAGGACGCGGCCGACGAGAAAAGCGCGATCCTGGAAATCCGAGCCGGTACGGGTGGCTCCGAAGCTGCCCTTTTCGGCGGCGATCTTTTTCGCATGTATGAACGCTTTGCCGGCAGCAACGGCTGGAAGGTGGAAGTCCTTTCCTCGAGCGAGGGCGAAGCGGGCGGTTACAAGGAAATTATCGCGACGATCAGCGGCAAGGGCGTGTTTTCCCGGCTGAAGTTCGAGTCCGGCGTCCATCGTGTCCAGCGCGTGCCGGAGACCGAAGCGGGTGGGCGCATTCATACGTCGGCGGCAACTGTCGCCGTGTTGCCCGAGGCCGAGGAAATCGATATCGAGATCCGGCCGGAGGATATTCGTATCGACACGATGCGCTCTTCCGGCGCCGGCGGTCAGCACGTCAATACTACCGACTCGGCCGTGCGCATCACCCACATCCCCTCGGGGATCGTGGTGACGAGTTCGGAAAAGTCGCAGCACCAGAACCGCGCCAAGGCGATGCAGGTTCTGCGCTCGCGCCTGTTCGACATGGAGCGCCAGCGCGCCGACAGCGAGCGTTCCGCCGACCGCAAGAGCCAGGTCGGCTCGGGTGACCGCTCCGAGCGCATCCGCACCTATAATTTCCCGCAGGGTCGCGTTACCGATCATCGCATCAACCTGACGCTCTACAAGCTCGACCGGATGATGGAAGGCGAGATCGACGAAGTGGTCGATGCGCTTCTGGCTGACTATCAGGCAAGCCAGCTCGCCCAGCTCGGTGAACAGGCATGAGCAGCGGGCAGGGGTCGACCGTCGTGGCGCTCCTGCACGAGGTGCGTGCCCGCTTTGCCGAGGCCGATCTCGACGATCCCGCCACCGAGGCCCGTATTCTTGTCGGTGGCCTGCTGCGCCTCTCATCCACCGAGCTTGTGACGCGCGGCGCCGATGCGGTGTTGCTCGAAGATGTGGAGAAGGCTCGAGCGGCGATCGGTCGCCGTCTCAACCATGAGCCTGTCCATCGCATCCTTGGTGAGCGCGAATTTTACGGGTTGCCGTTGCAGCTGTCGCCAGCAACCCTCGAACCGCGCCCCGACACGGAAATTCTCGTCGATACGATGCTGCCGCATATGCGGCGTCTTGAATCGCAAGTCGGCAATGTCCACTTATTGGATATGGGAACGGGAACCGGGGCCATTTGTCTGGCCTTGCTGCGGGAATGTCCGCAAGCAACCGGTGTCGGTTCCGATATTTCCAGCGAAGCGCTGGGAACTGCTCGCGGGAACGCTGAGCGAAATGGACTGGCGGCGCGGTTTACCACCGTGCATGGTAGCTGGTTTGAAGCCATCCACGAACGATTTCATGTGATTGTCTCAAATCCGCCCTATATTGCGTCCAGTGTCATTTCCACTCTCGCTCCAGAAGTAAAGGATTTCGATCCCCCCGCGGCCCTTGACGGAGGCCTTGATGGGCTGGATGCATATAGAGCGATCGCAAAGGATGCGGCGCGGTTTCTACACCCGAATGGTATGATTGGTGTTGAGATCGGTTACGATCAGCGTGAAACGGTGACTTCGGTTTTTGAAGGAGCAGGATTTCTCCTTGTCGAAGCGGTTCGTGACTACGGCCGGAACGACCGGGTGCTTGTGTTTGAGTTTCATCATTAACGCGACATTTTGCTGCAGATTTGTGGAACCTCTGTTGTTATCGCGAAGAAAAGGCTTGGATTTCCTGAGGAAGCGATATAGGTTGCGCTCACGCGTTGGGCGGCTGGGAATAGGCGAGACGATTCGCCTGTCTTGGACAGCCTCGGGGATCCGCTCTTTGGTAAGAGTGTCAAAGGTTGAAGATAACCCAATGCGTGATCAGTTAATCTGACGTAGTCGAGCGGCAGACCGGCGCTTAAAGCGCAGTTTGCTTGCGGCACGCAGGCCTTGGTTTCGGAAGTGACCGAACCGCGGCGGCAGGTGTCGTGTATGAATTTTATCCCAACGAAGAGAATTCAGGTGAAGGATCTATGAGGCCAGGACAGCAGAATAAGCGCGGTCGGGGGCGTGGTAACAACAACGGCGGCGGCGGCGGAAATAACAACAACAATAATTTCAACCGCAAGGGCTCGAACCCGCTGACCAGAACCTACGACAGCTCCGGTCCCGATGTGAAGATCCGCGGAACCGCCCAGCATATCGCCGAGAAATACGCGGCTTTGGCTCGCGATGCTCAAAGCTCCGGCGATCGTGTCATGGCTGAAAACTACCTTCAGCATGCCGAACACTACAATCGCATCATTGCTAGCGCCCAGGCGCAGATGCAGGAGCGCTATCAGCGCGACGAACACCAGAATTACAATGAGCGTGATGGTGCAGACCGCGACATCGATGATATCGATGGCGGCGAGATGGACGATCAGCCGCAGATGGCACCACGTCCGCCGCGTCATCAGCCCGCTCCGGCCGTCGCCGCAGCTCCGGCTCCCGAGCCGGACGTGATCGATGGCACCGGCCCGCAGCCGGTGATCGAAGGCATCCCTGCCGAAGTGGCAATCGAGGAAGAAACGCCTGCCGCCGAACGCCAGCCGCGCCGCCGCAACGCCGGTAGCCGCCCGCGCCGCCAGCCGCGTCGCGCCGCCGCTGATGCGGAAGGCGAAGGCGAGGCAGCCTCTGGCGAAGCTCCGGCTTTGGCAGACGCGACTTCGGAGTAATCCTCTCTCTTTTTCCAGAGAGACGATCGAATATCGAGACGGGAGCGACAGCGCTGAAATGCTGTCGCTCCCGTTTTTGTTTGACTTGTCTTTCTCATGCCGCCCAAGATGGTCGCACATTTGATCTGCCGGACTGGCGGACGCAGAGGTTTTTCGGCCTGATGTCGGTCCGGCTTGACTCGCAACTTTTGTTGGCTTTTTTCGCTTTTCACGCCCTTTAAACTTCTGAGCGACCCTCCCATATTCCGCTTAGCTGCTTTGCCGCAAATCCCAATGGCGACAAGGCCGGGCCTGCCTCTTGAGGGGGCTCAATCTCAATCATCGATCTGCGCCATTCAGGGCAGGCCGATCCATGGAGGTCTAATATGAATATTGAAAAATACTCCGAGCGGGTACGCGGTTTTCTGCAATCCGCTCAAACCAACGCGCTTTCGCAAGGCAACCAGCAATTTACGCCCGAACACGTTCTGAAAGTCCTTCTTGACGACGATCAGGGCATGGCATCTTCGCTGATCGAACGTGCCGGTGGCGACGCCAAGGCCGCTCGTCTCGCCAATGATGCTGCTCTTGCCAAACTGCCGAAGGTTTCGGGCGGCGATGGCCAGGTCTATCTGGCGCAGCCGCTTGCCAAGGTCTTTACCACGGCTGAAGACGCCGCGAAGAAGGCTGGCGACAGCTTCGTCACCGTCGAGCGTCTGTTGCAAGCGTTGGCGATCGAGCCGACTGCCTCGACTTCGGCTACGCTGAAGAAGGCCGGCGTTACACCCGTTGCCCTCAATCAGGTCATCAACGAGATCCGCAAGGGCCGCACGGCAGACTCCGCCAATGCGGAGCAGGGCTTCGATTCCCTGAAGAAATATGCCCGCGACCTCACCGCCGAGGCTCGCGAGGGTAAGCTCGATCCGGTGATTGGCCGCGACGAGGAAATCCGCCGCACCGTTCAGGTCCTGTCCCGCCGTACCAAGAACAACCCGGTGCTGATCGGCGAGCCGGGCGTCGGCAAGACGGCGATCGTCGAAGGTCTGGCGCTGCGCATCGTCAACGGCGACGTTCCTGAATCGCTGAAGGACAAGAAGCTGATGGCGCTCGACATGGGGGCCCTGATTGCCGGCGCCAAGTTCCGCGGCGAATTCGAAGAGCGGCTGAAGGCCGTCCTCAACGAGGTCCAGTCGGAAAACGGTGAGATCATCC